>NZ_JBFAYO010000017.1:0-175668 GCF_040681325.1 Nocardia sp. NPDC051787
AGTTGCTCTTCTGCCAGCACCACGCGAACGAACACATGGATCGGCTGCGTGAGCTGGACGCCGTGATCGACACGGAGTCCGCGCCCGCTGCCGGTGGTTGACGGTGTTCTGTTGTCCGATGCTGTTGTGTCAGGACGCGAGGAGCGAATCAGAGCGCGGGAGCGGACTCCGTGTCGATCACGGCGTCCAGCTCACGCAGCCGATCCATGTGTTCGTTCGCGTGGTGCTGGCAGAAGAGCAACTCTCCACCTGCGGGAAGTACGGCACGCACTTTGGCCGCCGCCCCGCAGCGGTCGCAACGATCGACCGCGGTCAGTGGGGTGCTTGTCAGGGTTCCTGGCATGACTCCTCCGTCCTGGCTCCCGGTCCCGACGACCGTTCACCTGGTGTGGGGCCCGTGGTCACTCACCACGAGCTCGCTACCGCTACTTCCCAGCAGGGGTATGACTACTCTGTCAGACGTTCGGGACGGGGGACTTTGTTCCCGCGAATGATTCAGTGTGTTTTCGATAACACGACCAGGGATTTCGCTAAGGGCGAACGCCACAGGTCAGGTTATCGAAGTGCACTCCATCACATCCTCGATCGGCCGATCCAGTTGTCCACCCGGAGATTACCCGTGACCTACGACACTCACACGCTGGTTCACCTATGCACTTTGGGTGAGTGGCTTTCCGCCCGGCAAACAGGGGAGTACCGCGCACCCTCGCTCGGTGAGGCGGGATTCATCCACCTCTCGGCGCCGGGGCAGGTGCACCTGCCCGCGAACCGGTTGTTCGCGGGACGGCGCGATCTGGTGCTCCTGCGCATCGACCCGGGCCGTGTGGGCTCGCCGATCACATGGGAGCCCGGTGTGCCGACCGATCCGGAGTCGATGCTCTTTCCTCATCTGTACGGGCCGCTGCCGGTGGCGGCGGTCACCGGGGTGGAGAAGTACCAGCCCGGTGCGGACGGGACATTCGCCCCGCTCGATAGGTGGTCACCGGCCGCGGATCTCGCGGGCGAGGATCGCGGCCTGAACCCGTGATCGCACACCGAGTTTCATCAGCACCCGCGAGACGTGTGTCTTGACCGTGGTCTCGCCGATGAACAGCCTGGCCGCGATCTGCGCGTTGGACAGACCGTCGCCTAGGCAGTCGAGCACTTCGCGTTCCCGCTCGGTGAGCTCGTCCAGCCCGGCCGGAACCGATTGCGCTGCAGCATGGTCGGACGCGGCGAATGCCGAGATCACCGCCTTGGTCACCTCCGGGGCCAGCACGCCGTCACCTGCGGCGACCGCGCGTACCGCCTCGACCAGCGAGTGTCCCGACGCGGATTTCAGCACGAACCCCGACGCACCGGCGCGTAGCGCGCGAAAGACGTACTCGTCCAAGTCGAACGTGGTCAGGATGAGCACCCTGGCCGAACCGACGGCGGTGATCCGCCCGGTCGCGGTGATCCCGTCCATCCCGGGCATCCGCACGTCCATCAGCACCACCTGCGGCTGCAGCGCTTTGGCCTGCGCGACCGCGATATCGCCGTCGGCGGCCTCGCCGACCACTTCGATATCGTCCTCGACGTCCAGGATCATGCGCAGTCCCGCGCGGATCGCCGCGTGGTCGTCGGCGATCACCACCCGAATCGTCATGACGCGCTCGCGGAGCCGAACGGCAGCCGGACCAGCACTTCCCAGCAGCCGGAAGCCATCCCGGCCCGAAAGCTTCCACCGAGCGCGGCAGCACGCTCGCGCATGTTCACCAGTCCGCGGTGCCCGGCTTGCGCGGCCGCGTGGTGCGGCCGCACCGAGCCGGCCGGGTTGCGTATCGTGACGCTCAACACCTCGTCCTCGGCGCGCACGTCGATCGAAACCTCCTGTCCCGGTGCATGTTTCATGGCGTTGGTCAATGCCTCCTGAACGATCCGGTAGGCGGCCTGGTCGACGGCGCTCGGCAGCGCCGCGCCGTCGAGCGCTTCGTGCACCCGTACCGAGATCCCCGCCGCCCGTGCCGCGTCCACGAGGATCGACAGCTGAGCCAGTCTGCGGGGCGCGCCTACCTCCTCGGCATCACCGTCGCTGTGCAGCAACCCGATCATCGTGCGCATCTCCTGCAGCGCGCCGACACTGTTGGAACGGATGGACCGCAGGATTCCGGCGACCGCTGGGTCGTGGCGGGCCGGCATCCGCAGCGCCGCCTCGGATTGGATCGCGATGGCCGACAGGTGACCGGCGATCACGTCGTGCAGGTCGCGTGCCATCGTGGTGCGCTCGTCGGCGATGGCCGCGCGCCGGTCGAGGTCGGCGACCAGAGTCAACGCCTGCGCGCGCGTGCGCTCGGCCGCCGCGATCTCTTTGTGCGTGCGCACCGAGTTCGCCCACCAGATCGGCGTCGCCACGAAACTGAACACCGCCACCAGCGCCAGCGCGACCGCACGCGGGTCGGCGGTCAGCGCCAGCGTGAGCACCACGATCAGGCCGGAGAACGCCGACCAGCACAGCGTCGTGATCCGCGACGCCCGGCGCCCGGCGTAGAGCACGGCCGAATAGATCAGGTCGGCGTAGACGAGCCATACCGGCAGCGTCGCGCCGAGCCAGGTGTCCACCGCCAAGGGAACCAGGCCACCGAGCATGGCCGCCAGCGGACTCCGGCGGCGGAAGAACGTCGCCAGGCACACCCCCAGTAGCACGCCGAGGCGCACCCACAGTGGCAGCTGCGTGCCGCGCTCGGTCATCGTGGACAGCCCGGTGAGATACAGCGCGGTGCCGCCGGCGAAAACGATCACCGCGCCGAGCGCGTCCCGGGTTCTCTCGGGCATCTCCGACCACCGCCGCACGCCCTCCATCACAGCACAGGGCACGCGACGCGCCATCGGCCGAAGTGATGACGGAAGAGTTCATCGGCTCGGACATCCGGCTAATCTGGAGGGCGTGAACGTCGACGTCACCGCACTACCCGGCATCGGTGTCCGCAAGGACTTCGAAGTGCGCTCCGGTCGCCGAATCGGCGTGGTCGCCCACCGCGACGGCGATATCGACCTGATCGTCTCCAAGCTCGAGGATCCGGATGCCTGTGCCGCGCAGATCCCGCTGTCCACCGACGAGGCGGCGGTGCTGGCCAATCTGCTCGGCGCGCCGCAGCTGGTCGCCAAGCTCAACGACGATCACCGCGACCTGCCCGGGATCACCACCCGTCAGCTACCGATCGGTGATGAGTCGCCCTACGACGGGCGCGCCCTCGGCGAGACCCAGATGCGCACCCGCACGAAGGTCTCCATCGTCGCGGTTATGCGGGCGGGACAGCTGCATCCCTCGCCCGGTCCCGATTTCACCTTCACCGCGGGCGACCTGCTCGTGGTCGTCGGCACCCCGGAGGGTCTCGATGCCGCCGCGAAGATCTTGACGCACGGCTGAGCACGTGACAGACACCGCGCTCGCCCTGATCGAGCTCGGAGCGGTTCTGTTCGCCCTCGGCATGCTGGGTCGTGTCGCAGGCCGCGTCGGCATGTCACCGATCCCGCTGTACCTGATCGGCGGACTGGTCTTCGGGCAGGGCGGTGTCGTGAAACTCGAGTCGGCCCACGAATTCGGCCATGTCGCCGGAGAGATCGGCGTGGTGCTGCTGCTGTTGCTGCTCGGCCTGGAGTACACCGCGACGGAACTGGTGACCGGGTTGCGCCGCTCCTGGGCGGCCGGAGTTGTCGATATCGTGGTCAATGCGACACCGGGCGCGGTGGTGGCCCTGCTGCTGGGCTGGGGCGTCCCGGGTGCGATCACGCTGGCGGGCGTCACCTACATCTCCTCCTCGGGCATCGTGGCGAAGGTTCTCGACGATCTCGGCCGCCTCGGCAACCGCGAGACCCCGGTGATCCTGTCCATCCTGGTGTTCGAGGATCTGGCGATGGCGGTGTACCTGCCGATCCTCACCACGGTCCTGGCCGGGTTGAGCTGGGTCAGCGGTATGCGCGCGCTCGGGCTGGCGCTGCTGACGATCACGCTGGTTCTCATCGTCGCCCTGCGCTACGGCCGCCACGTTTCGGCGATCGTGGACAGTGCCGACCGCGAGGTGTTCCTGCTGACCTTGCTCGGCGGGGCCTTGCTGGTGGCGGGCATCTCCTCGGCGCTGAGCGTGTCAGCGGCGGTGGGGGCGTTCCTGCTTGGCATCGCGATCTCCGGTTCGACCGCGGCCGCGGCGGCGAAACTGCTCGAACCTCTGCGCGACCTGTTCGCCGCGATCTTCTTCGTAGCCTTCGGACTCAACACCGACCCGCGGTCGATTCCGCCAGTGCTCGGCTGGGCGATCGTGCTGGCGGCGATCACGGTGGCGACGAAGATCGCCACCGGCTGGTGGGCCGCGGCCAGGCAGGGCATCCGCCGGATGGGCCGGGCCAGGGCGGGCGCCGCGCTCGTGGCACGAGGCGAATTCTCGATCGTCATTGCGGGATTGGCGGTGAGCGCCGGTGCGATGGACGGGCAGCTCACCGCGCTCGCGTCGACCTACGTGCTCCTGATGGCCGTGCTCGGCCCGATCGCGGCGCGAGTGGTCGAGCCCATGGTGGGGCTTTTGCAACGCCGCGCGCGTCCCGAGCCCGCGATCTCCTGATCGGCCTGCGTCGTCGAGTCCTTGCGTCGCGTCAGCGCCTGCGCCAGAACTGGGTCGCGGTGGGGCTGACCGCTAGGCAGTCGAAATGCCCGATTCCGGTCGCTGGCAAGATCAGCGCCTATTTTGATGCGCGATGCTGCTGCGACCAGCGATAAAATCGATACCGGGTCGGGAATCCACGGATTCGACCTTGGAAGGAGATGAGATCGATGGGTTCCTTCGGCATCGATCTCGGCGTGGGTCTCGGCGTATTCGCCAGGTGGCTCGCGCTGATGTTCGGACTCGACTTCGGCCTCAGCTGATACCGGGTCCTTACAGCAGAACGGGCACTGTGCACGCGCCGACATCGCGTTCTCGGTGCCTGTCGTCATGTCCGGGGTCAACCATCGGCTCGGTTCCGGTCTGCTCGCGTCAACGCAGGAAGGACCGATGCCGCCGCGGTAGATCTCGACCGTCGCCCCTGTTGCGCTCGTGGACGCAGGGTCAACCCCAGGACGGCAGCAAGACTGCCCGATATCCGGCACTGCGCAACTGAAGCGTCACGGCAATGAGGTCGGCCCTCAGTGATCGAGCCGGTGCTTGTGCACGACGGACGGACACCGGAGGCCGGCATCCGGAAAGCGCGACGCCCGCATGCGCGGTGCCGCTGGAATATCGAGCGGCACAACGCATGCGGGCGTCGAGACGAAGCGACCTAGTCCAGGTAGTCGCGGAGCACCTGGGAGCGGCTGGGGTGGCGCAGCTTGCTCATGGTCTTCGACTCGATCTGGCGGATGCGCTCGCGGGTGACCCCGTAGACCTGGCCGATCTCGTCGAGAGTGCGCGGCTGGCCGTCGGTGAGGCCGAAGCGCAGCCGGACGACGCCCGCCTCGCGCTCCGACAGGGTCTCCAGCACGGATTGCAGCTGGTCCTGCAGCAGCGTGAAGCTCACCGCGTCCACCGCGACGACGGCCTCTGAGTCCTCGATGAAGTCGCCGAGCTGGCTGTCGCCCTCGTCGCCGATGGTCTGGTCCAGCGAGATGGGCTCACGCGCGTACTGCTGGATCTCCAGCACCTTCTCCGGCGTGATGTCCATTTCCTTGGCCAGCTCCTCCGGCGTCGGCTCGCGGCCGAGGTCCTGGAGCAGCTCGCGCTGGATGCGGCCGAGCTTGTTGATGACCTCGACCATGTGCACCGGGATGCGGATGGTGCGGGCCTGGTCGGCCATGGCGCGAGTGATGGCCTGCCGGATCCACCAGGTGGCGTACGTGGAGAACTTGTAGCCCTTGGTGTAGTCGAACTTCTCCACCGCGCGGATCAGACCCAGGTTGCCCTCCTGGATCAGGTCCAGGAACGCCATACCGCGGCCGGTGTAGCGCTTGGCCAGCGACACGACCAGACGCAGGTTGGCCTCGAGCAGGTGGTTCTTGGCTCGGTTGCCGTCGCGGACGATCCAGTTGTAATCGCGCCGCATCGCGACCGGAAGCTTCTCGCCCTGCTCGGCGAACTCGCGCACCTTCTCCGCCGCGTAGAGACCGGCCTCGATCCGCTTGGCGAGTTCGACCTCCTCCTCGGCGTTGAGCAGCGCGACCTTGCCGATCTGCTTGAGGTAGGCGCGCACCGAGTCGGCCGAGGCGGTGAGCTCGGCGTCCTTGCGGGCTTGCCGCAGCGCCTCGGATTCCTCTTCGTCCCAGACGAAATCGCCGGAGGCCTTCTCCGCGGCGGTCGGCTCGCCGGCCTCGCCCTCGGCTTCCTCGGTCTCGGCCTCGTCGGCGACCTCGACCAGCTCGTCACCGTCGGCGAGGTCTTCGTCGGAGACCTCCAGATCGCCGAGATCGTCGAGGTCGAGCGACTCGTCCTCGAGGGCTTCCTCGGCGGCGGGCTCGCCGTCCGGCCCCGCCTTCTTGGTGGTGGCCTTCTTCGCCGGAGCCTTGGTCGCCTTGGCGGCCTTCTTGGCAGGCGCCTTCTTGGCGGCGGCCTTCTTCGCCGGAGCCTTCTTCGCGGCAGCCTTACGGACCGGCCGTGCTGCGGTTACATCTGCGGAGTCGGCATCGGCCGATTCGGCGGTCTGACGGGTATTCGTGGCTACCACGTACGCCCTTTCGTGACGGTCTCGTGCGGCGTCACGCCAGAGTAGTTTTCCGGCGGAGCGATCTGTCGGGTTTCACCGGCGGAGAGCCGGTCGGGGTTTCTCCGGCTCAGCCGGGCACGTTCCATTGTAACGATCTAACCAGGGTACCTATGGCACGATGCCAGGAACGGCATCCCCGCCGCGCCCGCGCGCCTCAGGGAGTGATGCCTCCATCGATCGCCATCGCCGCCCCGACGATGCCCGCGGTATTCCTCAGGTGGGCGGGAATGACCGGGGTTCGGTTGGTGAGCAAGGGGATCCACTGGTCGGCATCCCGGCTGATGCCGCCGCCGGCGACGACTACGACTGGGAAGAAAAGGTTTTCCAGCGTGGTCAGCACGACGCTGACTTCGGCGGCCCACTGCTCGTAGGTCAGGCCGTCGCGCTCCTTCACCGAGGCCGCCGCGCGGTGCTCGCTCTCCCTGCCGCCGACCTCGACGTGGCCGAGCTCGGTGTTGGGCACCAGCGTGCCGTGGTAGAGCAGTGCGGAGCCGATGCCGGTTCCGAAGGTCAGCAGCAGGACCAGCCCGGCGAAATCCTTTGCCGCGCCGTAGCGGTCCTCGGCCATGCCCGCCGCGTCCGCGTCGTTGAGCACGGTGACAGGACGCCCGCCCAGCGCGGCGGAGAACAGCGCCCGCGCGTCGGTGCCGATCCAGGACTTGTCGATGTTGGCCGCGGTGCGCGCCACGCCGCCGATCACCACCGCGGGCAGGGTGAGACCGACCGGCCCATCCCACTCCGCCTTGGCGACCAACTCGGCCACCGCTTCGGCCACCGCCTGGGGTGTCGCGGGATGCGGCGTCGCGATCTTGATCCGCTCATGGACCAAATCGCCGGTGGCCAGGTCCACCGCGGCGCCTTTGACGCCGCTACCGCCGATATCGATGCCGAATGCGTGCCCCCGAGCGGACATGACTAACCCCTCGTTCCCTGTGCTGGCCGGTGTGGTGACAGCGTCGCCGCACCCGGACCCACCACGCCATGACAGGGCGATGCGATGGGATGGGATGCCCGACGACGGCGCTGTGTCGTGCACGACAAGAGTAATGCGACATCGGGGCTGGGCGTTCGCCGAGGATCTGTGATGCGATGGAAGGCGTGCCGGAAACCTCATCGTCAGTGTCCGACTACACCCCCGACTCCTTCGTCTCGATCGTCGCGCGCGGCGACGAGGCCGATCTGCGCCGCGTCGCGGTCGACCTCGCGGAAACCGCCGCCGCCCATGTCCGCGCCCGCCGTCCCGAGGTGTTCGGCCCCGCGGGCGCGCACGCCGAAGGCGCCGTGCAGGCCAAGAGCCACGCGACCGACCCGGTGACCATCGTGGACACCGAAACCGAAGAGCTGATCCGAAGACTGCTCGCCGAACAGCGCCCCGGCGACCCGATCCTCGGCGAGGAGGGCGGCGGCAGTATCGACGACGCGAGCCCCGACATCGTCCACTGGGTCGTGGATCCGATCGACGGCACGGTCAACTTTCTCTACGGCATCCCCGGCTACGCCGTCTCGGTGGCCGCGCTGCGCGGTGGGCGACCGGTCGCTGGCGCCGTGGTCGACGTCGCGCGAGCGGCCACCTACAGCGCCGGGCTAGGGCTCGGCGCGCTGCGCGTCGGCGCCGACGGCGTGGTGGAGCATCTGCGCTGTACGTCCGTCGAATCGGTTTCGATGTCCTTGGTGGCCACCGGATTCGCCTACGGCAGCCGGCGCAGGACCCGGCAGGCCGAGCTGGTCGCGCAGGTGCTGCCGCATGTGCGCGACATCCGCCGCTTCGGCGCGGCGGCGCTGGATCTGTGCCACGTCGCCGCGGGCCGGGTGGACGCGTATTACGAGCACGGCCTCAACGCCTGGGACTGGGGTGCGGGCGCGCTGATCGCCGCCGAGGCGGGCGCGCGGCTGACCCTTCCGCCTGCCACGTCCCCGGGTACCGACGGCGATCTGGTGGTGGCTGCCGCGCCCGGCATCGCCGACGAACTCGGGGCGCTGCTGGCCCGGGTCGGCGCTACCGAGCCGATTCCCGATCGCTGATCAGCAGCGGGCCTGCCGAGCGGCGTCGAGCAACTCGATATCGATCGCCGTGGAGTTGCCCGGTGCCGGATTCTTCAGCGAACGCAGCACCTCCTCGGCGTCATTGCTGGGCCGGATATCCCGGAACAGCGAACCGAGCACCAGATCGACGGTGTCGTCGCCGCGCTGATCCTCGATCAGCTCGGCGCACGGTGCGACCAACTGCACCGCGGCAGCGGCCGGACGCCCGCTCACACCGAAGCGGATCTGGCCTGTGCACTCCAGGTCGCCGTTGACGTATACCGAATCGTTGCCGTATTGCGTCCCCGGCGCGCTCGCGAAGCCGAGATCGCCGAGCTGAGCGGCCACGTGGGCGGCCTGGCCGCGCTGGTTGTTCGCGTTCAGTACGCGCACCTTGCTGGCCGCCAGCGGGGCGGGTTCCACATCCTGCAGCCGTCCGGCGCCGACCCGCTGGCCGAGCGGAACTGGTTGCGGCGCACCAGGATCGGTGGCCGGACTGGGCGAGTTGCAGGCCATCGCCGTGTGGTCGGCGTCGTGCGTCGTGAGTGCCTTGATCCAGACGATCCCGCAGATCAGTGCGAGAACGCCGAGCATGACGAGCCAGGGCTGGGGGCGGCGCCGAAGGAACGGCCGACCGTACGAATCCGTCGCGGTGCCTTCGGTGATCAGTGAAACCACCAACACACTCTACGAAAATGTGTCCCGGGCGCCGTGCAAGGTCTCGGTGCGTTCCACCGTCGGTGTCGATTGCCCCTCAGTTTCGACTCGGCTGGGTTTTGATTGCGACTTTTGCTCCGCGGTCCGCTATTGTCTGGCGGCCCAGATCGAATCACCAGTGCTGAAACCGGTGGTCGGTCGCGGGAACAAGAAGGGCATGTCCTGCGTTTACCCAGCGCTATCGAGAGTGGATCGGTGTGATCCGCCCCGATAGGCGACCGGTGTACGTGTGACGTGCACCACCGGCGGGGCGGTGCTGGTCGCACCGATTCCGGCAGGAATCGGGTGTGAACGGACCGGTCCGGGATACACGGAGTTAGGACGAGGGGAAGACGACATGGCAACCGACTATGACGCACCGAGGCGCACCGAATCCGACGATGTGTCGGAAGATTCGCTGGAGGAGCTGAAGGCTCGTCGTAACGAGGCACAGTCCGCCGTCGTGGATATCGACGAATCCGATACCGCGGAGTCGTTCGAGCTTCCCGGCGCCGACCTGTCCGAGGAAGTGCTGACGGTTCGGGTGATCCCGAAGCAGGCCGACGAGTTCACCTGTTCCAGCTGTTTCCTGGTCCATCACCGGAGCAGGCTGGCCAGCGACAAGGGCGGCCAGATGATCTGCATGGACTGCGCCGCCTGATCTCGACGAGATCGAACAATGTGTCAGCCCGCGCTCGGAAGACCGAGCGCGGCAAGGACCCGTTCGGGCCGTCGCGTACTGACCAGCCAGTACGGCGTCGGATCGTCCGGGTCGTCGAGCACGAGCAAGACCATCGTCCCGATCCAGGGGCGATGCTGGACATAGGCGGCGGGGTCGAGCTGGCGACCCAGCGCCGCACTCTTCGCGGTGGGGGCGACGGTGGCCGCGCGGGCGACGAAATTCACCGGTAGATGTGCGCGGTCGGCGCGCAGCTCCGGGGTGCCGGCCGCGTCGGGCGCCACCTCGACGCGGTGGCGGCTCAGCCACAGCAGCACCCAGACCGGGACCGGGAACAGCAGTACGTAAGGCAGCCAGGCACGCAGTCCCGGCGCGCCCATATGGATCTCCGCGGCGAGCAATCCCGTGATGGCGAACGCTACCGGCCACCACCACAGCGGCACCCACAGGCGCTCGCGGTAGCCGAGCGCGGGCTGCTTTTTCTCGTCCATGGTCACGGGATTGGGCTGGTCCGACACGAGTCAACACTAAGTCACGAGGGCAAACAGCCTACGCGTAGGCTCGTCCAACGTGAGCGCACTTTCACCCATACCCTTGCTGCGGCTCGACCCCGGCATCCCCGTGCCCACGCGTGCCCATGCGGGCGACGCGGGCGTGGATCTGTGCACCACGCAGGACGTCATCCTGGAGCCGGGGGAGCGGGTGCTGGTCGGCACCGGCGTCGCCGTCGCGCTGCCGGTCGGTACGGTCGGGCTGATCCATCCGCGCTCGGGTCTGGCGGCCAAGGCCGGGCTCTCGGTGGTGAACACCCCCGGTACGGTCGACGCCGGGTATCGGGGTGAGATCAAGGTGTGCCTGATCAACCACGACCCGCGCACGCCGATCGCCTTGCGTCGCGGCGACCGGATTGCGCAGTTGCTGGTGCAGCGAGTGGAGCTGGTGGATTTCGTGGAGGTCGACTCGCTCGACGAGACGACCCGTGGGGCGGGTGGCTACGGCTCCAGCGGCGGTCACGCGAGCCTGAGCGCGCGCACGAACGGGGCGGGGCGGGCGACCGCCGAGGAGGCATGACGGGAATGTTCGGAAAGCGAAAGAAGTCCTCGGACCGGTACGCGGACGACGGGTACGACGAGGCGGGCGACTACGCCGATGCGGACTACGAGTCCGGCTACGACGATGAGTACTACGACGACGCGCCCACCGACGAGCGGTCGTACGAAGGCGTGAACTTCAACGCCGACACACTGGGGGGCCAGCCAGGCCCGTACGACTACGACGAGGTCGCCGAACTGCTGGAGGATGGGTCCGAGCAGCGGCTCGACCTCGGGTCGGTGCTGCTGCCGGTCCCGCCGGGCGGTCAGTTGCAGGTCGAGATGACTCCGGAAGGCCAGCCGCAGGCGGTGCACCTGGCCACCGAGCACGGCCGGATCACCGTCGCGGCGTATGCCGCGCCCAAGACCTCGGGCCAATGGCGTCTGGTCGCCGCGGATCTCGCCGACTCCCTCCGCAAGGACGGCGCCAGGGTCTCGGTGGAGAACGGGCCGTGGGGTCGGGAATTGCTGGCGCTCACCGAGGGTGCCGACCTGCGCTTCATCGGCGTCGACGGCTACCGCTGGATGGTGCGCCTGGTCGCCGCGGGCCCGTCCGGTGCGGCGAACGACGGCAGCCCGCTGGTCAAGGCGGCGCGCGCCATCCTCAGCGATACGGTGGTGCGGCGCGGCGAGGATCCGCTGCCGGTGCGTGAGCCGCTGCCGGTGGTACTGCCACAGGAACTGGCCGAGCAACTGGCCGCGGCCCATCAGCAGCAGGTGGAAGCTCAGCAGCAGGCGATGGCCGCGCAAGCGGCCGCGGCGCAGACCGGGGCACAACCGGTGCTGCCGCCGCGGATGCCGGAGGGGCCGCGCCGCGGTGCGGACGGGTCGGCTATGCAGCAGCTCGGCCTGAACTGAGCGGGGCGGACCCGGGCGCGAACTCAGCCGAAGGCGCCGATTCCGGTATGTCCGAGGATCGCGGGGTCCGCGCCCAGTTCGTCCAGGGTGATCCGGTGCAGGTGCGCCTGCGGGGCCAGCGCGGCCCACTCCTCGGCCACCGTCACCGGATGTACCGGGTCGTCGATCGCGGTGACCACGGCGAGCGGCAGCTCGAAGGTGGCCAGCCGCTCGGCGTCCGGCCATTTGTAGTCGGCGGCCTCCTCCAGGGCGGCGGGCAGGTGTGGCCATTGCGCCCGCCAGGATCGGGTCAGCGCGTCCGCCAACCACTGCGGGCTGCTCGCCCGCATACGGTCCAGCGCCACCGTCAGACCGTCGGCGCGCAGTTGCGCGGCGGTTGCCGCGGCGCTGAGCGCGGCCGGACAGGCGGCGGTGTCGGGTCCGGTCCAGGCGGGCAGCGCCGCGACGACCCCGACCACACGATCCGGGTGCTCGGCCGCCCACTCCAGCGCGATCGCCGCACCGAGCGAGATCCCAGCGGCGAGGACCGGCCCCGACCGCGCCGCCGCGTCCAATCCGGCCCGGCAGCTCGCGACCACCCCGCGCGGATCCGGTTCCACCGCGACGAAGTCGAGCCCGCGTGCCGCGCTGGCCGGCCCGAAGGCGCGCCGGGCGAAATCGGCGTCGGATCCGGTGCCGGGCAGCGCCACGACTCGAGCGGGATGTGGGGAGTCGAACATCGGTCCGAGCGTAGCGGGGGTCGCCCAGCCCATCTACAGTGGCGGTGTACGGCCTGAACGGGTCGTGCGGTTGGAATCCCCACGATGGTGTGCGAACCACGCCATCTGCTCTATGCAGGAGAGCGTGCACCATGTCGTCATCCGCAGCCTCAGGTTATTTTCGACGTCTGGGCCGCAGACTGACCGAAGATATCGATCAGCTGGATGCCGAAGAGCTGGCCGAGACTTCCGAGGCGTCAGGAGCCCACCGCGCGTCGGAGTGTCGGCGCGGTGACGAGGCCACCATGCTCGGTAGGCTCCGGAGCGTCGAAGCGTGTCCCAAGTCCGCCGGCGCCAGTGTGCAGGCGGAGTTCTTCGACGGCACCGACGCCATCACCCTGGTCTGGATCGGGCGCAGGCGCATTCCCGGCATCGAGCCGGGGCGGCGCATCCTGGTCCGTGGCCGGGTGGGCGACCGGGACGGCCGCAAAGTGATCTACAACCCCTACTACGAATTGCGCGGGAACAGCTGACGTATGCCATCGAGCGACGACAACGCAGGCTCGAACGATCGCACCGGGCTCGAGCTCGGCCGTGACGAGGAACGTGCCCAGCAGACCCTCCTGGAACAGCTGGGCGGCTTGAGCGGCCTGATCTACTCGACATTGCCCGTTGTCGTGTTCGTCCCCGTGAACAGTCTCGCCGGGCTGACCGCCGCGATCTGGGCGGCGCTCGGCGTGGCCGCGGCGATCCTGGTCTGGCGCCTGGTGCGCCGCAGTCCCGTCCAGCCCGCCATCTCCGGGTTTCTCGGCGTCGGCGTCTGTGCCTTCATCGCCTACCGGATGGGGGAGGCCAAGGGATTCTTCCTCTTCGGCATCTACACCAGCTTGATCTACGCCGGCGTGTTCCTCGTCTCGATCCTGGTCCGCTGGCCGCTGGTCGGCGTGATCTGGGGCGTACTGAACGGTCACGGCTCCGACTGGCGGTCCGATCCCCGGCTGGTGCGCCTGTACGACCTGGCCACCACCACGTGGGTGCTCGTCTTCGGCGCCCGCTACCTGGTGCAGTCGCAGCTCTACGACACCGACCGGACCGGCTGGCTCGCGTTCGCCCGCATCGTGATGGGCTGGCCGCTGACCGCGGTGGCGCTGGGCGTCACCGTCTGGGCGGTGCGCCGGGCGGGCCATCTGCCCACCAAGACGGTGGCTGCGACCGAACCCGCCTGATCGTTAACTCTCCGCCGCCGACCGGCGAAATCCCTAGGGGTGGGGTAAGTACCACCGCCGAGGTGGGCGGTAACCCACCCTGGGGTGCCTGGTTGCCGTCCCGAGTTCGTCGGACGATCTATGTGTATCGCAAACACGCACTGGATCGGCAAGGAAGGACTCGGACGTGGCTACCGAGCACAACACCGCGGCGCTGCCCAAGAACCACAACCCCGCTCTCTCGGAGAGCCGCCGGGTATCGGCCGAGCTGGACAAGCTGATCGGTCCGGCGGCCGCGGGCGACCGTCAGGCGGTCGCCGAGATCATCCGGGTGGTGCACCCGCTGGTGCGGCGCTACTGCGGTGCGCGCCTGGGCAATACGGCCCATCTGCAGGTCACCGCCGACGACGTGGTGCAGGAGGTCCTCTTGGCCACCGTCAACGCCATCCCGCGCTACCGCGACCAGGGCAAGTCGTTCCTGGCGTTCGTCTACGGCATCGCGGCCAACAAGGTCGCCGACGCGTTCCGCCGCTCGCAGCAGCACCCCGCCTACCCGGTGGCCGACGTCCCGGATGCCGCGTCCTCCGCCGCCGGACCCGAGGAGTGGGCGCTGGCCTCCGAACGCCGCACCGCCACAAGGGAACTCATGAAAGTGCTGGCGCCCGCGCACCGCGAGGTGCTGGTGTTGCGCATCATGCTCGGCTGGTCGGCGGCGCAGACCGCGGAGGCCATCGGCACCAGCCCGGGTGTGGTCCGGGTGATGCAGCACCGCGCGCTGAACAAGCTGCGCGCGGAGCTGAAGCCGGCCGCGTAGTCCCCGGCGGTGCTGCGCCGCGGACGCATCGGCCGTATCGGAGGGTTATGGCCTGATGCCGTGGTTGGCGAGCTCCAGCCGGAGGTCTTCCTCGGCTTCCACCGAAGTCACGAACAGCAGTTCGTCGTCGCCCTCGAACGGGTCGTCCGGCTGCGGCACGATCACCCGTCCGCCGCGCAGGATCGTCACGAGGGCGGCGTCGCGCGGCAGGGTGAGCGCGCGCACCGGCTTACCCGCCAGCGCGGTATCCGCGGGCAGCGTCATCTCCACCAGGTTCGCCTGGCCCTGGCGCAGCGTCAGCAGGCGCACCAGATCCCCGACCGAAACCGCTTCCTCCACCAGCGAGGCCAGCAGCCGGGGCGTGGACACCGCGACGTCCACACCCCACGAGGCGTCGAAGAGCCATTCGTTGCGCGGATCGTTCACCCGGGCAACCACCCGGCGTACCCCGAACTCGGTCTTGGCCAGCAGGCTGTGCACCAGGTTGGCCTTGTCGTCGCCCGTGGCCGCGATGACCACCTCGTAGGTCTCCAGCCCGGCCTGCTCGAGCAGCGCCAGCTCGCACGCGTCGGCGTGCACCCAGATCGCGTCCGGGATCGCCGTGGGATCGATGTGCTCGAGCTGCCGCTCCAGGAGCATCACCCGGTGCCCGCCGCGCAGGAGCTCCCTGGCGATCGATCGGCCGACGGCGCCTGCTCCGGCGATGGCCACTTTCATGTTCAGTCCTCGCTCGCTGGGGGCTTCGCGGCCAGGGCGACGGCCTCGCCCACGGTGCCGGAGGTCGCGGCCACGTAGACGATGTCGTCGGCCTGGACGATGGTCTTACTGTCGGGCAGCAATCCCTGGCCGAAACGGATGATGAACGCGACCCGCGCCGCGATGGTCTGCTGCAAGTCGCGCACCGTGCGGCCGTACCACTCTTCGTGCAGCGTCAGTTGCGTTACAGCAACAGTCCCGGTGGGGTCTCGCCACGTGGTGGTGCTGGGATCGCCGATGAGCGCACGCAGGAAGCGGTCGGTCGTCCACGGCACCGTGGCGATGGTCGGGATGCCGAGGCGCTCGTAGACGGCCGCGCGTTTGGCGTCGTAGATCCTGGCGACGACGCGCTGCACGCCGAACATCTCCCTGGCGACCCGCGCCGAGATGATGTTCGAGTTGTCGCCCGAGGAGACCGCCGCGAACGCGTCGGCCTGCTCGATCCCCGCCTTTATCAGCACATCTCGATCGAATCCGACGCCGGTCACCCGAGTGCCGGGAAAGTCGGAGCCGAGACGCAGGAACGCACTGGAATCCCGGTCGATCACGGTGACCTCATGACCTATGCGGACCAGGGCATGGGCGAGCGAGGAGCCGACGCGCCCGCACCCCATGATCACTACGTACACCGTGCAACCTCGTTCCTGGAACCATGGTGTTCGGTCTGCTCTGCTGTTCGGTCGAACGCTACCCGTCGAATGATTCCATCGGCCACGTTCCCCCTCCAGCCGCCGAGCAAACCTGCGAGCCACGCGCGCGATCCACCGTGCGGGGGCCTATGCTCGCTCCAGTGTCCAAGTTGACGACGGCAGCGAAGCGAGTGCTGCTGGGCAGGCCTTTCCGCAGTGACTCGCTCGGTCACACCTTGCTGCCGAAGCGAATCGCGCTCCCTGTGTTCGCCTCCGATGCCATGTCATCGGTCGCCTACGCCCCCGAAGAAATCTTCCTCGTCCTGTCGGCCGCAGGCATCTCGGCCTATCTGTACGCCCCGTGGGTCGGCCTCGCGGTCGCCTTCGTGATGGCGGTGGTGGTGGCCAGCTACCGGCAGAACGTGCACGCGTACCCATCCGGCGGCGGCGACTACGAGGTCGCCACGACCAACCTCGGCCCCACCGCGGGGTTGACCGTCGGCAGCGCGCTGCTGGTCGACTACGTGCTCACCGTCGCGGTGTCGATCTCCTCGGCCGCGTCCAACATCGGCTCGGCCATTCCGTTCGTCGCCACCCACAAGGTGCTGTTCGCCGTCGTGGCCATCGCCGCGCTGACCGCGATGAACCTGCGCGGGGTGCGCGAATCGGGAAGCATGTTCGCGATTCCGACCTACGCGTTCATCGCCGGCATGTTCATCATGCTCGGCTGGGGCTTGTTCCGGATCTTCGTGCTCGGTGAACAGTTGCGGGCCGAGTCGGCGGGATTCGGGTTGAACGCCGAGGACGAGCACCTGTACGGCCTGGCGTTCGCCTTCCTCATCGCGCGCGCGTTCTCCTCCGGCTGCGCCGCGCTGACCGGTGTGGAGGCGATCAGCAACGGCGTCCCCGCGTTCCGCAAACCCAAGTCGCGCAACGCCGCCACCACGCTGCTGATGCTGGGGGCCATCGCGATCGTGCTGCTGATGGGCATCATCGTCCTGGCCCAGAAGATCGGAATCGTCTACGCGCACAACGTTTCCGAGCTGACCGGCGCGCCGGACGACTACCAGCAGAAGACGCTCATCGCCCAGCTCGCCGATACCGTTTTCCAGGGTTTCCCGATCGGCTTCTTCTTCATCACGACGGTGACCGCGCTGATCCTGGTGCTCGCCGCGAACACCGCCTTCAACGGGTTCCCCGTGCTCGGCTCGATCCTGGCACAGGATCGCTACCTGCCCCGGCAGCTGCACACCCGAGGCGACCGGCTGGCGTTCAGCAACGGCATCCTGTTCCTCTCCGGCGCGGCCATCGCGTTCGTGGTGTTGTTCGGCGCCGAGGTGACCAAGCTGATCCAGCTGTATATCGTCGGCGTGTTCGTCTCGTTCGTGCTCAGCCAGACCGGCATGCTGCGCCACTGGACCCGCCTGCTGCGCACCGAGACCGACCCGGCGCAGCGCGCGCGGATGAAGCGGTCCCGGGTCATCAACGCGGTCGGCCTCAGCGCGACCGGCGCGGTGCTGGTGATCGTGCTGATCACGAAGTTCTTCGCCGGCGCCTACATCGCCATCTTCACCATGGTCGCGATCTTCGTGGTGATGAAGATGATTCGCCGGCACTACGACTCGGTCGCGCGCGAGCTGGACGAGCACGAGTGGGACGGCGTGCTGCCCAGCCGCTCGCACTCCATCGTGCTGGTCTCCCGGCTGCACCTGCCGACCCGCCGGGCCCTGGCCTATGCCCGCGCCACCCGCCCCGACACGTTGGAGGCGGTGACGGTGAACGTGGACGAGGCCGACACCAGGGCGCTGGTGCGGGAGTGGGAGAACAGCGACATCACGGTGCCGCTGAAGGTGATCGAATCGCCGTACCGGGAGATCACCAAACCGGTTCTCGACTACGTCAAGCGGGTACGCAAGGACGCCCCCCGCGACGTGGTGACGGTGTTCATCCCCGAGTACGTGGTGGGCCACTGGTGGGAGCAGGTGCTGCACAACCAGAGCGCGCTACGGCTGAAGGGAAGGTTGCTGTTCGAGCCGGGCGTGATGGTGACCAGCGTGCCGTGGCAGCTGAGCTCGTCCGCTCGGGCGAGGGTGCCCGGCGTGGTGAACGCACCCGGCGCGGTGCGGCGCGGGTACGAGGACCGGACATGACGTCCAGGGAGTAATCGGGATGAGTGATTGGCGGACAAGCACGTTCGAGGTGCGGCTCGGGCCGCCAGGGCACGGCGGCTTCTGTGTCGCACGGCACGAGGGACGTGTGATGTTCGTCCGGCACGGGCTCCCCGGCGAACTGGTGCGGGCCCGGGTCACCGAGGACCGGGGCGGCTCGTACTGCCGGGCCGACGCCGTCGAGGTGCTCGAGGCGTCACCCGACCGGGTGCCGCCCACCTGCCCGGTATCCGGTCCCGGCGGCGCCGGATGCTGTGACTTCTCCTTCGCCACGCCGGCGGCGCAGCGCGCGCTGAAGGCCACGGTGGTGGCCGAACAGCTGCGCCGAGTGGCCGGGATCGAGCGCGACGTGGTGGTGGAGCCGATCGAGTCCGGCGAAACGATCGGCGGGTGGCGCACCCGCGTGCGGCTCGCGGTGGACGAATGGGGCCGCGCCGGCGTGCACCGATATCGCAGCACCGACGTGATCGCGGATCTGCGATGCCCGCAACCGGTCGCGGGGGCGCTGGAGGGCATCGCGGATCGGCAGTGGACGCCGGGCGCCGATCTGGTGATCGCGGTGGACGGTGACGGCATCCGCCACATCGTCGAGCTGGCGCCCGCGGAGACGGGAGCGGGCAGCCGCGGCGGCGACCGGCGCGGTCCGGGTGGAAACGACCGGCGGGACGGCTCCAGGCGACGCGACCGTCCGCACGGCCGCGATCGCCGCGGTGGACGGCGCGGCTCCGATCGGCGGGGCAGCGAGGCAGCCGCGGCGTCGTCCACCCGGCGGGATGAACGTCGAGACACCTCCGCGCGGCGCGCGGCCGCGCACGCGGCACGCGACGAATGGGTGTTCGCGGGCAGTGGTCGCGCGGTCGAGTATGTGGCGGGCCGTCGGTGGGAGATCGCGGCGACCGGCTTCTGGCAGGCGCACCGCGGCGCGGCGCAACGGTATTCCGATCTCGTGGCGGAGTGGTCGGCGCTCGGCCCCGGCGGACGCGCCTGGGATCTCTACAGCGGTGCGGGCGTCTTCGCCGCGCGCCTGGCCGAGCAGGTCGGCCGGACCGGTGTGGTGCTCGGAGTGGAATCCGCGCGATCCGCGGTCGCGGATGGCGCCGCCGCGCTGCGCGATCTGCCCTGGGTGGAGTTACGCGCCCAGCGGGTGGAGCGCTGGGTGGTGGAGCATGTCGGCGCGGCGGCGCCGGACCTGGTGGTGCTCGATCCGCCGCGCGCGGGCGCGGGCAAGGAGGTGGTCGGGGCGGTCACGGCGAGCGGACCGGCGCGGATCATCCACGTCGGATGCGACCCGGCGGCGTTCGCCCGCGACCTCGGGTTGTACCAGGCGGCGGGCTACCGGCTCGCCGACCTGCGCGCGTTCGACGCGTTCCCCGCGACGCACCACGTCGAATGCCTCGCGCTGCTGGAGGCTCGACCGGCGGCACTACCTAATTAGAGTCATCACCATGACCGTGTATGTAATTGCGCAGCTGAAGTTCACCGATCGTGCCGCCTACGATCGCTACCAGGCGCGCTTCCTCGACGTCTTCGTCCGCTACTCCGGCACGCTGCTGGCCGCGGACGAATCCCCTCGGGTAGTCGAGGGCGCCACCGACCGCGAGAAGGTGGTCCTGATGTCGTTCCCCGACGAACCGTCCTTCCGAGCCTGGGCCGAATCGCCGGAGTATCAAGAGATCTCGAAGGATCGCTACGCCGGAGCCGACACGGTGAGCCTGCTGGTACACGGCCTCGGTCACTCCTGAGCCGTCGGACGCCGATGGCACGATGAGCTGATGATCCATCACGTGCAACTGTGTTGTCCCGCGGGTGCGGAAGACCGGCAGCGCGGCTTCTACACCGGCGTGCTGGGCTGGCCGGAACTCCCGAAGCCGCCACTGCTGGCCGCCCGGGGCGGTTGCTGGTTCCGCGTCCCTGGCCGAGGCGGCCCGGACGGTGAACTACACGTCGGCGTGGAGGACGACTTCCGTCCCGCCGTCAAAGCGGACCCGGCGTTCGTCGTGGACATCGATGCTGTCGCCGCGGCGGTTTCGGCCGCGGGATACCCGGTGGCATGGGCCGATCCGGCCGAGATTCCGGGGCGGCGCCGGTTCCACACCTACGATGCGGTCGGTAATCGGCTGGAATTCCTGGCGGATTGATCATGCCGGACGAGTCGTGTTCAGCGCGGCCTGCCATCGGCTTGTCACGCGACACCGCACCTGGCGCTTGGACGTCGATCGGCGTGGCGTCAGTCGAGTTGCCACGTGATGCGTATGACCGCGGAGATCTCGCTCTCGCCCAGTTCGACCGGGACCGCGGCGGCGCGGTAGATCTCCATCGGGGCGGAGATGCTCTGCGCACGCGGGGCCGGTGGCGCGGAGGCCGCGTCCTCGGTGATCTCGAGGACCTTGCCGAGCGTGCGCTGCGCGCGTTGGGCGTACTGCTCGGCCTTGGCGAGGGCGTTCCCCCACGCGGTGTCGCGCGCCCGGGCGAGCAAGGAGTCCTGATCGGCGACGGTGAGCATCAGGCCGCCGAGACGGACGTCGTCGCCGCCTGCCTCGACGCAGTTGGCGATGATCGTGGCGGGTCCGGGATCGGCGTTGTCCCCGATATCGCGCAACGCCACGGTCAGCGACGTGCTAGCGAGGTATCCGGTGATCCGGTTGCCCTGGCCCTCGGTCCACACCGTCTCGGTCTGCACCGACAGACCGCTGGTGGCGATGTCGGCGCCGTCGACACCATCGGACTGCAGTGACCGCGTCACCGCGGCCACGCGCTCACCGGCCCGGCCGTAGGCGAGCGCGACCTTGCTGGCCCGCGATTCCACGGAGATCGTCACCCGCATCAGATCGGGGGTGGCGCGGGCGGTGCCGTGCCCGAAGGTCGTGACGGTGCCTGCCCCGAAATCGGACTTCTCGCTCACGGAATTCTCCTCGATGATCGGTGTCGGTTCGAGCTGCCGTCATACCGTGCTGTGCCCGCCGCGCGGCCCGGTAATCGCCCCGCGTTGATCTGTGTGATGCTCGGCGGCGAGTCGTTCGAGTTCGGTGGCGTTGTATACGCGGGAGGCGGTCATCACGCTGAGCACCTGCTCCACCACTGCCGCAGTGATCGCCCGGTCCCTGGTCGCGGGCCCCGCGCCGTAGAACCGGCCTTCGGCGGTGGCCGGGCACACGTCGAACGAATCGAGTTCCACCCCAGCCAGTTCGGGAACGAGCCGGCCGGCGGCCGGGGAATCCCCGACCCGGCAGCGCCGGTGGGCGCCGTCGGCGATCCGCGCCACAACGCCGGGTTCAATTGTCCGCGAGACCAGTTGCTCGGGCTGGGCCACCCTGCCACTCTAGGCCGGGTACCGTATGTCCCGGCGGTGCGGCCGAGCTCACATTCCGGTGCGATGCCGGTCGGTGTGATGGTTCTCGTGCGGGCGTGCCATCCGCCGCTCCGTAGACTGATCGGATCAGATGCGCTATCCGGAGGGAGCTAGTTCAGGTGGGAGTGCTTTCCCGGGTCGACTCGCCCGAAGATCTGCGTCGGCTGACGGTGCCGCAGTTGCGCGAGCTGGCGGAGGAGATCCGCGAGTTCCTGGTGCGCAAGGTCGCCGCGACCGGCGGGCACCTCGGCCCCAACCTCGGTGTGGTCGAGCTCACCATCGCGCTGCACCGGACCTTCGACTCACCGGCCGACCCGGTGATCTTCGACACCGGGCACCAGGCCTACGTGCACAAGATCCTGACCGGTCGCAAGGAGGAGTTCGATTCGCTGCGCAAGCAGGGCGGCCTGTCCGGCTACCCGAGCCGGGCCGAAAGCGCGCACGACTGGGTGGAGTCCTCGCACGCCTCGGCGGCGCTGTCCTACGCGGACGGGCTGGCGAAGGCGTTCGCCCTCAGCGGGCAGGACCGGCACGTGGTCGCGGTGGTCGGCGACGGCGCGCTTACCGGCGGCATGTGCTGGGAGGCGTTGAACAACATCGCCGCCGCTCCGGATCGTCCGGTGGTCGTCGTGGTCAACGACAACGGCCGCTCCTACGCGCCCACCATCGGCGGGCTGGCCGACCGGCTGACCGCGCTGCGTACCCAGCCCGCCTATGAGCACGCGCTGGACGCGGGCAAACGCATCCTGAAGAGCATCCCGCGGGTGGGCGAATCGGCGTACTCGATGGTGCACGCGGTGAAAGCCGGGATCAAGGACGCGGTCAGCCCGCAGGAGCTGTTCAGCGACCTCGGCCTGAAGTACGTCGGGCCGGTCGACGGCCACGACGTCGCCGCCTTGGAGGCGGCGCTGCGCCGGGCGAAGGACTTCGGCGGACCGGTTGTGGTGCACGCCGTGACGCAGAAGGGCCGCGGCTACGCGCCGGCCGAGAATCATGTCGCCGACCAGATGCACGCCTGCGACCCGATCGACCCGCTGACCGGCGCTCCGGTGGGCGGCCCGAAGGCGCTGGGCTGGACCTCGGTGTTCTCCGAGGAACTGATCGCGCACGCCGAGCGGCGCGCCGACATCGTGGCCATCACGGCCGCCATGCCGGGGCCGACCGGGCTCGCGGCGTTCGGGGAGCGGTTCCCGGACCGCATGTTCGACGTGGGCATCGCCGAACAGCACGCCATGGCCTCGGCCGCGGGTCTGGCGCTCGGCGGCATGCATCCGGTGGTCGCGATCTACTCGACCTTCCTCAATCGCGCCTTCGACCAGCTGCTGATGGATGTGGCGCTGCTGAAGCAGCCGGTGACGGTGGTGCTGGACCGTGCGGGCATCACCGGCTCCGACGGCGCCAGCCACAACGGCATGTGGGATCTATCGGTGCTCGGCATCATTCCCGGCATCCGGGTCGCCGCGCCGCGCGATGCCACGACGCTGCGCGAGGAACTGGCCGAGGCGCTGGCCGTCAACGACGGTCCGACCGCGCTGCGATTCCCGAAAGGCAGTGTTGCCGAAGATATCTCGGCCATCGAGCGGCTGGACGGCGTGGACGTGCTGCGGATGGCGGAGCCGGAGGGCGGCTCGGTGCAGGCGGTGCACGGCGACGTCTTGCTCATCGCCGTCGGCTCGTTCGCGGGCGTAGCCTTGGAGGCGGCGAATCTGCTCGGCGCGGAAGGGGTTTCGGTCACCGTCATCGACCCGCGCTGGGTGCTGCCGGTATCCGACACACTGCTCAAGCTCGCCGAGAACTACCGGCTCGTGGTCACGCTGGAGGACGGCGGACTGCACGGCGGCATCGGCTCCACGGTCTCGGCCCGCCTGCGTAACTCCGGCCTGGACATCCCGGCCCGCGATCTCGGTGTGCCGCAACAGTTCCTGGACCACGCTTCGCGCGGCGAAGTGCACGCGGACCTAGGGTTGACCGCTCCCGATATCGCCCGCCGCATCGGCGGGTGGCTCGCCGCTCGCTGAGGTCACGGCGGGCGACCCCGCGGGGAGCACGAGCCGGTTCGCCGGCGGCAACGCGGCCGTCAGCCGCGGCACCGCCAGCTCCCGCTGCCAGGGCCGTGCGCCGCCGGACTTCAGGAATCCGTCGACCGCGGCGGACAGCTCGGCCACGTCGTAATCGGCCAGCCCGTCCCAGCACAGACGGCGCACCAGATCCGGCGCGAGCAGATTCTCCACCGGAATCGCCTGCTCGGCCGACAGCTCGCCCATCGCGGCCCGAGCTCTGGCCAGGCGCGCGGCCGCGGCCGGGTCACGGCGCTCCCAGCGGTTGACCGGCGGCGGACCGTCGAACGGCTGGGTCAGTGGCGGCAGCTCGCTGTCCGGCAGGGTGCGGCCGCGCTCGATCGCGGCGAGCCATTCGCGGGAATACCGGCGTTGCCGCGGCCCACCGAACACCGGTAGCGTGCGCAATTGTGCGATCGACTTCGGTTCCGCAGCGGCCGCGGCGATGATCGCGGCATCCGGGAGAATGCGGGCCGGCGCCACATCGCGGGTGCGGGCCAGCACGTCCCTTGCGGTCCACAGCTCACGCACCACCGCCAGCTGCCTGGCCCGGCGCAGCGTGTGGATGCCCGAGGTGCGCCGCCAGCGCTCGGCTTTCGGAGCGGGCGGATCCAGCGTGCGAATGTGCTCGAATTCCTGTGCCGCCCATTCTGTTTTGCCCTGCGCCCGGAGGGCGGCGGCCACCGCGTCGCGCAGCTCCAGCAGCAATTCCACGTCGAGCGCGGCGTAGTTCAGCCACTCGTCGGGCAGGGGCCGGGTAGACCAGTCGGCCGCGCCGTGCCCCTTGCGCAGCGCCCGGCCGAGCAGACGCTCCACCATCGCGGCGAGTCCCACGCGTTCGAAACCGGCCAGCCGTCCGCCCAACTCGGTGTCGAACAGCCGGGCCGGGCGCAAGCCGAGCTCGGCCAGACCGGGCAAGTCCTGGTCCGCGGAATGCAGGACCCACTCGAGTTCGTTGATCGCCTCGGCCAGCGGAGCGAGACCGTCGGCGAGCGGAATGGGATCGATGAGGAACGTGCCCGCGCCGGCGCGGCGCAATTGGATCAGATACGCGCGTGCCGAGTACCGGAAGCCGGAGGCCCGTTCGGCGTCCACGGCGAGCGGTCCGGTGCCCGCGAGGAGCCGGGCGGCGGCCGCGCTGATCTCGGCGGCGGTGTCCAGTACCGGTGGCACACCCTCCGCAGGCGCGAGCAAGGGCGTCGCGACCGAGGGTTCGGATTCTTCTGGTACGGACATGGTGTTGAACTTTACGTGCCGACTCGAAGGCGCCGCCGTCCTATCGGCGCATCAATCTGTCGATCGAGCGGCCGTGACGCACCCGGTCATCTTATGCGCTGGTCCCGGCGCAGGTCACACCCCGCGGCGGGGCGTGCTCACGGTTGGTCGCCGGGCAAGCCCGGACGCATCTGCAGCTGGGTCACCCCTGCGGGCGGCAGACCGGCCGCGTAGGCCAGCACCTCGCAGAATGCCTCGAGATGGGGCCGCATGTCGGTGGTGACCGGCGTCCAGGAGGCGCGTATCTCCAGCTGGTGGGCGCGCGGCGGACCGGCGATATCGCCGTAGCGCACCGAGCTGGTCGAGGTCACCGTACCGCCCAGTGCGGTGAACGGTTCGGCCCGCGACTCCAGCGCGTCCACCAGCCAGCTCCATGCCACCTCGGGTAGCAGCGGGTCGGTGGCCAGCGCGGCATCGATGTCGGCCTGGATGTAGGCGACCAGACGGAGGGTGCCGTGCCAGGTGTCGTCGCCGTTCGGGTCGTGCAGCAGGATCAACCTGCCGAACGCGTCGCCTTCGGACTCGATCGGAACCACGGCGGCGTCCGGGTGTTTGACCTCGGCGCCGACGGCGTAGGAGTACGGCGCGAGTCGTTGCGGCGGCCGGATAGGCGCGAGCTCGATCCGGGGATGCACGGTAGCGGTGCCCATCGCATCGACCGCGGCGCGAAATAGAGCGGGCTCGCCCTGGGGTCCTTCGGTCGGTGCGGCGCCGTCGCGGAAGTCGAGCGGTGTCACGAATGCTGACGGTAGACCTTGTGCACACGGCGCGGTCGGAGGCGCGCCGCTGTACGCGATGCGGCGTGCGCCGGGGCTGTGTTGAATCTGCGGCGCGGCGTGTTCGTAAGACTCGCTCACGGCGACGTCCACTGCCGCCTCCGGGTCCGTCGCTCCCGCCGAGCCCGCTTACGATAGCCGTGATGAGCACTCATACCCGCCGCCGGTTGACCGATGCCCCGTTCCTGGCCGCCGCCACCGGCGCGACGCCCAGCAGGCGTCCGGTGTGGTTCATGCGCCAAGCCGGACGCTCGCTGCCCGAATATCGCGACGTGCGGGCGGGCATCGGGATGCTCGAGTCGTGCTTCGATCCGGAGCTGGTGTGCGAGATCACCCTGCAGCCGATCCGCAGGCACAACGTCGACGCGGCGATCTTGTTCTCCGACATCGTCGTTCCGCTCAAAGCGGCGGGGATCGATCTGGACATCGTGCCCGGCGTCGGCCCGGTGGTCGCCGCGCCGGTGCGGACGGTCGCCGACGTGCGCGCGCTGCCCCGGCTGCGTCCCGAGGAAGTCGGCGCGGTCACCGACGGCGTGCGCCTGCTGGTCGATGCGCTGGGCGAGACGCCCCTGATCGGGTTCGCGGGCGCGCCGTTCACCCTCGCTTCCTATCTGGTCGAGGGCGGCCCGAGCAAGAACCACGAGCGCACCAAGGCGATGATGTACGCCGACCCGCAGACCTGGCACGCGCTGCTCGGTGCGCTCAGCGACATCACCATCGCGTTCCTGCAGGCCCAGCTGGCGGCGGGCGTCGACGCGGTGCAGTTGTTCGACTCCTGGGCGGGTGCGCTGTCGCTGGCCGACTATCGCACCTTCGTGCTGCCCCACTCGGAGCGGGTGTTCGCCGAGATCGCCGACGCGGGCGTGCCGCGGATCCACTTCGGTGTCGGCACCGGCGAACTGCTCGGCGCCATGGGCGAGGCGGGCGCCGACGTGGTCGGCGTCGACTGGCGGGTGCCGTTGACCGACGCCGTCCGCCGGGTCGGACCCGGAAAAGCGTTGCAGGGCAACCTCGATCCCGCCGTGCTGTTCGCCGGACCCGCGGCGATCGAGGCGCAGGCCCGCCGGATCGTGCGCGAAGCGGACGAGGCGATCACGATGGGCGCCTCCGGACACATCTTCAACCTGGGACACGGAGTGCTCCCGGACACCGACCCGGGCGTGCTGACCGCCTTGGTGGAGCTCGTCCACGAACTGTGAGGACCTGAGCGGGCGGTAACCGGCCGACCCGATAGCTGGGTTACTCGCGCCGCATCGCAGGGCCCCTCACGACGACCGTTTCACCGCGGCCGCGACACCGTCGAGGACGAGTTCGAGCCGAAGGTGAAGTCGTCGGTCGCCGCGGAGCCGGCGTAGCTCGCGATTGTGGGGCGAAGCACAGCGCGCCAACCGTTCGACGGGCGCGGCCGCGAAGCACGATACGGTCGAGGTATGCGTATCGCGGTGGTCGGCGGTGGAATCAGCGGACTGGTGGCCGCGTATCGGCTGCGGACACTGCTCGGCCCGGACGCCGACCTGCTCGTGCTCGATCGATCCGATCGGATCGGCGGCATCCTCTACACCGGTGCATTGGCCGGGGAGCCCTTGGATCTCGGAGCGGAAGCGTTCGTCGGACGGCGGCCGGAGGTGCCCGAGTTGCTGTGTGAGCTCGGGCTCGAGTCGCAGTTGGTGACCCCCGCCGGGCTGCGGCCGCTGGTGTGGTCGGGCGGTGCCGTCCATTCGCTGCCGGAGGGCACGCTGATGGGTATCCCGGCGAACGCCGAGTCGATGCGCGGGCTGGCCGATGCCGCGACGCTGGCGCGGATCGCCGCCGAGCCCGAACGGCCGCTGACTTGGTTACCGGGCTCCGACACCGATGTCTACGGCCTGGTGGCTGACCGATTCGGCGCGCAGGTCGCCGAACGCAGCGTCGATCCGTTGCTCGGCGGCGTCTACGCGGGTAGTTCGCGCTCCATCGGCGTCCGCGCCGCGCTGCCCACACTCGCCGCGGCCCTGGACAACGGCGCGCCCAGCCTCACCGCGGCCGTCCGCGCCGCGCTGCCGCCGCCTTCCAACGCGCCGGTCTTCGGCGGAATCCGCGACGGCTACCGGACGCTGCTCGACGCGCTCGCCGCACGGTCGGCGGCGAAGTTCGTCACCGCGACGCCGGGGACCCGTCTGGCCAGGGGTCTGCGCGGCTGGGTGGTGGACCCGATCGGCGCGGTCGACGCGGTGGTACTCGCCACCCCCGCGCCGGTGACCGCACGGCTGCTGGGCGGCGTCGCCCCGGCCGCGGCCGCGGAGCTGGCTGGCGTCGAGCTGTCCTCGTCGGTGGTCGTCGCTCTCGCGTTGCCGCGCGGGACCGCGCTGCCGCAGAACTCCGGCATCTTGGTGGCCACCGGAGAACCGTTGCGCGCCAAGGCGTTCACCCTCTCCAGCCGCAAGTGGCCGCACCTCGCGCACCGCGAAACCGCCCTGGTCCGAGCATCTTTCGGCAAGTTCGGGGACGACGCCGCGCTGTCGTGGCCGGACGCCGGACTCGTCGCCGCCGCCGCGGAAGATCTGGCCACCGTCACCGGCGTCGACATCGCACCGTCCGCGGCCGTGGTCCAACGCTGGCCCGGTGGCCTCGCCCAGTACGCGCCCGGCCACACAGCCCGTATCGCGGCCGTCGAAGCCGAGGTGGCCACGCTCGACGGCCTGGCCGTGGCCGGTGCGTATCTGCACGGCGTCGGCGTGCCCGCGTGCGTAGCCTCCGGCACCGCCGCCGCACAGCGGATCGCCGCCCCCTGATCCTCCGGCACGTTTCTCGTCTCGCCCGTTCGCGACCGGTGAATGAGCACTTGTGAACAGCGGGATCGACTGCCACAGAAGTCTGCGGCCCGCCCGGATTCCCGCGCGACATCCAGCTCCACGACGCGGGCGTCCCGGATGACCGGGTCCGCATCGAGCAGTTCACGCCCGCCGACAGGGGCGCTCCCGGCCGAGTGGCACGATAGGGCTATGGCGCGACTCGACTATCAGGCTCTCAACACCACCATCCGCTACCTGATGTTCTCGGTCTTCCAGGTGCAGCCAGGAGTGCTGGGTGAGGACAGGGACGCCGCGACCAAGGAGGCCAGGGCGTTCTTCGACGGTCTCGTGGAGCGCGACGTCGTGGTCCGCGGCATCTACGACGTGGCCGGGATGCGCGCCGACGCCGACTTCATGATCTGGACGCACGCCGAACGCGTCGAGGACCTGCAAGCGGCGTACGCGGATTTCCGCCGCAGCACCGAACTGGGCCGGGCCAGCGCGCCGGTGTGGAGCAACGCGGCGCTGCACCGGCCCGCCGAGTTCAACAAGAGCCATATCCCGGCCTTCCTCGCCGGGGAGGAGCCGGGCGACTACATCTGCGTGTACCCGTTCGTCCGCTCCTACGAGTGGTATCTCCTGCCCGACGACGAGCGGCGCAGGATGCTGGCCGAACACGGGAAGGCCGCGCGCGGTTACCCGGACGTGCGAGCCAACACGGTCAGCTCGTTCGCGCTCGGCGATTACGAGTGGATTCTCGCTTTCGAGGCGCCGGAACTGCACCGCATCGTCGATTTGATGCGCGATCTGCGGGCCACCGACGCCAGGCGGCATGTGCGCGAGGAGATCCCGTTCTTCACCGGCCCGCGGGTGGAGATCGAGAAGCTGATCGCCGCCCTGCCCTGACTTCGCCACCGATCCGGAATAGCGCGAGCCCGGCAGCTATGCGGCGGACGCCGGATCGGCCTACATCGAGCAAGGCATTGTCCTGGGTGACGGTGAGATCCGAACGTGCGATGTGGGCGTCTACCGCCCGCCGCCGCAAGGTGATCACGGGTATCGTCCCGCCGCGGAGTTCGCGCTCCTCGTGGAGGTCGTCTCGCCCGGTTCGGTACGCGAGTATGGGAGACCGAGCCGAAACTCTATGCTTCGGCGGGTGCTACCGAATACTGGCGGGTAGAGGAGAGCGCGGACGGTGCGCCGGCTCGAGGCGGGCCACCTGTGATTTGTGGTATGGCACGTGCCCCGGGATCTCGGGGCATGCGCGGCGGCGGGTGGGTCCGTACTCTTCTGGACAGCGTCGGGCTTTACTCCGCTGCGCTGTCCGAGGGGTGCAGTCGCAGGGCTATGGAGTTGATGCAGTAACGCTTGTCGGTGGGCGTGTTGTACCCCTCGCCCTCGAACACGTGGCCGAGGTGGCTGTGGCAGTTCGCGCACAGCACTTCGACCCGGTGCATGCCGAGCGAGTCGTCCGACCGCAGGATCACCGCGTCGGACGCCGCCGGGTCGAAGAAGGACGGCCAGCCGCAATGCGAGTCGAACTTCTCCGTGCTGCGGAACAGCTCCGCGCCGCAGGCCCGGCAGGCGTAAATGCCTTCGGTCTTGGTGTCGGTGTACTCGCCGGTGAACGGGCGTTCGGTGGCGGCCTCGCGCAGCACCGCGTATTCCGCCGGATTCAGCTTCGACCGCCATTGCTGCGGCGAAAGCTGGATCCGCGGTGCGGGCAGGGACGTGTCGGCTTCGGAACTCATGGCTCCACGCTAATACGACTCTGCTCCACCGGTGCCGAACCGTTTTGTGGCCTGGGGGTTTCCGTCGCGAAGGCGGCGTCGGGTGCGGCAAGGGCCTGCTGCGGCTCGTCGCCGCGCGGGTCCGGTGCCGAACGCATCCACGCGGGATCGATCCCGAACGGCAGCCGGCCTTCCCGCCGCGCCGCCAGATAACGGTCGCCCAGCACGCAGAACACGACGATCAGCAGCAGACCCCAGCCGAAGGTGATGCGCAGATACTCCAGGTTGCGCCCGATGTGCTGCCAGCGGTCCGACAGCCACTTGTCGTAGCTCATGAAGCCGAAGATCGCCAGCCAGGCAGGCCAGTTGCGCAGCACCGAATTGCGCAGCACCACCGTCATCAGGAACGGGAACAGCATCATCGAGTAGTACATCTGCCCGAGCGAGCTGAGCAGGAACGACGCCGTCAGCAGCACGCCGGAGGAGGTGCAGACGAAGAACAACTCGTCCTCGCGGTAGTAGCGGTACAGCAGCCACAGCGACAGCAGCACGAGCACGCCGAGCACCACGCGCATGCCCCAGGTCAGCCACGGCGGCAGGCCGTAGTACTCGCCGTTGCCGACGATCGCGCTGTTGAAGTAGTCGCGGGATTCGAAGAGGTACGGGAAGGTGCGGGTGAAGAACCTCTCCGGGTCCTTCGACAGCGGCCAGGCGATCGCGGTCAGCGCCACCGGCACCCCGAGGGCCGTGATGAACACCTGCCACTGGCCACGCGCCAGCGCGATCAAGAGCAAGGGGGCCAGCGTCGGCTTCACCGCGATACTCAACCCGAGCGCGGCGCCCGCCCACAGATCTCGCCGTTGCAGCAGTAGATGGATGAAGACCAGCTCCGCCAGCAGCACACAGCCGTTGACGTTGGTGAACACCAGCGTGTTGATCACGGTCTCGGACATGAACATCGCCAGCAGCAGCGCGGGCGCGGCCACCGAGTTCAGCGTGTACCGGAACAGCCGTAGCAGCAGGTACCACGCGATGAGTATCGCGATCGCGTTCAGCGCGATGAACAGCCAGCGCGACTTCTCGTAGTCGATGGCGGCGATCGGCGCGATGAGCAGGGTGCCGCTCGGCGGGTACAGGTAGTGCGGGTCGACCGAGTCGAAGTTCGCGGTGTAGACCGGCCTGCCGTTGAGGAAGTCGAGGGATGCCTGGTAGACCGGCCTGTAGTCGTCGGTGATGAAGCCGTTGACAGCCTTGATGAAGACCCGGTTCAGCACGGTCATGACCGCGAGGGGCCAGAGTGCGAACTTGATCACCTCGGCGGTGGTACGAGCGGTCCGGGGCTCGAGCTGTCGAAGGAACACTGGGGCACGGTACACCGGATCGGTTACCGGTGGTTGCCGGGACCTGTCCAACGCGCCGCTCGAGCGGCCCAGCGCAGCGCCGTTCAGGCCGGGCAGGCGGTACCGTCAGCGGGGAGTTTGCCGTCTTTCAGATAGTCGAGCAGCGCCCGCTGCGCGCAGCTGGAGTGGGTCGACACCGGATGGCCGAAGCCTTGCCAGGTGAGTGCCGCGTGCCGAGCGCCTGCCGCCCCCAGCGCGCCGGTCACCGACGACTGACCGCCGTTGCCGACCACCGGATCCGCGACTCCGCCGAGTACGAGCACCGGGATGCCGAGCTTTTCCGGCAGCGGCGGCGCGGTCGACACGGGCCAGGCCGCGCATTCCATCAGCGCGATCGCCGCCGCTTTGCCGAAGATCGGATACTTGCCTCCCCAGGCGCCGGCGAGCTCGGTGGCTTTGCCCGGAGTCGGCGGCTGCTGGGTATCGGTGCACCGGTTGACGAACTGTCCGTCGCTCTCGGTAGCGGTCGACTCGCGCGCTATCACGGTGCTCAGCGGCCCGCGCTCGCCGCGTCCGGCCGCGGCGAGCGCGTCCGACAGCTCACCGATCCGGTTGGCCTGGTCGGCGCGCGGGCTGCCCAGGAAGCCCGACAGCGCGGTGATCAGCGCGTTCGCCGAGATGTCGCCGAGCCCGCCGGACCCGGCCCGGTTCACCAGATCGGTGACCGCAGCGCGCGGGTCGGCGCCGAGCGAGCAGCCGATGCCGACGCAGCGCTGCGCGAACGCGGTCAGCGCGGCCTCGGCGCCCTGCACGGCCTGCTCCGCGCGGGTGACCGCGTCCATGCCGACCGGTTCGGGAGAGTCGAGCACCAGCCGGGCGAGGTGGTCGCCGTACTTGCGGGCGTAGCTGAGCGCGACCTTCGCGCCGTTGCCGGTGCCGAGCAGCGTGATGTGCTCGACCTGCCACTGCCTGCGCAACTGCTCGATGTCGTCGGCGGCGTGCGGTGCGTCGAACGTCCCCTCGTAGGGCTGCAGGAAGTCCCGGCATGCGATGGTGCCGTCCTGGCTCAGGGTGGTCATCCTGGCCACCGGATCGCCGGGACCAGGGCCGAATTGGGCGTTGTCGGCCAGGCCGCGGCGGATCTCCGGCGGCAGGCAGTCGATCGGCTGGGAGCTGCCGATACCGCGCCGGTCCACCGCGACGATCGGGCGGGCGGCCAGCAACGCGGCAGCCGGACCCGCGGCGAGCGCGGCGAGGGTGGCGGCCGAGGACCGGTCCGAGCCGGAGGTCAGCACCAGTGGCGGCACGTCGGCCGGAGTCTGCGCCAGACGGGCCCGCATCGCCCCGGCGCGGAAGTTGCCGAGCACCGCGCCCGCCGCGTCGATGGGAGTCGAGAATTCGGCACAGTCGAGCACCAGCCCAGCGGGCGCGGGGCCGAGCCCGAGCAGGTCCAGGGTCGGCTGGGTGCAGTCGCGCCAGCTGAGGTCGGTCTTGGGCAGCTCGGCGTTCGGCGGCGCCTGCGGCGCGGCGGAGGTCGTGGCGTTACCCGCGACGGGCGGGCGCTGTACCGCGACACCGGGACGATCCGACGGTCCCGCGCCGCAACCGGCGGTGACGATCGAGAGGGTGGCGGCAAGCACGGCGGCCCGAGTCCAGCGCATTGCTACAGCCTGCCAGGTTCCGGCGCCTGTTTCATCGACGGGCCCACCGGGTGAGCATGGTGCCGTCGTCGTCGAGCAGCACGTGCGTGCGCGTCATGCGGGTGCGGAACTCATGCGCGGACAGCGAGATTCGTCGGGCCGTGCCGCCGACCAGCAGCGGCGCGGTGGTGAGGCAGAGCTCGTCGACCACGTCGGCCGCGAGCAGTTCCCCGAACAATTGCGGGCCGCCCTCGGTCAGCACACGCAGCAGGCCGCGCTCGCCGAGTGCGCGCAGCAGGCCGTGCGGTGTCACCGCGATGTCGCCCGCCTCGATCACCTCGGCGCCGGCGTCGGCCAGTCGCCGTTTGCGGTCGGCGGGCGCGGCGGCCGTCGTGATGATCAGCGGCGGCACCCGGGTGTCGGTGAGCAGCCGCGCGTCCGGCTCGAGCACCGCGCTGGCGGTGACCACCGCGATCGGCGGCGGCGCGCCGTCGGGATGCCCGCCGATGCCGCGTTCGTGGAACGCGCGGCGGCGCCCGGGATCGGTGCGTGCTCCGCCGTAATTCTCCGCGCGTGCGGTGCCCGCGCCGACCACGATCACGTCGGCCAGCTCGCGCAACAACAGGAAGACCATCTTGTCGGCGGGCGTGCCGAGCCCCTCGGAGAGATTCCCGCTGGTCGCGGCGCCGTCGATGCTGGAGACGAAATTGGCGCGGACCCAAGGCACGTCGAGCCGGGGCGGGAAGGCGTACAACTGCGCGAGGTCGTCCGGGCTCAGCCCTGTGAGCTGGATCGCATTGTGGCTACGCTGCATGAAACTAGATCACACCACGTCTTTAGGCTTCGTCCATGCAAGAACGCCTCGTCGATCGCAACCCGGAGGTTCCGGCCGATCAGCTCGTCGCCCAGATGGTGCCCCCGCCCATGTTCGACGAGGTGAGTTTCGCCTCCTACATCCCCGACCCGAAGGAACCGAGCCAAGCGGCCGCGGTCCGCAAGGCCGAGGAGTTCGCCGGGCAGGTCGCCGCGATCGGCAAGGCCGCGCGGCGCAAGAGCCTGTTCGGCAAGAAGAAGCAGGTCAGCGGCGCTGGTTTGTATCTGGACGGCGGGTTCGGCGTGGGCAAGACCCACCTGCTGGCCTCGATCTTCCACAGCTCGCCCGCGCCCAAGTCCTTCGGCACGTTCGGCGAGCTGACCAACCTGGTGGGCGCGCTCGGCTTCGCCAACGCGCTGGAGCGGCTCTCCGGCAACAGCGTGCTGTGCATCGACGAGTTCGAGCTCGACGATCCGGGTGACACCATGCTGGTCTCGCGTCTGCTGACCGAACTGTCCGCGGCCGGGGTGTCCATCGCCGCCACGTCCAATACCCTCCCCGGCCAGCTGGGCGAAGGACGTTTCGCCGCACAGGACTTCCTGCGCGAGATCAAGAAACTCGGGTCGATCTTCGAGGCGGTGCGCGTCGACGGGCCGGACTACCGCCACCGCGATCTGCCGCCCGCACCGGAACCCACCTCGCCGGAGGTGCTGGCCGAGCGCGCCGCGGCCACACCAGGCTCCACGCTCGACGAATTCGACGCGCTGCTGAAGCACCTCAGCACGCTGCACCCGTCGAAGTACGGCACGTTGATCTCCGGGGTGTCGTCGGTATTCATCTCGAACGTGCACCCGGTCGTCGATCAGGCCGTGGCCTTGCGCATCGTGGTGCTGGCCGACCGGCTCTACGACGCGAGCGTCCCGGTCACGGTGTCCGGCGCGAAGCTCGACGAGATCTTCTCCGCGGAGATGCTCGAGGGCGGCTACCGCAAGAAGTACCTGCGCGCGATCTCGCGCCTGCTCGCGCTGTCGCGATTCGAGGTCGCGGCCTAGGCCGCTGTCCCGTATGGCCCATCGTTTTCGTGCCCCGGTCGCCATGGCGGCTGGTCTGGCGGTCGCGTTCGGGCCGGTAACCGGTGTCACGCTCGCCGATCCACCAGTGGCTCCCGCGATCTCGGCCGATCGCTCGTTGGCTCTGCAAGGGTGCAGAACGCCCGCGACATCGGCGGCTACCGCACGACCGACGGCCGGACCGTGCGCACCGGCCTGGTGTACCGAACCGGGCAGTTGAACAACGCGACCGCGGCGGATCTGGCCGGGTTGACCGACCGCCGGGTGCGCTCCGTCTACGACCTGCGGACTGTCTACGAGCGCGCGCTCGGCCCGGACCGCGTCCCGGCGGGCGCCACGGCGAATTGGGCCGACGTGATCGGCCAGGCGCCGCCTGAGGTCCTGGCCCCAACGCTCACCGGCGGCGACGGGCTCTACCGCGCGTTCATCACCGCGCCGGGCGCGAACGAGGCGTTCGCCTCGGTGCTGCGGTCCGTGATCGACACCGATGGGGCGCTGCTGTTCCACTGCACCGCGGGCAAAGATCGCACCGGTTGGGCAGCAGTCGTCCTGCTCACCGTGCTCGGCGTCGATCGCGCCACGGTCACCGAGGACTACCTGCTGTCCAACCGGTACCGCAACGCGCGCGACGACGACCCGCTCAACGGAGTCCAGCAGTCCTGGCTCGACGCCGCCTTCGACCAAGCGAACCAGACCTACGGCAGTTTCGCGGGCTATGTCCGCGAAGGGCTGAAACTCACCGGCGCCGAAATCGCCGCACTGAGGGCCGAGTTGCTGGCCTGAGCGTCCAGCCGGGTCCCGGACGAATGTCCACTTCGGCCGTGCCGCGCACTACGATCCCGGCATGACGAGGTTCGAGACGTGGGACGGCCTGGAGCTCGAGTACCGGGTGTGGGAGGGCGAAGGCGTCCCGGTCGTGCTGCAACACGGCGTGGTCGCGGACACCAATGCGAACTGGATGAGCACCGGCGTGGTCGGCGCATTGCGGTCCGCCGGACACACCGTGGTGTCCTTGGACGCGCGCGGCCACGGTCGCTCGGACAAACCGCACGAGCCGGAGCGCTACTCCTGGCACGGGATGGCGCGTGACGTGCGCGCGCTCTACGACGAGCTCGGCTTCGACGAAGTAGCCCAGGTCGGGTATTCGATGGGCGGGGTGATCTCGCTGCTGGTCGCCGCGGCCGACGAACGGGTGCGGCGCCTGGCGGTCGGCGGCATCGGCTCGGGCGTGCTCGACTGCGGCGGTGTCGACCGCCGGGTCATCGATCTGCCCGATCTACAGGCCGCGATGCGCGGCGACGGCGCGGGCGCCTCCCGGACGGCGATGATGTTCCGGGTGCTCGCCGACGCCGTGCACGCCGATCTGGACGCGATTCACGCTCTGGCGACCGGCCTGGATGACCGCCCGATCGAGGACCTGTCGAACGTCACCGTGCCCACGCTGGTGCTGGCGGGCGACAACGACCCGTTCGCCGCCGAACCCGAACGACTCGCCGAGGCCCTGCCGAACGGCACCTCGGCCGTGGTGCCCGGCGATCACTTGATGGCGGTGCTGGCCCCCGCCTTCCACACCGTGCTCGTCGACTTCCTGCGGTGAGCCCCGGGCTAGAAGACCAGACGCATCACGTGGTCGTGGTGCACCTGGTTGCCGACCGTGAACGTCCTGGTGCCGACGACGGTGAAACCGTGTTTGGTGTAAAAGCGCTGCGCACGGACGTTTTCCTGGTTGACGCCCAGCCAGACCCCTGGATAACCCTCGGCCCGGGCCCACTCCAGGGCCGCCTGCATGAGCGCGGTGGACACCCCGCTGCCGTGATGGCCCGGCAACACGTACATCTTGCTGATCTCGACCGCCGGGCGCAGGCCGATCGCTTCGGCCACCGCCGCGTCGCCGGGGTCGCCCGCCACCAGCATCGCGTAGCCGACGATGTCGTCGCCCGCGCGGGCTTTGAGCACGATCCGCGCCGGATCGCTCAGGTATTCGCCGAAGCGTTCGCCCGACAGCACGTCGGTGACGAAGATTTCGATGTCATCGGGCGTCGCACCCGGAGGACACGCGAGCGGAAAGGTCGCGGCCGCAACATCACTGAGGGCCTCCGCGTCCCACAGCCCGGCCCGGTCGACGGTGACTGGGAGGTTGCTCATGTCTTCATCAGAGCACACCTTCCGCGGCGGGCATACGAGGACTATTACCGAGACGGGCAAGAGGAACGCTCGGGTAGTCCGATCTCGGGTCCAGCCGCGGCGGCGCCGTGGCGGGAACAGGTCCGCGCCGCTTGCGGCGATCGACAACGGCGATCGGACGGATGGGCCGGACACGCGGGCTGGCCGTGAGCGGTGACCGGTGTCACCATCGAAGGGCCGCACCAACACTCGCGAACGCAGGGGGATCGATCGGATGAGAGAACTGCCAGCGGATTTCTTTCGCGCGCCGTACGCCTTCTATGAGCAGTTGCGTGCCGAGGGCCCGGTCCACCTGATCCGGTTGCGTACCGGAGTACGCGCCTGGCTCGTCGTCGACTACGACGCCGCCAAGGACGTCCTGCGCCATCCCGACGTCCGCAAGGACCCGCACACCGCGGCGGGCGCCCGCGCGCGTCAGGCGTCGGCGGGCCGGAGCGGCGTCACCGCGGCCAACCAGCGTCTGAGCCACCATCTGCTCAACGCCGACCCGCCGCGGCATTCGCGGCTGCGCAAACTGGTCGGCCCCGCTTTCGCGCCCGCGCGGATGGAGGCTCTCGCGTCTCGGGTCGCGGCGATCGCGGACGATTTGCTCGACGCGATCGATCGAACCGCGGGCGCTACCGGGCAGGTGGACCTGCTCGCGGAGTACGCCTTTCCCCTGCCGATCACGGTGATCTGCGAACTGCTCGGCGTGCCCGTCGAGGACCGCGCACGGTTCCGGGATTGGTCGGCGGCTGTGGTGGACACGCCGATGTCGACACCGGAAGGGATGCGCAGCGCCACCGACGCCATTGTCGACTACTTCGACGGCCTCGTCGCCCGGCGTCGCGCGGAAGGGCTGGGCGAGGATCTGATCTCGCAGTTGCTGCCGGCCAGCGACGAAGGGGACCGCCTCAGCTACGACGAGCTGATCTCCATGGCGTTCCTCATCCTGGTCGCCGGTCACGAGACCACGGTCAACCTGATCGGCAACACCGTGCTCGAACTGCTGACCGATCCACCCCGGTACCGCGCCCTGCACGACGACCCGGCCGGCGTCCCGGCGTTGGTGGAGGAGATGCTGCGCTACAACGGACCGGTCAACGTGGTGACCCTGCGCTACACCACCGCCGCGGTCGCGCTGGGTGGCAGCGTGATCCCCGAAGGGGAGTTGGTGCTCGTCGCGGTCGCCTCGGCAAACCGCGACGAACGGCACTTCGCCGCGCCCGCGACGTTCGATCCGGACCGCGCGCCGAACGGTCATCTGGCCTTCGGCCACGGCATCCACTACTGCCTCGGCGCCGGACTTGCCAGGCTCGAGGCCCGCGTCGCGCTGACCAGGCTGGTGCGCAGGTACCCGCTGCTGCGGCTGGCCGCCGATGACGCGGACCTGCGGTGGCGGGAGAGCATCCTGATCCGCGGTCTGCTCGAGCTTCCCGTCGTCCCGGCGAGTGCGCCGGCAATACGCTGAGGAGCCGTTTCGGTCGGCCGACTTTGCTGTGCGGCGCTGGCGACGTAGTCTCCTGCGCATGACAAGCGGAAGCCGCATCGGGATTGTTGGTGCGGGTATCGCAGGTCTCGCCTGCGCGAAAGTGCTGAAACAGGAGGGTTTTCCGGTCGAGGTCTTCGACCGCGCACCCGATGTCGGTGGCGTGTGGAGCGCGACCAGGCGGTACCCGGGGCTGCGGGCGCAGAACTCCAAGGAGACGTATCACTTCTCCGACTTCCCGATGCCCGCGGACTATCCGCGCGTCCTCGACGGTCAGCAGATGCAGGCGTACCTGGCCGCTTACGCCGAGCACTTCGGGCTGACCGAGCATCTGCGGTTGCGGACCGAGGTCGTCGCCGCCGATCCGGTGGACAGCGGGTGGTTGCTGGAAATTCGCGATGAAAGTGGTGTGCACCGGACGTCCTGCGACCACCTGGTGATCGCCAACGGCGTGTTCAGCGAACCCGCGATGCCGGATTACCGCGGCGCCGACTGGTTCCGCGCGGCGGGCGGCCGGCTGTGCCACTCCTCGGAGTTCCTCGATCTGGAATCGGTGCGGGGCAAGTCGGTCGTCGTCGTGGGCTACGGCAAGTCCGCCTGCGACATCGCCACCGCCGTGAGCGAGGTCGCGGCATCCACCTCGGTGGTGGCCCGGCGGCTGTTCTGGAAGATGCCGCGCAAACTGGCCCGGGTGATCGATTACGAACGGCTGATGCTGACCCGCTTCGGCGAGGCGCACTTCCACTACCTGCGGCCGGGCTGGACGGACCGGTTCCTGGACGGGCCGGGCGAATCGGTGCGGATCAGCAACTTCGATCTGATTCAGGAACTGGCCACCAAGCGCCTGCGGCTGCGCGAACTCGGCCTGGTGCCCAGCGGCCGATTCGAGGAGATCGCCGAGAGCACCATCAGCCTGGCCACCGAGGGTTTCTTCGAGCAGGTCGCAGGCGGTCGCATCGTGGTGCACCGCGACACGACGATCACCGAGCTGGGCGGCGGTCCGAAGGCCGCGCCCGCGGTGCGCCTGTCCACGGGCCAAGTGCTCCAAGCCGATGTCGTCGTGTGCGCTACCGGTTTCCATCAGCGCGTCCCGTTCCTGACGCCGTACGTGCAGCGCCGGTTGACCGACGAGCACGGCAACTTCCGCCTGCACCGGCAGATCCTCCCGCTGGAGGTCCCGAATCTGACCTTCGCCGGCTACAACTCGTCGGTGATCAGCACGGTCGGCGCCGAAGTCGCGGCGCACTGGACCGCCGCGCTGCTCACCGGCCGAGTGAACCTGCCGCCGGCCGAGACATTGAACGAGCAGATCGACGCCCGCCTGCGCTGGATGGAGGACCGCACGCACGGCCATCACGCGCACGGCACCGCGGTCATCCCGTTCTCCATCCAGAACATCGATGAGATGCTCGCCGACCTGAAGTACCGTCTTCCGCTGCGCACCCGCGCGAGCCAGTGGTTGCGCCGGATCAAGCCCGAGTCCTACCGCGGACTCGCGACCCGGCGAAAGCCCGGCGCCGGACCCACGATGCCTCCGGCAGCCCCGAGGGATACCGAACTGCTTCCGTACGACGGCGACAGCGGCCGGGTCAGCCACTAGGGACTTGCGGCCATTCGTGCACACAGTGCAGGAATAGTGTGATCTCGTCGCCCGGAAGTCGCGCATGGCCGGTGGCCGGGCAACCAGACCATCGAGAACGGGCATCCGTGGCGTCTTCGATGACCGGCATTGCCCTGCCACGCAATGTCAAGGATCAGTCCTTGTCTTGGCGATAATCCAAGGGTGGAAGCGCTGGACATGAACCTGCTCGTCGCCCTCGACGCGCTGCTGGACACCAACAGTGTCACTCTCGCCGCGCAGCGTCTACACACCTCGCCGCCCGCGATGAGCCGGACGCTGGCTCGGCTGCGTGTCGTGCTCGACGATCCCTTGCTCGTGCGGGCGGGCCGCGCGCTGGTGCCGACGCCACGCGCGCTGGAATTGCGCTACGAAGTCAGCACTCTGGTCGAACAGGGGCGTGCGCTGCTCACCCCGCGCGACGACCTCGATCCGGCGGCGCTGCGCCGGACCTTCGCGATACAGGCGGGCGACCTGGTGGTCACCGAACTCGCCGCGCCGCTGCTGGCCGCCGCGCGGGCACAGGCGCCGGGCGTGACCCTGCGCTTCGTGCCCGACACCCTCGAGGGCACCGCCGCGCTGCGCGACGGACGCGTCGATCTCGAGGTCGGCGTGATCGACCACACCGACCCGGAGACCACGGTGCGCAGAGTGCTCGCCGACCGGGTGATCGGCGTGGCCGCCGCAGACCATCCCCTGGTCACCGACCGCGTCACCGTCGCCTCGTACGCGGGCTCCCGGCATCTGAGCATTTCGCGCGACGGACGCGCGCACGGCCCGATCGATGACCGGCTCGCCTTGCACGGCCGTACCCGGCGTGTCGTGGCGACCGTCCCGACGCTGACCAGCGCGCTGTTCGCGGTGCGTGGCAGCGATCTGGTCTGCTCGGCGCCCGCCATGCTGAGCGCCGCCACGCTGCCTGCGATCGGATTGGGCGCGTTCGAGATTCCGCTGCCGCTGCCGGAGATCGCCATCGGGCTGGCCTGGCATCCGCGCAACACCGCCGACCGGGGGCACCGTTGGCTCCGCGATCTCGTGCAGGAAATCCTGCTGCGCTCGGCAGCTGCGGCGCATCCGCCGAAACGGCGGAGCAAGGTCGCTCAGGAGGTCGGAGGCGGACTGGAGAGCCGGTAGTCGGCCGGCCTGCGCTGCGCGTCGCCGCGCTCGGACTGATATCCGTTCGGAGTCGGTTCGCCCGCTGGTGGACCGAAGATGTCGGAGCGGCCGAGCGGGGCCGCCGCCGTGCGCTTGAGTTCGTCGAGCATGGCCTGCAGCTTGTCGACGTGGGTGTTCTCGACCGGCGTGCGCTCTTCCTCGGTGGCGTGGCGCGCGCCGGTGAGACTCGCGACGGGGGTGTCGGGAGCCGTTCCGTTCCGGGAACTGCTGTGGTCCGCGCCCGGATCGGCGCTGGCGGGGGAGGCGACAATGCTTTCGAACGCGGCGTTTTCGTGCTGCGAGTACGAGGCCGACGACCCGATAGGGCGCGCGGTCGGCGTGGAGAAGGACGCGGGTTCATGCGACGGCGGTGTGGTAAAGCGCGAGGCCGGCTCATGTGCAGGGGGAGCGGTGAAGTTCGATGTCTGCTCGCGTGGCGCGGGCGGGGTGAAGTCCTGCCCGGACATGTCCTTCGGTTCCAGCGCGGTCATGGCGGGTTCACGGGGCGGGGTGAAGCCCGTCCGCGCAGAGGAATACGGCTCCGGGGCGGCGTGCACCGGTTCCCGGGGCAGGTCCGGTGGTCGCGTGCCGTTCCGGGAGCCCGCGGGTTCCCGGGAATCGCTCTTCCGTGCGGCGGGTGCCGATTCCCCGGCCTGGCGCTCCGGCCGGCCTGCATTCGGGCGGACCGCTCCGCCCCGGGGTAACCGGGCCGCGCCGAGGTCATTCGGTGGGGCGCTGGACTCCAGGCGTTCCACCCGTGCGTCGATGCCGGAAATATCCCGTCCGGCCTGCAAGGCCCAAGCCTCCAGTTTGGCCAACCGAGCCTCGATGGTTTGTTCGCCGGGCACGGCCGGCGTGCCGTCGATACGGGCCGCTACCGCGTCCAGCTTCTCGCTGACCTCTCGGAGAGTCGACGCGATACTCGACAACATCGCGCCGATCGACTCGCCGGTCTGCTGACCGTGCTCCATCCAGTACCCTCTTCCCCGTATCGGCCCAGCTCGCACTCGGCCGGACGATTCTATCCGCCCAGTTGGACATCCGCGGCTCGCGAAGAATCGGCGATACTCCGATCCGTTGACCTGATCGAATCAGCGTAGGCCCACGGGTTTACGTCCCCGCACGCGGAGTGCGCGCCGATCCGGTTTGTCCCCACTTGTGTCACCGACGCGAACGGACGTGTCGCGGATGGCGGCAACTATCAATTCCCGATCCCGAGTGGCCGGAGAGGCCGCATGGCATGATGAAAACCCTTGTGCCGCAGAAGACCAGCGCCGATCGCCTCATAAGCATCAGGTGTGGCGCACCCGACCGCGGGGTACACGGGACTGGCAAGGTGAGCAAGTCTGACGCACTCTTGATCTATGGCGTGGGTCGCCAGGCCTGCGGTGGTTTGTGCAGGGAGTGGTCGCGTGAGAACGAAGCAGCGGGCGGAGATCGCCTGCGGGCGCCGAGCGCTTCTCGCCGAGTTGGGTATCGGGGACGGTTCCGGCCGGGTGCGCGGGTCGTCGAACGGCTACGCCTGCGAGTGTCCGGACTGTTCCGCCGCGCAGTGGGATATGCAGCGGTTGAAGTACTGGCTGTGCGGCAGGCTCCTGGCCTACGGCGCCGACGAGGCGGAAGTGGATCGGCGCATCGGAACACTGCCCGTGGACGTCTATTGGCGCAAGGGCGATCGGGTGTACGCGATCGAGGTCCGCAGCGGGCCGTTGGAGCGTGGACTCGCTCAGGAGCACACCGCACGGTTGCGCGCCGCGGGCTGCACGGACGTGCTCTGGCTGTGCCCGCCCGGTTACTGGGTGCCGTATCTGCACGCGCTGGGCATCGCGGACTTCGCCCCCGTCACCTGCGATTACCGCGCGGTCACTGGTGTGCTGGACACCGAGCACGCGATGGCGGCGCCCCGGCGCGAGCCGGTCGAGCTGCGTGAGTTCCTCGCGGGCTGGGTGCGCGGCGAGTTCGTCTGGGGTTATCGGGACGAGAGGACAGGAGGCTGGGCCACCGTGACCGACTGGGAATACCACACGAGAACGCAGGCGACGGTGATCGCCCGGCAGCGCCAAGAGCTGGTCAATCAGCGCACCACGCTGGCCATGGCCCGGAAGTCGTTGCGGGACAAGCAGAAGCACGTGGTGAAGCTCACCACAAGACTCGAACGCGCGGAGGTCGCGGTGCAGGATCAGGCCGAGACCTTGGCCGCCGCCCAGCGCACCATCGCCGACCATGACCGGCTGGACAAGGCGCTGCGCAACACCATCGCCAACCTGGAGCAGTCCATCGAGCGCTGGCAGCTGATCACGGTCTGCGCGATGCTGCTGATCGTCACGTTCCTGGCGGCGGCGATGGTGGTGCGCTGAGCCGGAACGGAGCTCGGTCCCACCGCCACTCGTTGCGCAGCACCAGCGCGAGGAAGTCCACCAGATCCAGGCCGGTCTTCGCGCGCACCTCGCACAGCGCGGCCCAGTGCACCGGCCCGCGCTCGACCAGGTTGCCCAGCATCCGTTCGCTCGCCGCCTCGACCCGGCGCGCGCGCAGTTCCGGGACGCCGATGCGGCTGCCCGTCCAGACCAGCCAGCCCCAGCCGTTGGCGTGCGCGTACGCACGGCTCGCGGCCGCCTTCACCCGGTTGACGTGGAATCCGAGGTGGCCGAGCGGCTCGACGTCGACGAGGATCATCCGGCCGTCGGTCAGCCGGGCGACGAGGCTCGGACAGTGCGACCGCTCGGCGCCATCGAGTTCGTAGGTAACTGCCGCTGGATGCTCCTGGAACGTCTCGACCAGGTCGCTCGCGTTGAGAATCCACAGCAACCTGGCCTCCAGGCCGGAGTCGAACGGCACGTCGCGGCCGACCTTGTCCAGGTAGAAGCGCCCGCGTCCGTCGTCGTCGCTGTCCACCGTGCGCGCGGAGGCGGCGGGAATCGCGGCCGCGGAACCGGCACCGGGCCAATCGACCTGATCCAACCACGGATTCAGCTGGCCGGTGGCCCGCGGCTGCGCGTCCTGCAGTTTGGCCAGGCGCCGGTTGGTCTTCTTCTGCCAGGCCGCGATGCGCTGGGTGACGAATCCGGCGATCCGCTTCGCGTCCTCGGCCGCATGCCCGGCCAGCCGCAGCTTCAAGTACGACAGTTCGGTGGCGGCGATGTCGGTGTCGGTCGCGTACGTCTCCACCAGCAGCGCGCGCACCAGCTGCCGGTCGCGCGCGTCGAGCGGATATCGTGCGCGCAGCACCGCGGCGGCGCGGTGCCCGGATTGCTCCGCCATCCGGACCATTTGGCCCACCGCCTTGGTGTGCAGTTGCCGTACGCGGTCGCGGGACAGGTCGTAGCGGGCGCCGATGCGCGCCAGCGTTTCGGGCCGCTCGCCGCCGATCCCCAACCGAGCCGTCAGCAGTTCGCCGTCCTTGGCCTTGCGATCGGCCCGCATCGCGATCAGCTCGGCGAGCACCTCATTGACCTCTTCGAGGTCGAAGGAGATATCGTCGCGCAGGTCGAGCGACTCGGGATCAGCGTCGTCATCCGGCGTGACCTCTACGCTGATCGTCACGCGACAACCCCCTGACTCGGCTCCGGCACTGTGCGCCACAGCGTATCCCCGCCCACCGACAGCCGAACTCCACCGTGTGCCCGATGTACGCAGGTTGGTCACGAGAACAAGAAAGCCCCGGTGAAAACCGGGCTGACCTGCTATTTCCGTGGTGCGCGATACTGGGATTGAACCAGTGACCTCTTCCGTGTCAGTTATGGTATCGCGCTCAACCTGAGGAAATCCGAACAACTCCGTTCAACTAGAAATAGCACTTTACCAGCGCAAACGTTGGGTTCGAGCAACTCCGAGCTACAGCGGAAAACTCCGGTGAAACTCTGCGTGTGTGTGCTGTGTGTGTATTCACGCGGGCAGCGCACCTACCCGCTGCGCGAGCTCGGGGCGCCGGTAGTGAGGTCGCGGCGTGCGGTGCGCAGCGGGTACACGTACCCGTAGCCTTGGGACATGGACCTTGGGGAACGGCTCCAATTCGTTCGGAAGCGTCGCGGGCTGACACAGCGAGAGCTTGCGGAGTCCTCCGGGGTGTCCCTGTCTCTGATTCGCAAGATCGAACAGGGGGAACGCGACGACACCCGAATGGACACCCTGCGCCGGTTCGCTGTAGCGCTAGGTTGCCCGTTGACGGTCCTACTCGGCCCCAATCCCGCACCGCCGGTAGGCAATGGCGGAGGCGAGCTGTGGACGCCGACACGCGAAGCTCTGGCGTCGATGCGCGACACGCCGACGGCGGCGGAACCGCTATCGGTGCGCGGCCGGGAAGCGGCTCTGTCGCACGCCACGAAGCTGTATCACGACAACGAATACGAACGGCTGGCCCGCGTCCTGCCGCGCCTTATAGACGACGCCAATTCGGCCCCGGCGCTGCTGTGGTCGCGCACGCTGCAACTGGCCGGTTCGGTGATGGTGCAGACTCGCCAGCCCGATTCGGCGCGCATCGCGCTGAACCAGTCCCTCACCGACGCCGAATCGACGGGCAACGTCCTGGACGCAGCGTCGGCGGTGATTACGCTGTGCTGGCTTTTGATTGTCGAACGGCAATTCGAGGCGGTGCGTCATCTGGCTACCCGGTGGGCCGACCGCGTGGAACCCCGGCTGTCCGTCGCGACGACGCGCGAGCTTTCGACCTGGGGATGGCTGTTGCTCCGAGCATCGGCGGCGGCGGTACGCGATAACCGGCCCGATGAGGCCGACGAGATGATGGGGCTTGCCGCTGCCGGGGCGGTCGCGGTGCGGCCCGAGTCCAGCCCCTATCACCAGTACTGGACGACGTTCGACGCGGCCACGGTGGCTATGAAGCGGGTAGAGAACGCCGTGGTGGATGACCGCCCGGACGTCGCGTTGCGCTTGGCCCGCGATATCCCGCCGGACCAGCGGCCGACGTCGGACAACCGGAACCGGCACATGATCGACGTATCGGCGGCCCACGTGGAGCTACGTCAGTACGACGCCGCTTTCGATGTGCTGGCGTCGCTGTCGCGTGATGCGCGGCCGTGGCTGGTCGAACAGCGCTCGGCGCGTGATCTGCTGGGCCGCATCATCCGCAAGCGTCGCACCCTCACGCCGGAAATGCGCGAACTAGCCGACTTGGTACAGCTCGAATATTAACGGCCACAATAGATATCGGATGTGGCACTTCCCCGGACGCGTCCGGAGAGTGCCATTGTCGGCGGCCTCCACCTGCTGTGACGCTCGGTACAGCCGCGCCGTCGGGTCGAACTCGATTCCCCGGCGGCGGGGCCTACCAACGGCATCAGGGGAAGGCGAGGAATGGACGACGCGCTCGGATGGGTAAACCCGTGCTCGCCGACAACGGAATGGGATACCGCGCAGGTGCGCCGGTTGGCGCGGCGGTTGGGGTACGCGCTGCGATGGGCGAACTCGGCCTCCGTACTCGGACTGGCCGAACAGGTCGAGGCGTCCGGGGCGCAGGTCGTCTTGCTGTCGTCCTCTGCGCACGTTGACCTCGTGACGCTGGACCGTTTGATGTCGGTTGCCGACGTCGAATGCGCTGCGCCGCGTGCGTCATTCGGCCGCTGGCCCGCACTCGGCGGGGTACAGCGATGAGCGCGACGCAAGCCGCTCTTGTGTTCGTGATCGCGCTACCGCTGGCCGTCGTCGTCGCAATGATCTTCTGGCCGTCCGACTACGACGACTGAATTAGCGGCGGCGGCAAATGAGCGGAACCCTTACGCGCTGGCGCGCTTCTGTTCGAGAATCCGACGGTAAGCAGCGGTTCCCGGCGTTCGAGACCAAGGCCGAGGCAACTGCCGAACGCGACCGCATCGCCTCCGAACTGCACACCGGTACGTATATCGACAACCGAAAGTCGGCCGCGCTGTTCTCCGAGATGGCCGAGACGTGGACGGCGTCGCTCATACGCAAGGCAGAGTCCACCCGTGAGAACTACGGGAGCATCTTGGGCAATCACGTGTTGCCGTACTGGGGTGGTAGGGAGCTGGGCGCCATCACGCATGGCGACGTCGTGAAGTGGGTCGGCGACATCACGCCGAAGATGGCTCCAGCCACCGTGCACCGTTGCTACCAGGTTCTCGCCGGTGTCCTTCACCTTGCTGTGCGCGACGGCCGGATGCGCGCGAACCCCGCTCGCGACGTCGAGTTGCCGAAGATCGAGGACGAGGAAAAGCACTACCTCGATCACGCCGAAGTCGCGCGGCTCGCTGCTGCCGCCGATTACCTCTACAGCCTGCGGAGAAACCGGAAGCGCGTCGGGCGCGACCGCTCGGCCGAACTCGACCTCGAAAGCGACGACGGCCGCGTGCCGATCGTCCCGGAAGCCGCTCCGTTGCCGGACGGGCTCGCCATCCGGTTCATGGCCTACACCGGTCTGCGCATCGGCGAGTTCTCTGCGCTGCGCGTGAAAAATCTCGATCTCGATGCCCTGCACGTGCGGGTGTTCGAGGCGTACACCGACGTCAAGGGCAAGTTGGTGTTGGGTCTGCCCAAGGGGGACAAGAAGCGAACTCTCGATCTCGTGCCCGACTTGGTCGATGAACTCCGCGCGCACGTCAAGGACAAGCCCGCCGCCGCGCTGGTCTTCACCGCCGCGACTGGCGGACCGATCCGGCGGACCAACTGGAACAGGCGGGTGTTGCACCCCGCCGCGAAGCTGGCCGGACTGTATCTCGATGACGACGGCGAAACCGAACTCACCGCGCACGACTTGCGGCACACGTTCGCGAGCCTGTGCGCGTCGGCGGGTATCTCGTCGCGGTATATCGCCGAGTGGATGGGCCACGCATCCACGGCGATCACGGAATCGGTCTACATCGACCTGTTCCCGAAGGACCTCGAGGCGCACGCCGCGCTACTCGGCGCGGCCATGTCGAATGGCTCGAAGTAGCTCCGAGTTGCTCCCGCTAGCCCGGAGTTACTCAACCTCGTGTGTGCTGAGTGTGTGTTCGGAGGCTGAAAAACAGAAGAGGCACCCTCTGAGTTTCCTCAGAAAGTGCCTCTGACCTGGTACTACGGTGGTGCGCGATACTGGGATTGAACCAGTGACCTCTTCCGTGTCAGGGAAGCGCTCTCCCGCTGAGCTAATCGCGCGAGGTGGAGACGGGAATCGAACCCGTGTGCACGGCTTTGCAGGCCGTTGCCTCACCACTCGGCCACTCCACCGCGCAAGGGGGAAAGGCGTATCAATGTTGCCTGGCCCTACCTCTCGAGCGGATGACGGGATTCGAACCCGCGACCCTCACCTTGGCAAGGTGATGCGCTACCAGCTGCGCTACATCCGCATTTTGCATCTCGGCGGCTCGTTTCCGGCCTCCGTGGTGCGAGACAGAACATTAGCGGACGCCAGGTGAAAGGTACAAATCCGCTGGTAGAACGCGGGAAATCCAGAACGTTGCACGCTGTGACGCCGGGGGCCCATGGGGTTGGTGGGGGAATGGATGCTTCTGTGGGGAGTCGTCGGGTCCGGCCGGCCGGTGCCGACTGCGTTCGTGGGGGCGCTGGTGCGTCTTCCGACGGCTCTTCCGCGTCCAGGGGCCCGGTCTCTGTCCCGGTGGCGATTTGGTGAACCGCCGGTGGCGCGTGCTAATGTTTCGTCTCGTCCGGAGGGCACCCCGCCCGCCCCACCGGGCACATGTCAGGTCTCATAGCTCAGCGGGAGAGCGTCCGCCTCACACGCGGAAGGTCGCTGGTTCGATCCCAGCTGGGACCACTCGATTGGCGAGACCGGTGCAGTGTATGCCCGGTCTTCTCTTTTCTCCTGGCCTCCAGGGGCGTGACCGCCGAGGCCGACCAATAGGCAGTTGCGTCAACCGGTCTTATGCTTCACTGTGACCTGGGTCACAGTTTGGTAGCGGTTGCGATCAGTGCGACCCGAAACCTTTCCAGGTGCTTTGCGAAGTCTTTACTATCAGTCCGAGCTCTGCGTCACGGGTCGCACCTCCTGAACCGAGGAACGTCCCGGGCTTCGCCCGCTGCTCGATTTCGATGCCAAGAACATGTTCGACCGATGAACCGGGTGTGGACCCGGCGAAGGAGAGATATGTCCACCGACACCGATCCCGCATCACGGACGTTGCCGCACGCAGGCACGGTCGATCGACCGGCTGGAAGCGGCCGCGACGATCCATCCGTCTCCATGGTTATTCCGCATGTCGCCCTTCAGGTTTCGCTCGACTTCATGGGGACTGTCGGTGCCGCACGTCGACGGACTCCTCGGTGGCTGAACAATCCAGGCCGGCCGGCCGCACTCGGGCCGCACCGCGGTCGCCGCAGAGTGGTGTGCGTCGCTTCAGCTGCGTCGCAACCTCTTTCACTCTCCGCATGCATGACGTGCTCATCGTGTGCAATGCCGTCGTCGTCAGCAGCCCGCGAAACCCGTTCATGGTCCGCGGCATTAACCGGCTGCCGCCGGATCCGGGGCGGTGGATCCGCTGGGCGTGGTCAACGCCGAGTGCAACTGGCGAGGCCGCGCACGCATCCAGCCGTGGGCCTGGGGATTCGGGATGACGTCGGCCGGCGGTCTCCCGCTGGCACGCGCGATCGAGATCATGGTGGGCGGAATCGCCCAGGTTGCAGCGGTTGTCGACCCATGAGCCAGATCACGTTCTGTGTGGTGGGTCACTGTCATGGCAACCAGCGACCAGTGGGGAACAACACACAATCTGCCCACTTTCTCAGCCTTTGCTAAGTCTTTACTAATACACTTGTCCTCGTTTACATCTCGACTCATCGCTGTGTCGGGACTGCTTCACCGCGAGATGCCGGTTCGCGGTCTTGTGCCCTGCTGGACATGTTGATCGTCAACCGACCTCGGCGAAACAGCCGAGTCGGCGAAGGAGAGTCATGGCTATCGACCAGGATTTGGCCCCGCCCCTGTCACCGCCCGCAGCGACGGGCCCGGACCGCAAGCCCGGACCATTACCCGACCGCGTCACGGACATCCTCCGCCACGATCTGCCCGCCTCGATCGTGGTTTTCCTTGTCGCGCTCCCGCTTTCGCTCGGCATCGCGGTCGCCTCCGGAGCCCCGGTCGCCGCGGGGCTGATCGCCGCCGTGATCGGTGGCATCGTGGCCGGGCTGCTCGGCGGTTCGGTCCTGCAAGTGAGCGGCCCCGCCGCGGGCCTCACCGTCGTAGTGGCCGAGACGATCGACCAATTCGGTTGGCGAACAACTTGTTTCATCATCTGCGCCGCCGGTGTGCTGCAGATCCTGTTCGGGCTGAGTCGCGTTGCCAGGGCCGCACTGGCAGTGGCGCCGGTGGTGGTCCACGCGATGCTCGCCGGTATCGGCATCACCATCGCCCTGCAGCAGGTCCATGTGCTGCTCGGCGGTTCCTCGCACAGCTCCGCCTGGCGGAACATCATCGAGCTGCCCGGGCAGCTGACCTCGCTCCACGGCGGGGGCGCGTTCATCGGCGCGGTCGTGATCGCGATCATGGTCGGCTGGAAGTACATGCCCGCCAAAGTCCGCCTGGTTCCAGGCCCCCTGGTCGCGGTCCTCGCGGGCACCGGGCTCTCCCTGGCACTGCCGACCGACGCCGAGCGCCTCGTGCTGAACGGCTCGCTGTTCGACGCGATCGGCCTGCCCGCGCTGCCCAGCGGCGACTGGTCGGCCCTTGCGCTCGCGATCCTCACCATCGCGCTGATCGCCAGCGTGGAGAGCCTGCTGTCCGCGGTGGCCGTGGACAAGATGCACACGCGCAAGCGAACGAACTTCGACCGCGAGCTGATCGGCCAGGGCTCGGCCAACGTCCTGTCCGGCCTGCTCGGCGGCCTGCCGGTCACCGGCGTGATCGTGCGCAGTGCGACGAACGTGCAGGCGGGCGCGCACAGCCGGGCCTCCGCGGTGCTGCACGGCGTCTGGATTCTGGTGTTCTCGGTGGCGCTGGTCTCCGTGGTAGAGCAGATTCCGAAGGCCGCGCTTGCCGGTCTGCTCATCGTGATCGGCACCCAGCTGGTCAAGCTGGCCCACATCAAACTGGCCCGGCGTACCGGTGATCTGCTGGTGTACGCGGTCACGGTGCTCGGCGTGGTGTTCCTGAACCTGCTCGAGGGCGTGCTGATCGGTCTCGGGCTGGCCTTCGGCCTGCTGCTGTGGCGGGTGGTCCGGGTGGCGATCAAGGGCGAGCCGGTCGCAGGCACCGGACGCTGGCTGGTCACCATCGACGGCTCGGCCACGTTCCTCGCGCTGCCGAAGCTCTCGGCGCAGTTCGCGAAGATCCCCGCGGGAGCCGACGTCACGGTGGAGATGACGGTCGACTTCCTCGATCACGCCGCCTTCGAGGCCATCGAGGAGTTCGCGCGGCAGCAGGAGAACCAGGGCGGCAGCGTCGACTTCGTGGAGATCGGCGGCGCCAGGATGGCGCACGCCACGGCGAAGCCGCCCGCGCGGAGCTTCGCCCGATCGGTCTGGGACGACGTCCTGGGTCCATGGCGCCACGGCGAGGAGCACGACAACCCGGTCGCCGCGGGCGTCGCGGCCTACCACCGCAGTCACGCGCACGTCGTCCGGCCGCACCTGGACGAGCTGCGCGACAAGCAGGACCCGGATTCGTTCTTCCTGACCTGTGCGGATTCGCGGATCGTGCCGAACATCATCACCAACAGCGGGCCCGGCGACCTGTTCACCGTGCGCAACGTGGGCAATCTGGTGCCCGTCGAGGGTGACGCGTCGGTCGAGGCCGCGCTGGTGTTCGCGTTGGAGAAGCTGAACGTCCGATCGGTAGTGGTGTGCGGGCACTCGTCGTGTGGAGCCATGGCGGCGCTGCACTCCGGGGCCGAGGTCCCCGGTGTGGACGCCTGGCTCACGCACGCCCGGCCGAGCCTGGAGCGGTTCCGTGCGGGCCATCCGGTCGCGGTGGCGGCGCAGGAGGCCGGGTTCGGGGAGGTCGACCAGCTCGGCATGGTGAATGTCGCGATGCAGTTGGAGACGCTGGGGCGGCACCCTGCGGTCCGCAAGGCGGTCGCCGAGCGCGGTGTCACGGTGTCGGGTCTGTTCTTCGACATCGCCAGTGCCCGGGTCGTCGAGGTGACCGTGAACGGGATCGCGCACATCGATGACGCGGGACGCCAGCCCGCGGCCGAACTCGTGTGATCGACGAGGCGAGTGATCCCGCCCTGGGACGTCGCCCGGGAGGGATCGTCGTATCCGGTCGGGTGGGAGGAGCGGATTTCCGGGTGCCGGATTGCTCGTACCCTGGGGACGTGACCGCAGATCTGGAAACGAGCTCGACCGATCGGCCGACCGGCTGGCGTGCCTTCCGAGCCGGGCTCGCGCGACGACCTACGCTGTATCTCACCTACCGGATCGGGGTCGCGGTGGTCGGTATCGCCGTGCTCGCGGTCGGCGTCCTCGCGATCCCGTATCCCGGCCCCGGCTGGGCGATCGTGTTCGCCGGGCTCGGCATACTCGCTACCGAATTCGCTTGGGCACGTAGGGCTTTGGGGTGGTTGCGCGACCGGTACCGGCAGGGCATGGCCTGGTATTCGGCCCGGGGTCCGGCCATGCGGGTGTTCGCCGCGGCAGGCACCGCCGCGCTGGTCGTCGCAACGCTGTGGGTATTGGGAACGTTCGGGATCGTGGGTAGTTGGATCGGAGTCGAATGGGAATGGTTGCGCAGCCCCCTGCAGTGGTGACCACCGTCCCGGGGCGGATGCTCACCCGACCCGAGTGGCTGGCCGAGCGTATCGCGGAAATGGGTCACTCGTGGGGGACAACGTCGCCGCGCATCGCGGGCACGCTGTGGTGGTGCATGGTCGCCTCCGCGCTGGTGGAGCAGATCGCGCGGGCGTACGCGCAGCAAGAACCGGCCCCCGAGGCCGCACTGGACCGGCTGGATTGTGCAGTGCGCCCGGACGGCGGCATCGAGCGGGTGCGCATCCTCGCCGCGGGCGGCGCGCCGGTCGGCTGCGTGGCGGCCCTGCGCGACACGCTCGCCACCGTGATCCCGCCGGTTGCCGAGGTGTCCGGGGCGGGAGTCCCCGCACTGTGGGCGATCGCCGCCGACGCAATCGGCAATCGTGCGCTGGACGCCGGTTCGCCGGACGCGGGCGCGCGGCTGGCCGCCGAGATCGGCGGCAAACTTCCGGCACCGCGGTTCGTCGAGATCGGCGGACGCACCTTCGTCCGGCGCATCTCCTGCTGCCTGGTCTTCGAGGTCCCCGGCTGCCAGATGTGCACCAGCTGCCCCAAACGACCAGCCGCCGAACGCAACGCGCTGCTCGCGGACCTTGCCGCCGAAAGCTGAGGAAATAAGAAATAGCGTGAAGGCCGTGCCGACGCGACATCTGATTTCGTGCGCACATGGGTAACTCGCCGGGCACGCCCAGAACTCGAGCGGTACCCGACGCAGGACCTGAACGTGAATTCCCCTCACCTGACTGGTACGGCCTGAAGGCCCGGAGAGGCAGAGGAGCGGAGCACAGTAGCATGGTCGCGCCGGAGCGAACACGCGATCGGCCACCATTCAGCGGGGACCCACCCGCACACGAGAACGCCAAGGAGAGCGCAGCCGTGACCACTTCAGCGCCCATCAGCCCAGTCGCCCTCGTCCGGGTGCCGGCGGGGACGACGGCGGGCGCCGCGGTGCGCGAAGCGGGACTGCCGACCAAGGGGCCGGACACCATCGTCGTCGTCCGGGTGGACGGGGAGTTGAAGGACCTGTCCTGGACCCCGGACGCCCATGTCGATGTTGAGCCGGTGGCCGCGAACACCGACGACGGCCGCAACGTCATCCGCCACTCCGCCGCGCACGTCTTGGCCCAAGCCGTGCAGCAGGAGTTTCCCGAGGCCAAGCTGGGCATCGGTCCCTACATCAAGGACGGCTTCTACTACGACTTCCGGGTCGATCGGCCGTTCACCCCGGAGGACCTCGCCAAGCTGGAATCCCGGATGAAGAAGATCGTCAAAGGCGCGCAGCGGTTCTCGCGCCGGGTGGTCGAGGTCGAGGACGCCAGGGTCGAGCTGGCCAAGGAGCCGTTCAAACTGGAGCTGATCAGCGACAAGTCCGGCATCGACGACCCGGAGGTCATGGAGGTCGGCGGCAAAGAGCTGACCATCTACGACAACCTCGACCCGCGCACCGGCGAGAAGATCTGGGGTGATCTGTGCCGCGGCCCGCACATCCCGACCACCAAGTTCATCCCGGCCTTCAAGCTGACCCGCAGCTCCGCCGCGTACTGGCGCGGCGATCAGAACCGCGAGGACCTGCAGCGCATCTACGGCACCGCGTGGGAAACCCAGGAGGCCCTCGACGAACACCTGCACCTGCTCGCCGAGGCCGAGCGCCGTGACCACCGCAAGCTCGGTTTGGAGCTGGACCTGTTCAGCTTCCCCGACGAGCTCGGTTCCGGCCTCCCGGTGTTCCACCCGAAGGGTGGCATCATCCGCAAGGAGCTGGAGGAGTATTCGCGCCGCAGGCATGTGGCGGCCGGTTACGAGTTCGTCAACACCCCGCACATCACCAAGGGCCACCTGTTCGAGGTCTCCGGGCACTTGGACTGGTACCGCGACGGGATGTTCCCCCCGATGCATCTGGACGCGGAGCTCAACGAGGACGGCACCGTCCGCAAGCCCGGCCAGGACTATTACGTCAAGCCGATGAACTGCCCGATGCACAACCTGATCTTCCGCGCGCGCGGCCGGTCGTATCGGGAGCTGCCGCTGCGGCTGTTCGAGTTCGGCTCGGTGTACCGCTACGAGAAGTCCGGCGTGGTGCACGGCCTGACCAGGGTGCGCGGCATGACCCAGGACGACGCGCACATCTACTGCACCAAAGAGCAGATGCACAGCGAGCTCACCGACACGCTGCGGTTCGTGCTCGACCTGCTGAAGGACTACGGCCTCGACGACTTCTACCTCGAACTGTCCACCAAGGACCCGAAGAAGTTCGTCGGCTCCGAGGAGATCTGGGAGGAGGCCACCGAGACCCTGTCCAAGGTCGCCTCGGCCTCCGGACTGGAGCTGGTGCCCGATCCGGGCGGCGCCGCGTTCTACGGCCCGAAGATCTCGGTGCAAGCCAAGGACGCGCTGGGCCGTACCTGGCAGATGTCGACCATCCAGCTCGACTTCAACCTGCCGGAACGGTTCGACCTGGAATACACCGCCTCCGACGGCAGCAAGCAGCGGCCGGTGATGATCCACCGTGCGCTGTTCGGCTCGATCGAGCGCTTCTTCGGCGTGCTCACCGAGCACTACGCGGGCGCCTTCCCGGCGTGGCTCTCGCCCGTGCAGGTTGTCGGCATCCCGGTGGCGGAAACCTTTGTCCCGCATCTGGATCGGGTGATCGAGCGACTGCAGGACGAGGGCGTCCGTGCGCAGGTGGACCGCAGCGACGACCGGATGCAGAAGAAGATCTTCAACAACACCGCGCAGAAGGTGCCGTTCATGCTGCTCGCCGGTGAGCGCGACATGAACGCGAACGCCGTGAGCTTCCGGTTCCGCGACGGCACCCAGGTCAACGGTGTGCCGGTGGACGACGCGGTGGCCACCATCGTTGCGTGGATCGCCCGCCGGGAGAACGCGTCGCCGACGGCCGAGGGTTTCGAGATCCGCTCCGCGAGCAAGGGTGGAGCATGAACCATCTGGTCCGGCAGCGGAGCGTAACCACGCGGGGCGCCGCTCATGCCCGAAAGGACACGGCATGACCGAGCGCACGGTGCCGGACGGGCTCGCGGATCTGGACGAGACCGCGGCCTCGGCCGAACGGGGCGCCATCGTGGACGCCGGCGCCGGGGAACCGGATCGGCTGCTGCGGCTGTGGACGCCTTACCGCATGTCCTACATCGCGGAGGCGGCAACCGGGCCCAAGGATTCGACGGGTCATCCGTTCACGGATATCCCGAAGATGTCCGACGAGGACGGACTGGTGATCGCCAGGGGAGAGCTGGTGTACGCGGTACTCAACCTGTACCCGTACAACCCCGGGCACATGATGGTGGTGCCGTACCGCAAGGTGGCCAACCTGGAGGACCTCACCGAGGCCGAGAGCGCCGAACTGATGGCCTTCACCCAGCAGGCCATCCGGGTGGTGAAGAAGGTGTCCCGGCCACACGGCTTCAACGTCGGGTTGAACCTCGGCGGGGTGGCCGGCGGTTCGCTGGCCGACCACCTGCACCAGCACATCGTGCCGCGCTGGGGCGGTGACGCTAACTTCATCACCGTGATCGGCGGGGTGAAGGTGATGCCGCAATTGTTGCGGGAGACCAGGGCGCTGCTCGCGGCGGCCTGGAAGGAGGCGTAGATGAGCGACCGGGCGGATCGGCCGTGCTGAGTTTCCTCGGCCGCGAGGCGTTCGCCAAGGCGACGGCGCCGCTGGGCCGGGCCCTGGTCGGCACCGGCCTCACGCCCGATGCCATGACGCTGATCGGCACCACCGCTTCCATCATCGCCGCGGTCACGTTGTTCCCGACCGGACACCTGTTCTGGGGAACCATGGTGATCTGGTTGTTCGTCATGTTCGACTTGCTCGACGGGGCCATGGCCAGGGCGCGCGGCGGCGGTACGAAATACGGCGCGGTGCTGGACGCCACCTGTGACCGTCTCGCCGACGGAGCGATCTTCGGGGGTCTTGCGTGGTGGGCTGTCTACCATGAGCAGCACAAACCATTGTTCGTCGCGACGCTTGTCGTCCTGGTGACCTCGCAGGTGATCTCCTACGCCAAGGCGCGCGCCGAAGCAAGTGGGCTGTCCGCGGACGGCGGCCTCATCGAACGACCGGACCGCCTGATCATCGTGCTGGTCGGCGCCGGTTTCACGGGTATCGGCGGGCACTGGGGCATCGAATGGCTCACCTACGCCGTCCACGTCGCCATGTGGATTCTCGCGGTGCTCAGCATCGTCACCGTCGTCCAGCGGGTGCTGGCCGTGCGTAATTCGCCAGGGGCGCGAACCGTGATACCGGCCATGCAGCCGCGCAATTCGAGCACGGGAACCGCCGACGCCACAGGGCTCCCGTCGTGACCTCACCCGGTGCCGGACGCCGACCTGTCGACGGTGGCGTCCGGACGCCCATGCCGATGGAGCACGGACGAGCAGCGGAGAGGTGCGCATGAGTGGTCAGGCCCGGAGGAGGCAGCGCAGCGTGACCATGGCGGGCTCCGCTCATGCGCGAGAGGACACAGCATGAGCATCGGGGAGCAGCTCGCCGCCACCGGATACGCGGCGGGCTGGCGGCTGGTGCGTGCGTTGCCGGAACCGACGGCCCGGCGTTTGTTCGACTGGGGCGGCGACCGGGCAGCCCGGCGCGCCAATCGGGAGTTCCATGCGGGCGGTGCGCCGAACCAATTGCGGCGCAACCTGGCCCGCGTGCTGAGGGTGCTCCCCGCCGACGTGCCCGACGAGCTGATTCGCGCCGGCATGCGGTCCTACGCCCGGTACTGGCGCGAGGCGTTCCGGCTGCCGGCGATGGACCATTCCGCGATCGACTACTTCGTGGACGGTGTGCCATTCATCGACGCCGCGCTCGCCGAGGGCCGGGGCGTGATCTTCGTGCTGCCGCACTCCGGCAACTGGGATATGGCCGGTGTCTGGCTGGTGCAGCACTACGGCAATCTGACCACCGTGGCCGAGCGGCTGAAGCCGGAATCGCTGTTCGAGCGGTTCGTCGCCTACCGGGAGAGCCTCGGGTTCGAAGTGTTCCCGCTGACCGGCGGCGAGCAGCCGCCGTTCGAGCAGTTGGCTGCACGGCTGCGGGAGAACAAGTTCGTTTGCCTGATGGGCGAGCGCGACCTCACCGGCAAAGGTGTTCCCGTTCAGTTCTTCGGTGAGCGCACCTGGATGCCCGCGGGCGCGGCGAAGCTGGCTATCGAGACCGGCGCCGCGCTGATGCCGGTGCACGCGTGGTTCGACACTGATGCCGAAGGGCGCGAGGGCTGGGGCCTGAAAGCCGAGGCGCCGCTGGACGTTTCCGGTGGTGTCGCCGCGGCTACCCAGCAATTGGCGGACCGCTTCGCGGCGAATATCGCCGAGCATCCGGCGGATTGGCACATGCTGCAACCGCTGTGGGAGAGCGACCTGTCGCCGCAGCGTCGCGCCATGATCGCCGCCGCCCAGGCGAGCATCCGGGCCCAGCAGGGGGACGTAACGACATGAAGATCGGCATGGTCTGCCCCTATTCGTTCGATGTCCCGGGTGGAGTGCAGGCGCATGTGGTCGAGCTGGCGCGGGTGTTCATCGAACGCGGGCACAAGGTGAGCGTGCTGGCGCCGGCGTCGGACGATACGCCGCTGCCGGAGTTCGTGGTCTCGGCGGGACGCGCGGTCGCCATCCCCTACAACGGGTCGGTGGCGCGATTGTCGTTCGGTCCCATGGCTTACACCAGGATTCGCCGATGGATCGACGGCAACGATTTCGACGTGCTGCACATCCACGAGCCCAACGCGCCCAGTCTGTCGATGCTCGCGCTGAAGATCGCCGAGGGCCCGATCGTCGCGACCTTCCATACCTCGACGACGAAATCGTTGGTGCTGAGCACTTTTCAGGGCGTATTGCGGCCGTATCACGAGAAGATCGCCGGCCGTATCGCGGTCTCCGAGCTGGCGCGGCGCTGGCAGGTGGAGGCATTGGGCTCGGATGCGGTGGAGATCCCCAACGGCGTCGATGTTCCCGCGTTTGCCAGGGCGCCAATGCTGCCGGGCTATCCCCGCGCCGGGGGCACGGTGCTGTTCCTGGGCCGCTACGACGAGCCGCGCAAGGGGATGGAGGTCTTGCTCGGCGCGCTGCCCGATCTGGTGCGCCGACATCCCGACGTCGAGATTCTCATCGTGGGCCGGGGGGATGAAGACCGGCTGCGCCGTGAGTCCGGTGCCCTGTCCGGGCATCTGCGCTTCCTCGGGCAGGTGTCCGACGAGGACAAGGCCTCGGCGATGCGGAGCGCGGACGTCTACGTCGCGCCCAACCTGGGCGGCGAGAGCTTCGGCATCATCCTGATCGAGGCGATGGCCGCGGGCACCCCCGTCGTGGCCAGCGAACTGGACGCGTTCCGCCGGGTCCTGCGCGACGGCACGGCCGGCATGCTCGTCCCGGTCGGTGATTCGGTGGCACTGGCCGCCGCACTGCACACCGTGCTCACCGACGAGGTGCGCAGGGAGGCGCTGGTGCATACCGCGACGCAGGTGGTGAGCGAGTACGACTGGCCGGTGGTGGCCGAACAGATCCTGCGCGTCTACGAGACGGTGACCGTGGGCGACACCAGGGTGCGGGCCGCCGGATGATCACCTTCTCCGCGACGACCGTCCTCGTTCTCGCGCTCATCGCCGCGGTGGTCATCGCGATCGGGCTGTGGGCGTACTCCACCGCCCATCGGCTCGACCGGCTGCATGTGCGCTCCGATTTGTCCTGGCAGGCCCTCGACGCGGCGTTGGCACGGCGCGCGGTGGTGGCCCGGTCGGTCGCCATGGCCATCGCGGGCCCGGTGTCCGATCCGAGGCTGTCGGAGCAGGCCCGGCATCTGTCGGCGCTGGCGGACCGGGCCGAGCGGGCCGGTCCCGCAGACCGGGAGACGGTGGAGAACCAGTTGTCTTCGGTGCTGTCGGCGGTCGACATCGGCATGCTGCGTCCGCAACTGGTCGCCGAGCTGGCCGACGCCGAAGCCAGGGTGCTGATCGCGCGCCGCTTCCACAACGACGCCGTGCGGGACACGCTCGCGCTGCGCACCCGCCGCCCGGTCCGCATCCTGCACCTCGGCGGCACGGCCCCGCTGCCGTCCTATTTCGAGATCACCGAGCGCGCCACGCCCGCCGCGTCCACCGGCCTTGCGGTCGACACCATCCGCACCACCGCGCGCATCGTGCTGTTCGACGAGCACGACCGGACCCTGCTGATGCGCGGCAACGATCCCAAAACGCCGGAGGTGTCGTTCTGGTTCACCGTAGGCGGCGGGGTGGAGCCGGGGGAGAGCCTGCGCGTCGCGGCGGTGCGGGAGCTCTACGAGGAAACCGGGTACCGCGCCGACCCGGCCGCCCTGCGCGGCCCGATCTGGCGGCGGGTGGCGGTATTCCCTTTCAATGGTGAGCTGATCCGTTCCGAAGAGCTGTTCTTCGCTCTGCGAGTGCACGGTTTCGAACCGCACGCCGCGAACCAGACCGTGATCGAGCGCCGCTCCATCACCGGTCACAAATGGTGCACGGCCGCCGACATCGTCGCGCTGGACCGCGGCGGTGAAACCGTGTACCCGTATCACCTGGATGAATTGCTCGCCGAAGCCGCCGCGGCCGCGTCGGGAACCACCGACCCCGAGGTCCGCTCCATCCGCTGAGCGGATGTGTCGTGTTTCACGATCGTGATACCGTCGCGATGAATCAGGGCGCCGAAGGGTAGTGCTGTCGTTGGACGCGGAGGAATTCGGCGTCGTGGCCCCGATAAACGGGGCCGTTCCTGCTCGGTCGTGGAGGTAGTTCGTTCATGTCGTACCTGCTGTTCGATTTCCTGTTGCCGCTGCTCGGCCCCGCTGCCGCGGAGTACTGGGCGCAGTTGCTGGTGGTCGGCCCGCTGTGAGAAATGCCGCGCCGGGACGGCACGCTCGCCGAGTCTTCCCGGCGTAGGGCACTGTCTGGCTGGATCGCACCAGGCCAGTGCACTCCAACTGGCTATCAAGTGGCCTTTTGCGGCCGCCTAGAATCGTGGCGTTCGATTCCGAGCAACCAATTGGCGCACATGCCTGGAGGAGTTTGCCGTGACCACGCCCGAGACCACCCAGACCGTCGGCACCGCCCGCGTAAAGCGCGGCATGGCCGAGATGCTCAAGGGCGGGGTGATCATGGATGTCGTCACGCCGGAGCAGGCCAAGATCGCCGAGGACGCCGGCGCGGTCGCGGTGATGGCACTGGAGCGCGTTCCGGCCGACATCCGTGCCCAAGGCGGTGTGTCCCGGATGAGCGATCCGGACATGATCGAGGGCATTATCTCCGCCGTCTCCATCCCGGTCATGGCGAAGGCCCGCATCGGTCACTTCGTGGAGGCGCAGATCCTGCAGAGCCTCGGCGTCGACTACATCGACGAGTCCGAGGTGCTCACCCCGGCCGACTACGCCAACCACATCGACAAGTGGAACTTCACCGTGCCGTTCGTCTGTGGCGCGACGAATCTGGGTGAGGCGCTGCGCCGGATCACCGAGGGCGCCGCCATGATTCGCTCGAAGGGCGAGGCGGGCACCGGTGACGTGTCCAACGCGACCACGCACATGCGCAAGATCCGTCAGGAGATCCGCAGGCTGTCGGCGCTGCCTGAGGACGAGCTGTTCGTCGCGGCCAAGGAACTGCAGGCACCGTACGAGCTGGTGCGCGAGATCGCCGAGACCGGCAAGCTTCCGGTCGTGCTGTTCACCGCGGGCGGTATCGCGACCCCGGCCGACGCCGCGATGATGATGCAGCTCGGTGCCGAGGGCGTCTTCGTGGGTTCGGGCATCTTCAAGTCCGGCAACCCGGCACAGCGCGCCGCCGCGATCGTCAAGGCCACCACGTTCTACGACGATCCGGACGTGCTGGCCAAGGTGTCGCGCGGTCTGGGCGAGGCCATGGTCGGCATCAACGTCGAGGAGATCGCGCAGCCGCACCGGTTGGCCGAGCGCGGTTGGTGATCGCGGGCCGGTAGCGTCTGCCGCGTGGAACTGCGGCAGCTGCGGTACCGGCCCGACATGATCGGCGTGGGTTGGCGCGGGCGGCCGACGGGGTTGGTCGCCGCGCCAGCGGAGGAACTGTCCCCGGCGTAGCGCGACCCGCGTGTCGGCCGCTGCCGTCCGACTCTCACGGCGGCCAGAAAGTAGTCTCAGGGTTCCCACAAACACGCTCAGTAGCTTCGCCATTCGATTGCTTATAGCCGTTTCGTGTCCTCGCACCGTCGGGGAACCTCCGAACGCAAAGGACGAACAGTTGAAGCTTCGTAAGACCGGACGTATTACCGTCATGGGGTTGGCTATGGCGGCCGCCCTGAGCCTGGCCGCCTGCGGCAACGACGAAACGAGTGACTCCAGCCCGCCGGCCCGCACCACGACCGGCGCCGCGGCGACTCCCACCACGCCCGCACCGCCCACCGTCGATCAACTCAACGCCCTGCTGCAACGCGCGCTGGATCCCGCGGTGCCGAACGAGGAAAAGCTCGACTCCGTGCAGGGGATCGAGGCCGACCCCGGACTGCCGAACCGCTTGGCAGAGGCGTTCCGGCAGTCCAACGCCACGGTCGTGGTCACCGGCGTCACCGCCTTCGGCGACAGCGTCACCGCACAGGCCAAGTTCATCCTCAACGGCCAGGAGAACCAGGTCGACGTGCCCTTCGTGTTGGACGGCGGCAAATGGAAAGTCCAGAAGGCATGGGCCTGCCAGGCGCTGGCCAACCTGAACCAGCAGTCCCCGGCCTGCGCCCCCTGACCGTCCTCGGTGGCTCGGTCGCGTCGCGCTTCGCTCGACCGGTTCCGGCCCGGCAACGCCTGCGCGATTGCCGGGCCGAACCGTTTTCAGGGCTCCGGTGTCAGCTTCGAGCTAAGGCCCAGGCCATGGTCGGCCTCATGCGCAATCCGTTCATCACCGGCACCGTGCTGCACGTGGACGGCGGTCATCGCCTGGTCTGACCTAGCAGCGCAGACATATGGATACGTTGTCATGCGCATCTATCAATATGTGGACCCTGAGCCGAGAACACCCCCGTCGACAGTGAGCAAAAGTTGGCACGGACGAGGGAGGGTCTACGTCGCACGGCCGTCATCGACTCGCAGCGCCGGGCGATCGGGGTGGTCCCATCGAACGAAGAACGTTGGTGTGCCAGGGTTTTCGGCATCGTGCCGGAGCAGTGCCGGAATGGTCCACTGCGCGTCCGCCGGAGTGGTGCGGCGGAGGGCGGCCTCGGACAGGTCCAGGCGCACGGTCACGTCGGTGTCGAGGCGACGGCCGGAGAGCATCGGTCCCGCGACGACGATCGTGGTCGCCGGCGGTGCCGTGCGGATCGCCGCACGTGCCGAACGGTCGGCGGCTTCATCCCAGAGGGCGGGCAGCCACCGGCCGTGGTCGCGCAGTGCGCCGACCACCTCGCGGCGCACCGCAGCGTAGTCGAACCACGCTGTGCGATAGGACATCTCGTCGGTGCGGCCGAACTCCATGCGCAGCGAAGCGGGACGCACGTAGTCGTGCAGCGAGACCACGTCGGCGCCGCGGCCGGCGTCACGCAGGGCGGCGGCGATCCGCGCGGCGAACGCCACGGGATGCGCGGCGTCCGCGCCATCGACGGCGATCACCGTGTGGGAGCGTGCGGTGCGGACGGGGCGGATCACCAGCTCGACGAGGCTGTCGACGGTAATCGGCAGGAAACGGGGCACCCGTCCATCTCAGCAAACCGTGCCGTGCCGCGGGTCGGGAAGCTGCCGCTGTTGCCGGGTGTTCACCGGTGGGCCCGGCGCGCGCCGGGCGGCGGCCGGGTTAGTCTCACCGCATGGCGACAATCGAAGAGGCGCTGGAGATAGAGCGGCTCGAGCGGGATATCTTCCGTGGCGCGTCCACCAAGACCCAGCTCCCGCGCACGTTCGGCGGACAGGTTGCCGGCCAGGCGCTGGTCTCCGCGGTCCGGACGGTGGAACCGCGATTCCAGGTGCACTCGCTGCACGGATACTTCCTGCGCCCGGGTAATCCGGAGGAACGCACCGTCTACCAGGTCGAGCGCATCCGGGACGGCCGCTCCTTCTGCACCCGCCGCGTGACCGGCATCCAGGACGGTGCGGCCATCTTCACCATGTCGGCCTCGTTCCACGTCGGCGATCAGGGTCCCGAGCACCAGGACGTCATGCCGGAGGTGCAAGCGCCGGATGACCTGCCCGACGCGGAGACAACCATGAGCCCTGAGCGGCTGTGGTTGATGCGCGAGTGGGAGCACTGGGACATCCGCATGGTGCCGCAGGAGAACGTGTCCCGCCGCGACGGTGTGGTCTCCCAGCAGCAGGTGTGGTTCCGCTACCGGCACACGCTGCCCGACGACCCGCTGGTGCACGTGTGCACCCTGGCCTACATGAGCGATATGACGCTGCTCGGTTCCTCGAAGGTCATCCACCCCGACGAGCCGACCCAGAACGCCTCACTCGATCACGCGATGTGGTTTCTGCGCCCGTTCCGCGCCGACGAGTGGCTGCTGTACGACCAGTCCGCACCCTCGGCCGGTTTCGGCCGGGCCCTGACCGGCGGCAAAATCTTCACCCGGGACGGCACGCTGGTCGCCGCCGTGGTCCAGGAAGGCCTCATCCGCACTCTGCGCGAGAGCTGATCGCCGATCTGCGACCGTGAGCAGGCCCACATCGGCAGGGCTCGTAAGCTTTCCGGCGTGAACGCTACCTCGGTCACCGCACCCGCCGCCGCCACCGGGCCGGTGCGATCCGGTCCCACCGTCGGTGTGCTCGCATTGCAGGGCGACGTCCGGGAGCACGTCGCGGCTCTCGAACGGTGCGGTGCGATGCCCGTGCTGGTCCGTCGCGAGTCCGAGCTCGCCGCGGTGGACGCCCTGGTGCTGCCCGGCGGCGAGTCGACCGCGATCAGCAAGCTGCTGGAGGCCTTCGAACTGCTGGAGCCGCTGCGCGCTCGGCTGCGCGACGGGATGCCCGCCTTCGGTTCGTGCGCGGGCATGATCCTGCTCGCCTCGGAGGTGCTCGACACCCGTCCGGACGCGAAGCACCTGTCCGGGATCGATATGACGGTGCGCCGCAACGCGTTCGGACGTCAGGTCGACTCATTCGAGACCGACCTGCCATTCGCCGGACTGACCGGCGGCCCGGTGCGGGCGGTATTCATCCGCGCGCCGTGGGTCGAGCGGGTCGGCGAGGGCGTCGACGTGCTCGCCACCGTGCCGGACGGTCCCGCGGCGGGCCGGATCGTGGCGGTGCGGCAGGGCAATGTCCTGGCGACGTCGTTCCATCCCGAGGTGACCGGCGATCTGCGGGTGCACCGGATGTTCGTCGACCTGGTCCGGGCGGCCTGAGCGGAGGCCGCTTTGCGCGGTCGTAGCGGGCGCCCGAGTAGGCTGGGGAAGTTGTCCGCCCGGCCGTGCCGGTACGGTACACACCACCAGACGTGCCATCGACCTGAAGGAAGTAGGGAATGAGCGGCCACTCCAAATGGGCCACCACCAAGCACAAGAAGGCTGCGATCGACGCGAAGCGCGGCAAGCTGTTCGCGAAGCTGATCAAGAACATCGAGGTGGCGGCCCGGACCGGTGGTGGTGACCCGGATGGCAACCCGACGCTGTACGACGCCATCCAGAAGGCCAAGAAGTCGTCGGTACCCAACGACAACATCGAGCGCGCCCGTAAGCGCGGCGGCGGCGAGGAGGCCGGCGGCGCCGACTGGCAGACGATCATGTACGAGGGCTACGGCCCCAACGGTGTCGCCGTGCTGATCGAGTGCCTCACCGATAACCGCAATCGTGCCGCGGGCGAGGTCCGGGTCGCGATGACCCGCAACGGCGGCAACATGGCCGACCCGGGCTCGGTGGCCTACCTGTTCCACCGCAAGGGCATCGTCACCTTGGAGAAGAACGGTCTGTCCGAGGACGACGTGCTGCTGGCGGTGCTCGACGCGGGCGCAGAAGAGGTCAACGACCTCGGCGAGTCGTTCGAGATCATCAGCGAGCCCAGCGATCTGATCGCCGTGCGCACCGCGCTGCAGAGCGCCGGGATCGACTACGACTCCGCCGAATCCGGTTTCCAGCCATCGGTGTCGGTCGCGGTGGACGCCGACGGCGCCCGCAAGGTGATCAAGCTCGTCGACGCCCTCGAAGACAGCGATGACGTGCAGAACGTCTACACCAACGCCGACATCCCGGACGAGGTGCTCGCCGAACTCGACGACTAGTCGAGCAGCCGCGCGTAGTACTCCTGCATGGCGGGGTAGTACGCGTCGAAATCGGGGCGGTCGGTCTGCGCGCGGGCCGCCCCGAGCATGTCCAGGTAGTACTCCCACCCGGGGCCGACGTGGGGAAGCTGGGCGATCTCGGTGTCGGTGCGCAGGTGATGGGTGAAGCGCAATTCGGTCGTGCCCGCCGACTCGCTCAGCGTCAGGTCCAGCCGCCAGGAGCCGTGCTCGTCGATCGCCGAGACGGCCAGCCGGTGCGGCGGTTCGCAGGCGTCGATGTGCCACTCGTTCCACGGCTGCTCGTCTTCGAAAGCCATCTGCACCTTGATCGTTCGTCCCGGTGCCGCCTCGCCTTCCCACGGGCCGAACCAGCGTGCCGTGCGGTCGGATTCGGTGACGCTGGCCCACACGTCCTCGATCGGGGCGCGGTAGGTGCGGACCAATACCAGGTCCTTGCCCGTGCTTGCGGGGAAGAGCCGTCCGGTGGGTCGCTTGGTCATGCGGTGTCCTTTCTGGCATGAGCCGGTGCCGCGCTGTCATCTCGCGCTGCCGCTTTCCGGGCCGCACTACTCATGCCCTGTTCTCTGTTCTGGTCGGCGGAACGGCGCTCGCGCCTGGTCCGGTAGACCTCGGTCTCGAGTGCGTCGAGGTGGTGTGCCCAGTCCGTCGGCTGGTCGAAGCGCGTGAGCCACTCGGTGAGTGCGGCCAGCGGTCCGGTGTCGAGCACGTAGAAACGTTGTCTGCCGACCAGTTCGTCACGCACCAGCCCGCTTTCGCGCAGCACACGCAGGTGCCGGCTGACGGCAGGACGGCTGATGGCGAAATGCCCGGCGATCTCACCGGCGGTGCGCCGGGCGCCGAGCAGTAACTCCATGATTTCCCGTCGAACCGGATCGGCGATCGCCGCTGCCACCTCGTCCACGGACAAAAGCGTAACCGCTTGGTTACGCTTTTGTCCAGCGGTATGCCCCCCGCATGCGACCAGCACTTCACCGCCGGTCGGCGCGGCACGCCGCCGACAGGGAAGGCGCGGTGCTACTCCGCGACCTCGGTGCGCTCCCACCACTCGTAGACGGGCAGTTGCCCTTCGGGCGTGTCCAGGTGCCGCGGGGTGACCTTGAAGTGTTCGTATCCGCCCCGGTACGGGACCTTCAGCTCGACCCCCGGCGGGGTGATCGGCACGATGCGCTGGGGCAAGCCTTCCGGCCCACCCTCGAGGAAAGCCTTGACCGCATTGCTCATCCTCGGATGGTAGAAGCGCGACGGTCCGGATCGTGGCAGATTCAGGGCACGGTGAGTACCAATTTGCCTACGGTTCGCCCGGTATCGCCCAAAGCGTGCGCTTCGGCCGCCTCCCGCAGCGGAAAGGTCCCGGCGATCGTTGGGCGGAGGGCTCCGGACTCGACGAGTCCGGCCAGCGCGGCCATGCCTGCGTGGTCGTGTTCCACCAGCATCCGGACCGCCCGGACGCCGAGTGCCTCCGCCTCGGCCGCGAGGTCGCGCGGGCCCATGGCGCGCAACGTCACCAGCAGCCCGCCGGGTCGCAGGGTGTGCAGCGAGCGAATGCTGTTGTCGTCATCGATCGAGTCCAGCACGACGTCGACCTCACCGACCACCTCGGCGATGTCGGTGCTGCGGTAGTCGATGACTTCGTCGGCCCCGATCGCGCGCAGGAACGCGTGATTGGGCGCGCTGGCGGTGCCGATGACGTACGCGCCGCGCGCCTTGGCGATCTGCACCGCGAAGTGGCCGACGCCGCCCGCGGCCGCGTGGATCAGCAGGCGCTGCCCCGCGCCCAGCCGGGCGGTGTCGACCAACGCCTGCCACGCGGTGAGCGCGGCGAGCGGGATGGCCGCGGCCTGCGCGTGGTCGAGCACGGCCGGTTTGCGTGCGAAAGCGCGGGCAGGGCCGACGGTGTATTCCGCGCAGGCGCCGTGGCCGCCCGGGTAGGGGAGCATGCCGAAGACCTCGTCGCCGGGGCGGAACAGGGTCACGCCGATGCCGACGGCGGCCACCTCGCCGGAGACGTCCCAGCCGAGCACGAACGGCGGCTCGGACAGGAACAGGCCCGCGACTGCGCGGTGGCGCCAGTCGGTCGGATTGAGTCCGGCTGCGCGCACCCGGACGAGGATCTCGCCCGGGCCCGGAACCGGTTGGGGGAGTTGCGCTTCGGTGAGCACCTCGGGGCCGCCGAGGACGTGCTGGCTGATCGCGCGCATGGTCGCGGTGCTGTCGATATCGGTCATGGCTGCCAGCCTGCCGGGCCCGCCCGCCGACGGAAATGGCACGATTGCCATTCTTCGATATGATCGTGCCATGCTGGCGGATGAAGCCGCACCCCATCGAGTGGTGGTGCTGGCGTTGGACGGGGTGTACCCGTTCGAACTCGGCATTCCGAATCGGGTATTCGGCAGCGCCGCGGGTAAATACGAAGTGACCACCTGCTCGATCGACGGAGGCCCGGTGCGCAGTGCCGCGGATTTTGCGATCGCCGTGGCGCATGACAGCCGCGCGCTGGAGGCCGCCGAGACGGTAGTTCTGCCCGCCTGCGATATCTCGATGACCTTGTCCGGCACGCTGCCGCAGCCGGTGCTCGACGCGTTCGCTCGGATCCGGCCCGGCGCGCGGATCGTCGCGATCTGCACCGGCGCTTTCATCGCCGCCGCCGCGGGGCTGCTCGACGGTCGCCCGGCCACCACGCACTGGAATCAGGCCGAACGGTTCCGCCGCATCTTCCCGAGCGTTCGCCTCGACCCGGACGTGCTGTACGTCGACGACGGGGACGTCCTCACCTCGGCGGGTGCCGCGGCGGGGCTCGATGTGTGTTTGCACCTGGTGCGCCGCGACCACGGCAGCGCAGTAGCGAACGCGGTCGCGCGCCGCTGCGTCGTCCCGCCGTGGCGCGACGGCGGCCAGGCACAGTACATCGAGCAGCCGGTTCCGCCCGCGACGTCGGCCGGGACCGCGGCGGCCCGGCAGTGGGCCTTGGAGAACCTGCGGTCGCCGCTCACCGTCGAGGAGCTGGCCGAACGCGCCCGGATGAGCAAGCGCACCTTCGCCCGCCGCTTCCGCGACGAGGTGGGCATGAGCCCGGGCCGCTGGCTGATCCAGCAGCGAGTTTTCCGCGCCAGGCATCTGCTGGAGACCACCGATCTGACCGTCGACCGGATCGCGGGCGAGGTCGGATTCGCCACCGGTACCTCGCTGCGACAGCATCTGGTCGAGTCGATCGGCGTCGCACCGCAGACTTATCGGCGTACGTTCCGTGCCGAGGCCGCCGTGACGCGGCGAACGGTGGCCTGAGTCGAGGACGGGCAGAATACGGACATGGCCGAACTGGTGCTCATGCGCGGCGACATCACCGAGCAGGAGGTCGACGCGGTGGTCAACGCGGCGAACTCGTCGCTGCTCGGAGGCGGGGGAGTCGACGGTGCGATCCATCGGCGCGGCGGCCCCGAGATCTTGGCCGAATGTCGCCGATTGCGTGCTTCTCGGTACCGCGCCGGACTGCCGACCGGTGCGGCGGTCGCCACCACGGCCGGTCGCTTGCCCGCGCGCTGGGTGATCCACACGGTCGGCCCCGAATGGTCGGCGGCTGAGGACCGCTCAGCGTTGCTGACTTCCTGTTATCGCGAATCCCTGCGCGTGGCGGACGAATTGGGAGCGCGAACGGTCGCGTTCCCGGCCATCTCCACCGGCATTTACGGCTGGCCCATGGATGACGGTGCCCGGATAGCCGTCGAGACGGTGCGCGCGACCGCGACAGGGGTGGCGGAAGTCCGGTTCGTTCTCTTCGGCGAGTCGGCTTACGCGGCGTTCGCGGGGCGGGTCTCCGAAGCCCGGCACCGCGACTGATCCGAATGTCGGTGCCCGCTGGCATACTCGGGCCCGTGTCGTTCAGTACCCGTATCGAAGTCCGCGTGACCGATCTGGATCCGCAATTGCACGTCACCGGCGCCGCCTACCATCAGTTCGCCGACCACGCGCGTTTCGCGTGTGTGCAGGCGGCGGGCGTCTCCGTCGACGAGCTGATCGCGGCGGGGCTCGGGCCGGTCAATCTGGAGACCGTGCTTCGTTTCCAGCGCGAATTACGCGGCGGCGACGCCGTGGACGTGTCCTGTACCTGGCAGTGGGGCGAGGGCAGGACCTATCGGGTCGAGCACGTTCTCACGCGCAGCGACGGGGTTGTGGCCGCGACGGTGAGCAACGTCAGCGGTCTGCTCGACTTGGCAGCGCGGCGCTTGGTCGCCGATCCCGCGCAACAGTGGGCGACACGGGCGAGCCGCCCCGAATTGCTCGGGCTGCCGGACGCCGCGGCACTCGGCGGCTAGCGGGTCGTGTCGCTGGTCGGCGAAAGATCAAGGCTCCGCTAGACTCTCGAACAGTTGTTCGCGTCTGCGAGAGGGGTTGTCGTGCGGGTGATGGGCATCGACCCCGGACTCACCCGGTGCGGCCTCAGCATTGTCGAGGGCGGGTCGGGGCGGCAGGTCACCGCCTTGGATGTCGGCGTGGTCCGCACTCCCGCCGACATGGATCTGGCCCAGCGCCTGCTGGCGGTCGCCGATGCCGCCGAACGCTGGATGGACGTCCACGAGCCAGAAGCCGTGGCGATCGAACGTGTCTTCGCCCAGCACAATGTCCGTACCGCCATGGGCACCGCACAGGCGGGCGCAGTGATCGCGCTGGCCGCGGCGCGACGCGGGATCCCGGTCGCCTTCCACACCCCGAGTGAGGTGAAAGCGGCGGTCACCGGCAGCGGCACCGCCGACAAGAAGCAGGTGGCCGCCATGGTCACCCGCATCCTCGGCTTGCCGGCCGCACCCACACCTGCGGACGCGGCGGATGCGCTCGCGCTGGCCATCTGCCATTGTTGGCGGGCGCCGCTGCTGGAGCGGATGGCGCAGGCCGAGGCCACGGCGGCCGCGGCGCAGCGACGATACCGGGAACGGCTGGCCGAACAACGGAAGGCGGTGCACAGGTGATCGCGTCGGTTCGCGGTGAGGTGCTGGAGATCGCCCTCGACCACGCGGTGATCGAGGCGAGCGGGGTCGGTTACCGGCTCAACGCCACTCCCGCCACGCTGGCCGGGCTCACCCGTGGTGCGGAAATCAGGCTCTACACCGCGATGATCGTTCGCGAGGACTCGATGACGCTCTACGGTTTCGCCGACACCGAGGCCCGCGACCTGTTCGGCTTGCTGCAAACGGTCTCCGGCGTCGGCCCTCGTCTCGCGATGGCGGTGTTGGCCGTGCTCGAGCCCGAGGCGCTGCGCAAGGCGCTCGCCGAGAGCAACGTGGCGGCGCTGACCAGGGTGCCCGGCATCGGCAAGCGCGGCGCCGAGCGCATGGTGGTCGAACTGCGCGACAAGGTGAATCTCGTTCCGGTGCCGTCCGGCCCGCCCGGATCGACGCCGGCCGCGGTGCTCACGCCGGTGCGCGATCAAGTCGTGGAGGCGCTCGTCGGCCTCGGCTTCGCCGCCAAGCAGGCCGAGCAGGCGATCGACGCGGTGCTGGCCGACCAGCCTGCCGCCGATACGTCCGCCGCCCTGCGAGCCGCGCTCGGCCTGCTCGGCAAGAACCGGTAAGGCGTCATGGACTATCCAGAGGAACCAACCGAATCCCAGGTCAGCCCGCGCTATCTGACGTCCGATGGGGAGATCGAGGCGAGCCTGCGCCCGAAGTCGCTGGACGACTTCATCGGCCAACCCCGGGTTCGTGAACAGCTCGCATTGGTCTTGCGCGGTGCCAAACAACGCGGTGGCACACCGGATCACGTCCTGCTGTCCGGTCCGCCCGGTCTCGGCAAGACCAGCATGGCGATGATCATCGCCGCGGAACTGGGCACCGCATTGCGGATCACCTCCGGACCCGCGCTGGAACGGGCCGGCGACCTCGCGGCCATGCTCAGCAACCTCGTCGAAGGCGACGTGTTGTTCATCGACGAGATCCACCGCATGGCCCGGCCCGCCGAAGAGATGCTGTATCTGGCGATGGAGGACTTCCGGGTCGACGTGGTCGTCGGCAAAGGTCCCGGCGCGACCTCGATTCCCCTCGATATCGCGCCGTTCACCCTGGTCGGCGCCACCACGAGGTCAGGAGCGCTGACCGGTCCGCTGCGCGACCGCTTCGGGTTCACCGGGCACATGGACTTCTACGAGCCCGGCGAGCTGCTGCGCATTCTGCAGCGTTCGGCCCACATCCTCGGCGTCGGCATCGAGGAGGACGCGGCCGCCGAGATCGCGGGCCGCTCGCGCGGCACGCCCCGGATCGCCAATCGCCTGCTGCGCCGGGTGCGCGACTACGCGGAGGTGCGCGCCGACGGCTGGATCACCCGTCCCATTGCGCAGGCCGCGCTGGAGGTCTACGACGTGGACGTACTCGGCCTGGACCGCCTGGACCGCGCGGTGCTCGGCGCGCTGGTCCGCAGTTTCGGCGGCGGCCCCGTGGGCGTGTCCACGCTGGCGGTCGCGGTCGGCGAGGAGGCCGCCACCGTCGAGGAGGTATGCGAACCCTTCCTGGTGCGCGCGGGCATGATCGCGCGTACCCCGCGCGGCCGCGTCGCCACGGCAGCGGCCTGGGAGCATCTCGGCCTGGTTCCGCCCCCCGACCTGGTCTTCGGCTCGATCGAAGTCCGCGGCCGCGAGCCGCACCCCACCCTCGACCTCTTCGAATGACTCCTGGCTCCGCTGTTCGCGCCTGACGCGAGCTGGCACGCCCGTGGTCAGCGGCGGTTGCGCAAGGCGGCGGCGACCAGATCGAGGAATGCGTCGACCTCGTCGCGCTGGTAGCCGCGGGCGCCGAGGCGGGCCTCGGTGAAGCGGACGGCGCGGACATCGTCGATGGTGAGGCTGCCCGGCCCGCCGTGCGCGAGGGTCGCGGCGACCAAGTCGAGGAACGCGCCGACCTCTTCCTCGTTGTAACCGCGCCGTCCGACGGGGGCCTGGGTGAATCGCATCCGATGCACGTCGTCGGGGGTGAGCAGGGTGTGTCCGTTGCCGTTGGCCGCCGGCACCGGCCGGACGCCGCGCTGGCGGAATTCGAGCTCGGCCTGGATCTGGTCGAGGTACTCGTCCACCTGGTCGGCGCGGTAGCCACGCTCGCCGAGCCGCGGCGCGTCGAAGCTGATGTGCCGCAGATCGTCGGCGGTGAGCGCACCATGTCCGGCCAGGGTCGCGGCGACGAGTTCGAGGAAGGCGTCCACCTCGTTCGCGCGGTAGCCGCGATGCCCGAGTGGTGGGGTCGCGAAACGGGTCCGGAGCACATCCTCGGGAGTCACGGGCGACATTCTGTCAGGCGGGGTGCGCTGCGCCGCTCGAAAGCGAAATTTCGGACTCTCCTGGCCTTTTGCGAACAACGGCCGTCCCTCTGGTGAAACGCCGGATCAGTGCGCCTCACCCTAGCGCCAACGGTCCGGTCAGGGGGATTGGCACGTTGCTCAGTCCTTGCGGACGCCGTCGACGAGCAGGCGGCGGATCGCTTCGTTCAGCCGGGTGATCGAGGCCTTGTCGAGTTCGCGCAGCGAATACACGATGCCGGCGATCAGCATGCCGGTGACCGCCCGTGCGGTGTTGACGGTATCCAGGTCCGCACGCAGGTAGCCGAGCTCGACACCGTGGTCGAGATATCCTGCCGTCAGCGCGTCGGCGGTGTCGAGCAGGCCGTACAACCGCTGGGTGAGCTCGTCGTCGATGCCGGTGGCGTGGAACAGCAGCAGCTGGGCCACCCGGCGATCGGCGAGCAGGATCTCGGTGAGAGCGACGCCGATGCGGTCGATCTGGGCGCGGTATTCGTCCAGCGTGCTGGCGGCGTCCGGGGCGTTCTCGGTGCCGAGGGCGGCGATGATGCGCGCGGACAGATCGTCGATGACGTGGTCGATGATGTCGCGCTTGTTGCTGAAGTAGCGATAGAAGGTGCCGTGCCCGATGCCGAGCTGGCCTGCGATGTCGGCGATGCCGGTGGCGTGATAGCCCTTCTCCGCGAAACAGACGAAGGCCGTGTCGATGATCTCCTGGCGCAGTTCGGCCTTGCGTCGCTCGGCACGCGTGGGTGGCTTCGTCACCAGGCCGATGATACAGTCGTCCGAAACGGAATGATATGTCATTCCGTGATAAGCGGTTCAGATAGCAGGAGGTTCGGCGTGGCGCCTCAATACGATGCGGTCGTGGTCGGTGCGGGGTTCGGGGGAATGGGGGCGGGCATTCAGCTCGACCGGCTCGGTTTGAGCAATTACGTCATCCTCGAACGCGAGGACGATCTCGGCGGCACCTGGCACGTCAACCACTATCCCGGCCTCGCGGTCGACATCGCCTCGGTCACCTACTCCTACTCGTTCGAGCCGAACCCGCATTGGTCGCGGCTTTTCGCACCCGGCGCGGAGCTGAAGAAATACGCCGAGCACATCGCCGACAAGTACGGTCTGCGCCGCCGGATGCGCTTCCGCACCGTCGTCGACGGCGCGCGCTGGGACTCCGAACACGAGCAGTGGGTGGTCTCGATCGCGGGCGGCGAAACCGTCACCGGCCGATACCTGCTCACCGCGACCGGGTTCCTGTCCCAGCCCTACACGCCGCCGTTCCCCGGCATCGACTCGTTCTCGGGCAAGATCATCCACACCACCGCGTGGGAGGACGGCTTCGACCTCACCGGCCGCAAGGCCGCGATCATCGGCACCGGTGCCACCGCCGTGCAGCTGGTGCCCGAGGTGGCCAAGAAGGCGCAGGAGCTCACCGTCTTCCAGCGCACCCCGATCTGGGTGGTCCCGAAGATCGACACCGCCATCCCGGCGCCGGTGCGGAAGCTGTTCGAGCGGGTCCCCGCGACGCAGAAGGCCGCGCGACTGATCAACACCAGCCTGCTGGAGGCGCTGATGGTGGTGGGCGTGCTGCACTTCAAGCAGGCCAAACTGATGAACAAGGGCGCGGGCGTGCTGGCCAAGGCGCATCTGCGGGCGTCGGTGCGGGACAAGCAGACGCGCAGGCGGCTCACGCCGCACTACGACTTCGGGTGCAAGCGGCCCACCTTCTCCAACCACTACTTCACCACGTTCAATCAGCCGCACGTGCGGCTGGAGACGAACTCCATCGACCACATCGAGCCCGACGGCATCGTCACCGCCGACGGGCACAAGACCGAGATCGACACGCTGATCCTGGCCACCGGCTTCAATTTGTGGGACGTGAACTTCCCGGCCATCGAGATCATCGGCCGCGACGGAGTGAACCTCGGAAAGTTCTGGCGGGACAACCGTTTCCAGGCCTACGAGGGCATCACGGTGCCGAGGTTCCCGAACTTCCTCAGCCTCAACAGCCCGTACTCCTACAGCGGCCTGTCCTACTTCACCACCATCGAGGCGCAGATGAAGCACATGGGCAGGCTGTTCGGCGAACTGCGCCGCCGCGGCGAGACCATCTTCGAAGTCACCGAGCGGGCCAACGCCGAGTTCCTGGACCGGGTCACCGCCAAGCTCGGCTCCTCGGTCTTCTATGGCGGCGACTGTGCCACCGCGCGCAGCTACTACTTCAACCCGCACGGCGAGGCCGCCCTGCTGCGTCCGACCAGCACGCTCACCGCACATCGCGAGGCGGTGAGCTTCCCGCTGGACGATTACGTCTACGGCAAGACCGCCTGAGCGCGTCTCGTCGCCCGTCTCGCATACGGCCCGCGTGTCGCGGCGGCGGGGCCGGGGACGGGGGCGTTCCGGTTCGTGACGAAGCTGTTGTAGCTGCCCAGCGGGTGTGCGGGTGTGGCACGCGCGCAACGAACTGGCAGACTGTGTGGGTACCTGTCCATCCCACCCACGACACTAGGGACTGACTTCGACGATGGAACTGCTGTTTCCGCTGCTACTGGTAGCCCTGCTCGTGCCGATGTTCCTCGGTGTCCGCCGTCAGAAGCGGGAAGCCGAGAAGGTCGCGAGCATGCAGGACAACCTGAAGACCGGCGATCAGGTCATCACCACGTCGGGTCTGTACGGCACCGTGGTCGAGCTCGACGACACCACGGTCGACCTCGAGATTGCCGAGGACGTGGTCACCACGTGGCTGCGCCAGGCCATCCGCGAGGTGCGCGCCGATGACGCGGTGAGCACCGAGGAGACCGGCTCGGATGCCGGCGCCGAGGGCTCGGACGCGACCGACGCCGCCGAGGAATCCACCGAGCAGACCGAGACCCGGCTGACCAAGGACTGATTCTTCCGGTCCTGCCGCAACTCGCCGGATGTCGCCGCGGCTTGCCGTCCGCGCACCCGGCGTCGCTGGGGCATGCCCGCTTGTTCCATCCTCGACTTCCTGCCTAGGAGATGACCTACTGTGCCACCTTCCCAGGGATCGGCGCACCCGCTGCGGCTGCTCGGCGCCTATGCCGCGCTGCTGGCCGTGGTTTATGCGCTGGTGTTCTTCACCGGTGACAAGTCCCCGACACCCAAGCTCGGCATCGACCTGCAGGGTGGTACCCGGGTCACGCTGTCCGCGCGCACGCCGGACGGCAGCAAACCGAGCCAGGACAGCCTGAAGAAGGCGCAGGACATCATCGAGAACCGAGTCAACGGGCTCGGCGTCTCCGGGTCCGAGGTCGTCATCGACGGCGACAACATCGTGATCACCGTGCCCGGCGACGACGGACAGCAGGCGCGCGCGCTGGCGACGACGGCCAAGCTGTACATCCGTCCGGTGCTGCAGGCCGTGCCCGCGGCGGGACGCGGTGCGACACCGCAGACGGCGCCCGGTACGCAAGCCCCACCCGCGGCCCAGCCAACGACGCCGGAGGCGCCGGGCGCGTCGGAGGCAACCCCGGCTCCGCAACAGCGGGTTTTCCCCGCCCAAGCGCCGACCCAGCCGCCGGCCGAGCCGAACCTGACGCCCACCGAAGCGGCCACCAAGGAGATCCAGGCGGCGAAGGCGCTGCGGCAGAGCGCCGACCCGTCCGTGCAGCAGGCCGCGATGGCCATGCTGGACTGCGCGAAGGCCGATCCACTCGTGGGCAACGACGACCCTGCCCTTCCGCTGGTGACCTGCTCGACCGACGGCACCGAGGTCTTCCTGCTGGACAAGAGCCGCATCGACGGCCAGGAGATCAAGGACGCCACCTCGGGACTGAACCAGCAGCAGGCCAGGCATGAGGTCTATCTGGACTTCAAGTCCGGCGGCAGCGACGCGTGGGCCGCGCTCACCGGCGAGTACGTCTACAAGCGGGTCGCTTTCGTGCTCGACTCCAAGGTGGTCAGCGCGCCGGTCGTGCAACAGGGACCGCAGCAGGGCGGCCGCACCCAGATCTCGGGCAACTTCACCGCGACGAGCGCCAAGGAGCTGGCCAACACCCTGAAGTACGGTTCGCTGCCGCTGTCGTTCCAGACCTCGGAGGCCGAGACGGTGTCGGCGACACTCGGCTTGTCCTCGCTGAAGGCGGGCCTGCTCGCCGGTGCGATCGGCTTGGCGGTGGTGTTGCTCTACTGCCTTGTCTACTACCGCATGCTGGGGTTGGTCACCGGTTTGTCCCTGCTGACGTCCGGCTTGGCGGTCTACGGCATCATGGTGCTGCTCGGCCGCTGGATCGGCTTCACGCTCGACTTGGCCGGCATCGCCGGTCTGATCATCGGTATCGGCATGACCGCCGACTCGTTCGTGGTGTTCTTCGAGCGCATCAAGGACGAGATGCGCGAGGGCCGCAGCTTCCGTTCCGCCGCGCCGCGCGGCTGGCAGCGCGCCCGCCGGACCATCCTGTCCGGCAACGCGGTCAGCTTCCTCGCCGCGGCCGTGCTCTACGTCCTGGCCGTCGGACAGGTGAAGGGCTTCGCGTTCACCCTCGGCCTCACCACCATCCTCGACGTCGTCGTGGTGTTCATGGTGACCTCGCCGCTGGTGCTGCTCGCCTCGCGGACGGCGTTCTGGTCCAAACCGTCGGTGAACGGCCTCGGCGCGATCCAGCAGATCGCCCGCGAGCGGAAGGCGGCCGAAGCCGCCCTCGGGAAGGCGTGAGGACGCGATGACCAACAGTCACACCACCCGGTCGCTCGACAAGGCGAACGCGGCCGAGATCACCGACGTGTTCCAGGCGGTCACCGAGCCGCAGCCGCCCGAGCACGGCTTCTTCAATCGCCTCTACACCGGAACCGGCGCCGTCGACGTCATCGGCAAGCGGCGGATGTGGTACCTCATCACCGCTGCCATCGTGCTGATCTCCTTGGGCAGCATGCTCTTGCGCGGCTTCAACTTCGGCATCGACTTCGAGGGCGGCTCGCGCATCCAGTTCCCGGCGGGGAATGCGAGCACCAGCGAGGTCGAGGACGTCTACCGCGGAGCGATCGGTGCCGACCCGGTCTCGGTGCAGACCGTGGGCACCGGCGGCGCGGCGACCATGCTGATCCGTTCCGAGGCGCTGAACCAGCAGCAAGTGGAGGCGCTGAACAACGCGCTGTTCGCCGAGTTCCAGCCGAAGGACTCCAGCGGCAAGCCGAGCCTGGCCGCGATCAGCACCTCCGATGTCAGCGAGACCTGGGGCAGCCAGATCACCCGCAAGGCGCTCATCGCGCTGGCGGTGTTCCTCGTGCTCGTCGCGGTCTACATCGCGGTCCGTTTCGAGCCGCACATGGCCATCGCCGCGCTGGCCGCGCTTGCCTTCGACGTCGCCGTCACCGCGGGCGTGTACTCGCTCGTCGGATTCGAGGTCACCCCGGCGACGGTGATCGGCATCCTGACCATTCTCGGCTTCTCGCTCTACGACTCGGTGGTCGTGTTCGACAAAGTCGAGGAGAACACCCGCGGCATCCTGCACCTGACCAGGCGCACCTACGGCGAGCAGGCGAATCTCGCGGTGAACCAGACGCTGATGCGCTCGATCAACACCGCGCTGATCGGTATTCTGCCGATCGTCGGCCTGATGGTGATCGCGGTCTGGATGCTCGGCGTCGGTACGCTCAAGGACTTGGCGCTGGTGCAGCTGGTCGGCCTGCTGGTCGGCACGTACTCCTCGATCTTCTTCGCCACACCGCTGCTGGTGTCGATCAAGGAGCGCCGGGGACCGGTTGCGGCGCATACGAAGAGGGTCTTGGCCAAGCGCTCCGGGGCGGCCAGTGCCCGCGCGGGCGTCGCCGCCGAGCGCAGGGCGAGCATGGCGGCGGGCCGGAACTTCGAGGAGACGCCGCGCAGACAGCGTCCGGCCGGGCAGGCGCCGCGGCCGGGGGCGCGGCCGAGCGGAAAACGGCACAAGAGGCGGCACTGACCACCACGAGGCAGGGGGTTTCATGCGACAGCCACGCACGGCGGTACGACTGATCGGGGCACTCGCCGCGGGCACGCTGGCCGCCGGGCTGGTGGCGGGCTGCTCCAGCACGAGCCAGGTGCCGTCGATCGGCTACGCCACCGACGCCACCATCGCCAGCTACAACGGCGGCAGCACCCTAGGTGCGAGTTCCGGCTCCATCGCGGTGTTCTCCCGGGTGCTCACCGGGTTCTTCTACACCGGTCCGGACGGTCAGCAGGTCGCCGATACCGACCTGGGCACCGCCAAGGAGGTGCCCGGCGAGTCGCAGACCATCCAGTACCGCCTGAACCCCGACGGGGTGTACTCCGACGGCGTGCCGACCTCGTGCGACGACCTGGTGCTGGCCTGGGCCGCCCGCAGCGGGCGGTTCACCAAACCCGGTGACCGAGGGCCGGTTCCCCTGTTCGACGCCGCGAGCACCGCCGGTTACGACGACATCGAGCGGGTCGAGTGCCAGCCCGGCTCGCGGGATGCCACGGTGGTCTTCCGTCCCGGGCGGCATTACCTGCCGTGGCGCACTCTGTTCGCGGCGGGCGAGCTGATGCCCGCGCACGTCGCGGCCAGGGCGGCGAACGTGCCCAACGTGGTGTCGGCGTTGCAGGCCGGTGATCCGAACGCGGTCGGCAGGCTCGCGGAGTTCTGGAACACCGGCTGGACCATATCGGCCGACGGCTCGCTCGATCCGGCGCGATTCCCATCGTCGGGGCCCTACCGCATCCAATCCTTCAGCAAGGAGGAGGGTTTGGTGCTGGTCGCCAACGAGCGCTGGTGGGGCAACAAGCCGGCGACCGGGCGTATCGTAGTGTGGCCCAAGGCCTTCGACCTGAAGCAGAAGGTCGGCCAGAACGCCGTCGGCGTGGTCGACATCGGGACCGGTTCGGTGAAAGACCTGAACCTGGGCGGCTTTTCGGTGCACACCGTACCGGGACGCGGCGCCGAGCAGTTGGTGCTGTCGACCGGTGGAGTGTTCGCCTCGGTGCAGGCGCGCCGGGCGTTCGCGCTGTGCCTGCCGCGGCAGACCCTGTTCGACAAACTCGGCAAGGTCCCGGACGCGCCGAAGTCCGGCCTCGGGTCCGGCCCGCTGAACGCGCATATCGTCCAGCAGGATTCGCTGTTCTATCCGGCGGTCATCGGCGCGGCGGGGAAGTACTCCGGCGGCGATGTGGCGAATGCGACCAAGGCGGTCGCCGCATCCGGTGCGCCGAACCCGACCGTCCGCATCGGCTACCTGGGTCCGGACGATCGCCGCGCACAGACCGTCACGATGATCGCCGACGCCTGCAAGCCGGCCGGCATCACCGTGGTGGACGCCGGTGCGCCCGATTTCACCCCGGCACGGCTCACCGAGGGCAAGGTGGACGCGGTACTCGGCGGCACGGCAGCGGCGCCCGGTCCGGCCGGCTCGATCGAGGGAGTGGCCGCGACCAGCGCGTTGCGCACCGGTAACGGGCTCAATGTCGGGCGGTTCGGCAACGGCCGTTACGATGCGATCACCGAGCAGCTTGCGGCCGACAACAACTCGGCCGCGCAGCTGAATCTGCTCACCGAGGCCGAGAACCTGCTGTGGGCGGAACTGCCGAGCATCCCGTTGTTCGCCACCCCGCGCACGATCGCCTTCGGCAAGGGGCTGCGCAACGGAATAGCAGCCCCCACCCAGGTCGGGTCGGGCTGGAACATGGACCGGTGGGTGCTCGAGCGGTGACAGATGGTGTGGGTGATGTGATCATGGAGAGGTGTCGATGAGCAAGCACGCGGCGATCGAATCCGACGACGTAGCCGCCGAACGGACCACCAAAGCCGCCGAGGTGGTCGATCGTTTGACCCGCTGGCACGACGACTTTCCCACAGCCGGTGTGCGTTTCGCGGATCTGACACCGGTGTTCGCCGACGCCGAGGGATTCCGTGCGGTGATCGACTGCTTGGCCGGGTGCGCACCCGGCGCCGATCTCGTGGCCGGCATCGACGCCCGCGGTTTCCTGCTGGGAGCCGGTGTCGCCGCGAGCCTCGGCACCGGGGTGCTCGCGGTCCGCAAGGCGGGCAAGTTGCCGCCGCCGGTGATCAGCCGGGAATTCAGCCTCGAGTACGGCACGGCCGCGTTGGAGATCCCTGCGAACGGCGTCGAACTGCGGGGCCGCCGCGTTCTGCTGCTCGACGACGTTCTCGCCACCGGTGGCACCCTCGCCGCCGCGGCCGAGCTGTTCAAGCAGGCGGGGGCGGAGGTCGTCGCCGCGGCGGTGGTGCTGGAACTCACCTTCCTCGGCGGCCGCGAACGGCAGGGTGACTACTCGCTGACCTCCATCGTGCAGGTCTAGCGCTACGACCGGGCGTCCTGCGGGACAACCGGATCGATGTGATCGGAATTTCACTGGCGCATCCGCCGATACTGTGTTTAACCTAGACGGGTCTTGTTCCCGTTGATCGGAGTCATGCCGTTGCTCATCTGAGGTAGCCACTCGGGCGGTCCGCATTCGCGCACCGCGTATCCGTCGCAACCTCTGGGAGCTGGCATGACCAATCTGTCTTTTTCCGATCTCACGTTCTCCTGGCCGGACGGCACCCCCGTCTTCGACGGGCTCGACGCCGTCCTCGGTCCCGGCCACATCGGCCTGGTCGGCGGAAACGGTGCGGGCAAGTCCACTCTCCTGCGGTTGATCGCCGGTCAGCTGCAGCCCGCGCGCGGGTCCATCACGGTGCCCGGGCATCTCGGGTATCTGCGCCAGGACCTCGGTCTGGCCGCCGGGCAGCGAGTGGACACCGTGCTCGGCATCGCGGAGATTCGAAAGGCGTTGCATCGCATCGAATCCGGCGCTGGCAGCGACACCGACTTCGACGTTGTCGGCAATCACTGGGACGTCGAGGAACGGGCGCTGGCACTACTGGCCAGGCTCGGCTTGCACTACGTCGCCGACTCGGCGCAGCAGCTGGATCGCACGCTCGACACCCTCTCCGGTGGTGAGACCGTCCTGCTCGGGCTGGTCGCCGAGCTGCTCGCCGAGCCCGATGTCCTGCTGCTGGACGAACCGACGAACAACCTGGACCAAGTGGCCCGCGCACGGCTCTACGAGGTGGTCGGGCAGGTCTCCGGCACGGTGCTCACGGTCAGCCACGACCGTGAGCTGCTGGAGCGGATGTCGGCCATCGCGGAGCTGCGCAACGGCGAATTGCGGTTGTTCGGCGGCAATTTCAGCGAGTACGAGCGCATCATCACCGCGGAGCAGGAAGCCGCCCGCGCGGCGATCCGGGACGCGCGCGGCGACGTGCGCAAGCAGGCGAGAGAACTCGTCGAGGCACGCATCAAACTCGATCGCCGGCTGCGCTACGGGCAGAAGATGTGGGACCAGAAGCGGGAGCCGAAAATCGTGATGGGCGAACGTAAACGGCAGGCGCAGGTGTCGGCGGGCAAGCTGCGCAACAACCACATCGAGAAGCTGGATACCGCCAAGGAGCAGCTCGAGCAGGCCAAGGAGTTGTTGCGTGACGACCGGGAGATCCGGGTGGACCTGCCGGACACGCGCCTATATCCGGGCCAGGACGTGATCGAGCTGGACCGGGTGGAGCTGGCCTGCGGTCCGACGGTGTCGTTGCGGGTGTCCGGCCCAGAGCGGATCGCGCTGACCGGCCGCAATGGTGTCGGCAAGACGACGCTGCTGCGCCGCATAGTGCAGCAGGGCCCGAAAGTCCCGTGGCGCATGCTGCCGCAACGGCTGGACGTGTTCGACGAGCGGCGATCGGTGTTCGAGAACGTCGCGTCGACGGCGCCGCACGCGTCCGCGGAACGGATCCGGGCCCAGCTGGCCCGCTTCCTGTTCCGCGGCGCGGACGCGGACGTCGTCGCCGCGGCGCTGTCCGGCGGCGAACGGTTGCGCGCCGCGCTGGCCATGCTGCTGCTGGCCGAGCCGGCGCCGAAGCTGCTGCTGCTGGACGAGCCGACCAACAACCTCGACCTGCCCAGTCTGGAGCACCTCACCCAGGCGCTGGCGGGCTTCGAGGGCGCGCTGATCGTGGTCAGTCACGATCCGCGCTTCCTCGACGACATCGGGGTCACCCGGCGGCTGGAGCTCACCACCGACGGCCTGGTCGAGACGCTGGTGACGTAGGTCGCCGCCGGTGAATCCGCGCGGGCACCCTTCGGGCGAGTCGCGAGACGGGTCCGCGTGGTGTGCGGGTCGTCGGGCAGGATGGATCGGCGTGGAGCAATCCGTGGTTTCGGTGGATGTCGTGGCGGTGCGGTTCTGGGACGAGGACGGCGCAGTGCGGATCGGGGTCGCGCCTCGGACGATGGAGCCGTACGCGGGCGAGTTGGCGTTGCCCGGCGTGCTGCTCGGGCGAGGGGAGCGGCTGGCGGTCGCGGCGCGGCGGGCGGTGTGCGTGAAGCTGGGCGTCCCGGAGGCCGCGATCGCCGCGGTCGGACAGCTGGTCACCTTCGACGAGCCGAACCGTGATCCGCGTGGACCGACACTCTCCATCGCGATGTGGGCAGTGGTAGGGCCGCACGAGGGACCGGCGCGGTGGGTCGAGTTCGACGAGATACCCGAATTGGCGTTCGACCACAACCGCATCGTCGAGGTGGCCCGCCGTCAGCTGACGCGGTTGCTGTGGAAAGACCTGACCTTCACCCGGGCCCTGCTCGGCGAGGAGTTTCCGGCGACCAGGGCGGTCGAGGCCGCCACGGCGCTGTCGGGCGCGCGGCCCGACGCCGCCAACCTCAACCGCACCCTGGCGGCGATCCCGGGGCTGGCGCGCACCGCTGAACGGCGTCGCGTCAAAGCGACCGGGCGACCGGCCGCGGTCTGGGCATTCGGCGCGGAAGAGTGAACGGCTGGGCCGCCATAGCCCACTCCGGAGGCGTGCCGCACGCCCTGCCGGACCAGCCGGGCACCGCCGATCTCGGCCAGTGCGGGGAGCGGGACGTGGCGCGGCGACTCCTGACCCACGCGGCGACTCGTAGCGGCGAGAATCCTGTTCACGCTGGTAGAGCGGGTGGTCGAACAGTCGCGTTCGCGGCGCGCACGCCGGGCGGGCGGCCCGGGCGTGTCTGTTACGTGACAGTTGTGCGGACGGCCTGACCTGCTCGGAGACCGTGTCCGCGGCCGGTGCGGAGACCGCTGCGGGCGTCCCGTGTCAGCTCAGCGGGACGAGCGTGCTTCGGCCGGACTAAAGTGGTGGTCCGGGAGGTTGCACCGGTCGGATAGGGTGTTCCGATCGAGGCGCGGAGAGGTGGTGGCATGACTCAGCATCTGGGCGAGGCGAAGGTCGAGCAATCGACATCGGGCCCGCAGTCGAACGGTGCCGCGCCCGCCTCCGACGCCGCGCAGCCCGCGAAGCAACCGGCAGCCGTGAACGCGTCGCCCGCGCGTCAGCCCGGCACCACCGCCGCCGTCCCGACCTCGGCTTCCCGCCGCGTTCGTGCCCGCTTGGCCCGCCGCATGACCGGTCAGCGCGGTATCGCCGCGGTCAAACCGGTGCTGGAACCGCTGGCCACCGTACACCGCGAGCTCTACCCGAAGGCGAACCTCACGCTGCTGCAGCGCGCGTTCGACGTGGCCGACGAGCGGCACAAGCATCAATTCCGCAAATCCGGCGACCCCTACATCACCCATCCGCTCGCCGTGGCCAACATCCTGGCCGAGCTCGGCATGGACACCACCACGCTGGTGGCCGCGCTGCTGCACGACACCGTGGAGGACACCGGCTACAGCCTGGAGCAGCTCACCCAGGATTTCGGCTCCGAGGTTGCCCACCTGGTCGACGGCGTCACCAAACTGGACAAGGTCAACCTGGGCGCGGCCGCCGAGGCGGAGACCATCCGCAAGATGATCATCGCGATGGCGCGCGACCCGCGCGTGCTGGTGATCAAGGTGGCCGACCGGCTGCACAACATGCGCACCATGCGTTTCCTGCCGCCGGAGAAGCAGGCCAAGAAGGCCAAGGAGACCTTGGAAGTCATTGCGCCGCTTGCCCATCGCCTCGGCATGGCGACGGTGAAGTGGGAGTTGGAGGACCTCGCCTTCGCGATCCTGCATCCGAAGAAGTACGACGAGATCGTCCGTCTGGTCGCCGACCGCGCGCCCTCACGCGACACCTACCTGGCGAAGGTGCGCGCCGAGATCGTCAACACGCTGGCCGCCTCCCGGATCAACGCGATCGTCGAAGGCCGCCCGAAGCACTACTGGTCGATCTACCAGAAGATGATCGTCAAGGGTAAGGACTTCGACGACATCCACGACCTGGTCGGCATCCGCATCCTCTGCGACGAGGTGCGCGATTGCTACGCGGCAGTCGGCGTCGTGCACTCGCTGTGGCAGCCGATGGCGGGCCGGTTCAAGGACTACATCGCCCAGCCGCGTTACGGCGTCTACCAGTCCCTGCACACCACGGTGGTCGGGCCGGACGGCAAGCCGCTGGAAGTGCAGATTCGCACCCAGGACATGCACCGCACCGCGGAGTTCGGCATTGCCGCGCACTGGCGCTACAAGGAGACCCGCGGTAAGCACTCCAACGACACCGCCGAGGTCGACGACATGGCGTGGATGCGGCAGTTGCTGGACTGGCAGCGGGAGGCCGCCGACCCGGCCGAGTTCCTGGAGTCGCTGCGCTTCGACCTGAAGTCGCCGGAGATCTTCGTCTTCACGCCGAAGGGCGACGTGATCACGCTGCCGCAGAAGTCGACGCCGGTCGACTTCGCCTACGCCGTGCACACCGAGGTCGGGCACCGCTGCATCGGCGCCCGGGTGAACGGGCGCCTGGTCGCGCTGGAGCGCCAGCTGGAGAACGGCGAGGTCGTCGAGGTGTTCACCTCCAAGGCGCAGAACGCCGGACCCAGTCGCGACTGGCAGAACTTCGTGGTGTCCCCACGCGCCAAGGCGAAGATTCGCCAGTGGTTCGCCAAGGAGCGGCGCGAGGAGGCCCTGGAAAGCGGCAAGGAGCAGATCTCCAAGGAGGTCCGCCGTGTCGGGCTGCCGCTGCAGCGGTTGATGAGTGTCGACGCGATGACCGCGGTGGCCCATGAACTGCACTACAGCGACATTTCCACGCTCTACACCGCGGTCGGTGAGCACCAGGTCTCCGCGCACCATGTGGTGCAGCGGCTGATGGCCCAGCTCGGCGGCATCGGCGACGTGGAGAACGAGCTGGCCGAGCGCTCCACACCGTCGACGACGCCGAGCAGGCAGCGTGTCACCGGCGACGCGGGCGTGCTGATCCCCGGCGCGCCCGGCACGGTCGCCAAGCTGGCGAAATGCTGCACCCCGGTGCCCGGTGACGAGATCATGGGCTTCGTGACCCGCGGCGGCGCGGTGAGCGTGCACCGCACCGACTGCACCAACGCCGGTTCGCTGCGTGATCAGGCCGAACGCATCATCGACGTGTCCTGGGCGCCGTCGCCGTCCTCGGTGTTCCTGGTCGCCATCCAGATCGAGGCGCTGGATCGCACCCGCCTGCTGTCCGATGTGACGAAAGTGCTGGCCGACGAGAAGGTGAACATTCTGTCCGCATCGGTGGCCACGCACGGCGACCGGGTGGCGATCAGCAAGTTCACCTTCGAGATGGGCGACCCGAAACATCTGGGGCACTTGCTGAATGTGGTGCGCAACGTCGAGGGCGTCTACGACGTCTATCGGGTCACGTCCGCCGCCTGACCGCTCCGCGCACTTCCGCCGATTGTTGCTGCCAATTAGCTAATGCGCCAAGTGGTTTCGCGTGGCGGGTAGTCGGCCGCTTCCCCGGGTTGTCCTACGCTGCTGGCTATCGGAAACTTGCCGGGTCGTCTCCCGGGACGCGCCACGGCGTGTCGCGTGCAGGTCGGCGTTTCGCGGAAGTTTTACGTCGATGCGGCGGTAATAGCCGGAATCTGTTACGGTCTATGGCGTTTCATGGCGTTGAGGGTAGTTCGGCAAACGACTTGATTGCGGATCGCTATGACTGGATACACGGCACGACTCTCGGGGATGCTGGTCGCATTCGCCGTGGCTGTGGCGACCGCCGGAGTCGCCGCGGCGCAGCCGCCGAATCCCGCCGGCCCTTCCACGAACATCTCGATCGCGACCTGTCCTGCCTTGTACGCCTTGGGAATTCAGGGCACCGGTGAATCCTCGCCGGACGCGGCGCCCAGCACCGACACCGGCATGCTCTCGACGGTCTTCCGGCCGATGCTGGCCAAAGCGCCCGACAGCGGTCTGGTCGATCGGGCCTATGTGCCATACGAATCCGGCTTCGGCGGTGCGACAGCCGGTGGCGCGGCGCCGTACTCGGAGTCGGTGGCCGGCGGCCTCGCCCGTTTGCGGACCATGGCCGCGACCGTCGCCAATACCTGCCCCAACACCCGCTTCGCGATAGTCGGCTACTCACAGGGCGCCCATGTCGCGTCGGTGTTCGCCCAGGAGATCGGCCACGGCGAGGGCGTGCTGCCCGCCGAGAAGGTCGCCGCGGTTGCCTTGTTCGCCGACCCGACCCGCAACCCGGGCGCGCCGCTGTTCCCTGGCGCACCCGGCAAGGCGACGCCGGAGGCCGCGCCCGGAACCTCGGGCGATCGGCTCGCGTCCCTCGCGGCGCTTCCGCAGACGTCGGCCAGTGGCGGCGGCATCGGACCGGAACGGGACAAAGCCGCCAACTTCGGGGCGCTCACCGGTCGCGTGGCGAGCTTTTGCGCGGCGGGCGATCTCGCCTGCGACGCCCCGGAGGGCGCCCCCGTCCTGAAGGCGGTCGCCAACCTCGTCGGCCAATCCAAGCTCAGCGGCGGCGACCCGATCGCATCGCTGGTGTCGATCGCGCAGGCGCTGGCGTTCAGCTCGATCAAGACCGCTACCGAGGTGGTCAACGAGGACGTACAGGGCAATTCGCTGGCGACCCTATCGATCTCGCCGAAGAAGTCGATCTCGCAGCGTCTGGCCGACGCCTCGGATCCGCGCACCCCCCTGGATCTGCCCGGCGCGCTCCAGGCCATGCTGAAGATCGGCATGATCGGGTTGAACGCCGTGGTCACGGTGGTCAGGACGATCATCAACCCGGCGGCCATCTCCGAACTGGCCACCGCGGGCCTGTCCAACCCGCCCGTCGCGCTGCTGTCGCTCGGCGCGAAGCTGCTCGGCGCCATCCCGCAGCTTGTTCCGCCGACGACCGGTGCCCGGTTGGTCACGCAGGCGTTCGACGCTGTGGTGCAGAACATCACGGACAACAGCGAGCTGCTGAATACCACCACGTGGGTGCGCTACTGGGACACCATCCAGCGCCACACCGCCTACAACAGTGCGAGCGTGTCGGCGAACGGTGCTGCTCCCACCCACTTCGTCGCCGAGTGGTTCGCGGCCGTCGCCCGCGACCTCGCCGACGCTTTCGGCGGCAACGCCACGCCGCGAGCGGTGCTGGAGAAGCAGCCGACCGGATTCTTCGGCGACAGCTCCGGCGCGTCGCCCACGCCGAGTTCGTCCGGTACGGGACAATTTCCGTTCGGGACAGGAGCCGATGGCGCCTCATCCGGCGGCGTGACATCGATTCCGCCCACCGCCCGACCCGGCACACCCAACACCTACCCGTTCTCCACGAACTGATCGCCGAGAGGGTCCGACGATGCGATACTGCGTGCCCTGCTCTGCGGGAATGGGGGAATGTTGAAGTCGTACAAACAGCTTTCCCGCTGGTACGGCGCATTGGAGCCGGAAACCGGTGCCCCGGAAACAGAAGACCCACGTGAGGCGAACACCATCATCCCCGCGGAGGATGACGAACCCGCGCGCACTCGGCGCTACATTCGTGACGATGACGAACCGCCGCAGCGCAGGCCCGGTGACGTCCCGGCGGACCTACCCGCGCAGCGCAGCGAATTCACCGGCGGCTGGTCGGATTGGGTGGTCAGCGGTCGGGCGCCCGGTCCCGACGACGACTACGTCGCGCCGCAGCAGACCGATCCCGCGCGTATCCCGTGGGCCGGCGAGGACGAGAGCGACCAGGTCGGCCAACCGCGTCCACTGGTGTCGCGGGCACTGCGCCAAGCCGCCCGCGACCACCCCGCCATGCGCAGGGCCCGCATCCTGCTCATCGTGATCGCGGCGGTGCTGGTGCTGGCGGTGGCCGCCGTGTGCGTGCTGGTCGTGCTGCGTACGGCGGCCGATCGCGCCGCCGCGCCGCGAGACTCGCGCGGGCCCGCGTCGGTGCAGCTCACCGTCGGCAGTGCGCAGGCGGCCGGTGACGCACGCGCGATCGGCGCGGGCGCTTGCCCGACCGAACGCAGCGACGCGATCGTGCGCAGCGCGGAGGCGGGCGGGACGGCCTCCGGGCCGGACGCGGTGCTGTTGTTCCAGTACGCGTACTACGTCGAACGTTCCGGGGAGCGCGCCAGGACGGCGGTCGCGCCGGACGCCGCCGTCCAGCCCGCGTGGGTCATCCAACGGGGTATCGACACCGTCCCGGCGGGCACCACGCATTGCGTGCGGATCGTGACGATCGGTGACAACCGGTATTCGGTGGAGGTCACCGAATACCGGCCCGGCGGTGTGCCCGCCACGTACAACAGGCAGATGGTCACCACCGCGGTGATCGACGGCCGCACCCTCATCACGGGTATCGCGGCCGGATAGAGGAGAGCAGAGGCGATGGGAGAGGACTGGAGCCGCTGGCTCGACGAGTCGCCCGGGGAGGGCGAACCGCCGGGCCGGCCGGTGCGCTCCAAGGCTCCGGTGGTGCGGTTGCGACGCGGCAGAGATGAGGGGTCCGGGGCGGATCATCCGGTGCCGCGGCCGATTCTGGTGGTCGGCGGGTGCGGTGGCGCGGGTACCACCACGACGGCATTGGGCCTGGCGGGTGAGCTCGGCACGGGCGGAACGCCGACGGTCGCGGTGGACGCGACCTCGGCGGGCAGCGATCTCGCGCTGCGCGGTGCGGACGAGCATCTGCACCCGATCAGCCTGCAGTCCTGGTTGTACGGTCGCGGTGGCGACGAGCCCGCGCCGTTGAAGGAATGCCTGTCGCGCGCGACGTCGGGCATCGGACTGCTCTGGCGCGATGCCGCGCCGTTGCGCAGGCGTGCGACGTATCTCACGGTCGCCCGCGCGGTGCGCGACGCGGGATACACCGCGGTCTACGACGGAGGGCATCCGATTGCCGCCAGGCAACTGCTGCCCTTGCTCGACGACGCGGATGTGGCTCTGGTCCTGACGATTCCGGCGCGCAACGACGCGGCCAACCGGTTGCGGGTCGCGCTGGAATGGCTCGACGACCAGTTCGGCGACACCGGCGAGGGACATGGCGGTGGGGTCGTCGGCGACACGACCATTGTTGTTTCGCACCAGTATCCGGACGGTGATTCGCGGGTAGCGGATCATTTGCGCGAACACCTCTCCGGGTGGGTTCGCGATATCAGGGAGATTCCGTACGATCCGCACCTGGCCCGTGGTGAACTCGTGCGGCACGCCGCGCTGGCCACCGAGACGCGCCGGGCATATGGGCGCCTGCTCGCCGGGGTGGCATCATGACCGCCGCCATGATTTTTCCGCGTCAGCCCGACCCCGATCCCGCGCCCGCCGGTGTGATCGCCCCGCCGGAGGCCCGTCGTGCCGCCATCTGGGACCGCCCGGTGCCCGGCGTCGGCCGCGCTCCGCTGATCTGGCTGCTCGGTGTGCACGGCGGTGCGGGAGCAAGTACCCTCGCGCATGTGCTTGCGCCAGCGGCGGATTCGGGCCGCCGCTGGCCCGGCGTCTTCGACCGCGAGAGTCCGTTCGTCGTCCTCGTCGCCAGGGAGACCATCGGAGGACTGTCCCGCGCGCACGACCTTCTGCGCCAGCATCTTTCGGGCTTCGCCGGCCCTTCCGAGGTGCTCGGACTGATCACGGTCGCCGCGCGTCCCGGCAGGATGGCTCCCGAGATCCGGCGCTACCGCGACGTGGTCGGCTCACTGGCCGGGCAGGTGTGGCAGGTGCCGTGGTACGAGGAATGGACGTTGGTCGAACCGGAGCAGCTGCCGGTGTGGTCGCCCGGCGATCCGCTGCCACCGAAGAAGCGCAAGCTCGATCTGCTGGAGGAAGTCCCGCTCGATGTCCGGGAGCTCGGCGCCGACATCGTCGCGGCCGCTCGGACGGCACTGGAGGAGACCACCTTCGATCGCCGGGGTCCGGATCCGAGGAAGCCGCCCGATCAGTGAACGTACGCATCGAATCGGCGACAACACACCATTATTCGAGAAAGGCACCCGATGAGCATGATCCTCCTCGCCGTGCAGGACACGTACGGCACCGTACTCGCGCAAGTCGGTAATCCGACGCCCGAGGCGCCTCCGGGCTCGGAGAAGATCCTGCAGCTGGTGCGGTATCTCACCTGGTTCGTCCTGCTGTCCGGGATCTGCGGCATCACCTACGCGGGCGGCAAGTTCGCGTGGGAGAAGTGGACCGGCGGTGGTCTCGAGTCGCCGAAGATGGTGGCGGGAGCGATGATCGGCGGCGTGGTCGCCACCAGCGCGGGCACCATCATGAACGCCGTGATCGGCACCTGAGGTCCGCGATGAGTATCGTGCGCATATCGGCCGCCGAATTGCTGGCCTACAAACGAATGCCCGCCGAGGTCCTCGCACCGCTGATGCAGCTGCTGAACTGGCTGTTGTGGTTCGTGCTGCTGGTGTGCCTGGCCTGGATGATCCTGTCGGCGGGAAAGCTGTGGCTGACCTTCCGCAGCGATCTGGCCATGAACGACGCCTCGCACGGTGTCCTGATGAGCCTGCTGGGTGCTGTGGTGGCGAGTACGGCGTCGGGGATCGCCCTGGCGTTCCTGCCCGCGTGAGCCGCGGCGGGATGGGGACGACGCGGGAATGACTTCCACGGTAATGCGGACGGCGGACAGCGCGGGGTGGCGCAGCGACATCCGCCTGCCCGCGGCCGGACTCGTCGGTGCCGCGCTGCTGGCGGCGGCGGTCGGCTGCGGCGGTGGCGACGACACAGCGGGACCGGATCTGTCCGCGGCCCCGACCAACGTGCGCTGGCAGCCGTTCCAAGGCGTGCCGCTGCCGATCACCGACCAGGGCCCGAAGTCGACGGCTGACGGCGCGGCAACCGGTTTCGAGCATTCGCCGCGCGGCGCCGGTGTCGCCGCGGTCACCCATTCCGTGCGGCTGGCGGTGGCCGCCGACACCCAGTGGGCGAAAGTAGCCGCGCGGGAAGTAGTTCCGGGCCCAGCCAAGGACGAGTGGGCGATCAATCGGGTGCAGCTGTCGATCACCGGTCCGGCGAGCGCCGAGTTCGCGCCGAGGCTGCTCGGCTACCAGATCACCGGCTTCACCGAGCAGAACTCCACCGTCGACGTGTACACCGAGTATTCCGATCGATCGAAGGCGGTGCACCACACCGCCGTCGAGTGGTTCGGCGACGACTGGAGATTACGACTGCCCGACCCCAGCTCGACCGCACGACCCATCGACTCGATCGACGCATTACCCACTGACATCGTGAAATTGGAGGCACCGACGTGAGCGAGCGTCAGCGAGCGAACCGAGGACGCCGCGCGCCTTCGCGCACGACGGAGCCGAGCGCCGGCGAGGCGCAGTCGTGAGCGACAGAGAGTCGTACGCGCGCGATCGTGTCTCCTTCGGTGTCGTCGCGTCCGCTGCCGTACTAGCGCTCATCGTGGTCGTCGGCATCTTCGTCTTCGTCGGCCGCGACGACCAAGGCGTCGGCGGCGCTCCGGCCGTCACGGAAGGTTCGGGCGGCACCGGGTTCGCCAGCCCGGAGGTGGACATCCTCGGCAGGCGCGTCGACGTCCCGAACAATGCGGCGGGACAAACCCTTCCGCAGGATCCCGCGCGGCAGCGCAAGCCCAGCGACCCGGACTGGTTGACCGCGGCGCCGGAAGGTACCACCGAACCACACGGTTGGCAGCGCGTGTACGGCGCCTCGGTGCCCTTCTCCACCTCCGACGGGCCCACCCGCATCGAGGACGACTTGGCCGTCGGATACTCGCATACCCCGCAGGGTGCGGTGCTGGCGGCGGCGCAGATCACCTACCGGCTCAACGCTCGCCCCGCCCACCGCGACCTGTATATGCGTCAGGTCCGGGTCTCCGCGCAGCAGATCGCCGCCTACGACAGGGCGCTGGCCGACGACCGCCTGCCCGAGCAGCAGCCAGAGAAGGTGACCCGCTACTTCGTCGCCTCCGATGCGTTCAAAGTCGACGATTACGCCGACGATCTCGCCATCGTCCGCCTGGCCACCAGGGGACCGGTGGTGGACGGCAAGCAGCTGTGGGCGGCTACTCGCCTGGTCATGGTGTGGGACGCGGGTGACTGGCGCTTGAAGCCTTCCACGTCCAACAACGCGCAGACGGAGTATCTCGAGTCGCTGGCGGGGTGGACGAAGTGGTGACAACGCGAGGTTCCGGTCGTCCGCCCCTGGCCCTGCTCGGCGCGGGCGCGGTGCTCAGCGTTGCGATCGCCGCGATCGTCACGGTTGTCACCGTGGGGGACAGCGCCTCCGGTGACGACCGCGCCTCGACGCCCGGCACGATGTCGGCGAGCGCTCCGGCACTCGGGTCTGCCGTCCCCAGCGCCGCCGCGGTATTCGGCAACCCCGAGACCGACATGTTCGGCCGACGCGTCGATGTCCCGGTCGCCGCTGCCGGCGTTGCCCTGCAACAGCATCCGGACCAGCGGCAGCAACCCGGCACGCCGGGAGGGACCGCCGCCGCGCCGGTGCCGTCCAACGGCGAAGGGGTGTGGCAGCGGATATTCGGCGGTCCCGTCGTGCGCTTCTCGACATCCGACGGGCCGTCCAGGATCGATGGTTCCGCCGCGGTGGGATTCGCGCATACGCCGCAGGGCGCCGCACTGGCCGCCGAGCAGATCTACTGGCGGACCAACGCCAATCCCAAGGATCGTGACCTGCTGGTCCGTCTGGTCGACGTGACGCCGGGGTATCTGGCCGAGTACGACCGGCTGGTCGCCGAGGGCAAGGTGTCCGATCGTCTGCCCGACAAGCTCAGACCCCTGTTGTTCGCTTCGGACGCGTTCCGGATCGAAAGCTATGCAGATGATTTCGCGAAAGTGCAGTTTGCGAGAAAGGCTCGAGAAACAGTTGATGGCCAACCAACATGGGTGGGCATGCGCCTGGCGGTCATGTGGCGAGACGGAGATTGGAAGCTCACCGCGGTGACAGGCGACGAGCGAGTGCAGATCGAGTCCCTGCGGAGCATCGAGGGGTGGACACAATGGTGAGGCGGATAGTCACGATATTCGCGGTCATCTTCACGGTGATGATCGCGACGCCGACCGTGGCCTACGGACAAACCTACGGTTTCGACGAGACGTGCAATGAAATCCACGACACGCTCGACAATGTCGGCCTGCCCGGCATCTCCCTCGGTGACGCCGCCTCCGCCGCGTGCAAGGCGGGCAATGCCGCCTCGCATCCGGGTCAGGCGGCGACGGCGGTCAAGGACAAGGCCTGGGACTCGACGTTCGGCAAGGTGGTCGACTCGCTGATGAACGGCCTCGGCGAGGCCATCATCCTGGCGTTGACCTTCTGGATGAAGGTGCCCAACGAGGCCGTCAGCGATTCGGGCTCACTGTTCACGAAGATCAACGACTACACCTATCAGGCACAGATCTTGCTGCTGATCGCGTCGGTGATCATTTCCGGCGCGCGACTGGCCGAGGCCAGACGCGGAGCCGTGATGAACGAGGCGGCCGAGTCGTTCCGGATGTTCACCCGCGTGGTGTTCAGCTCCTGGATGCTCGGCGCGGTGATCGTGGCCGGCACGCAGGCCTCGGATCGGTTCGCGGAGTGGATCATCAGCGACTCGACCAACGGCAATGCCAAGGACCTTGCCGAGCTGATGGTGAAAACCAGCAAGCTGCAAGCCTTTTCACCCGGACTGGTGCTGATCATCGCGATCGTCGGCCTGCTCGGCGCGCTGGCGCAGATCGTGCTCGCCATTGTCCGCCAAGGCCTGCTGGTGATCGCGGCCGGAGTGCTGCCGCTGGCGGCGGCGGCCTCCGGCATGAACGTGGGCAAGCAGTCCTATCAGAAGCTGATCGGCTGGATCATCGCCTTCATGCTGTGGAAACCGGTGGCGGCGATCGTCTACATGATCGCCTTCACCACCGCGGGTCACGTCGACTCGCTCACCCCGACCGGTGGCCTGCCCGACGGCGAGCAGGCCCAGCGCATGCTGGTCGCGATCGTGCTGCTGTGCAGCGTGGCGTTCGTGCTGCCCGCGCTCATGCGGCTGGTCACCCCGGCCGTCGCGATCGTCGGTAGCGGCGGTTCGGGTCTCACCGCGACCGGCGGCACCCTGCTCGCGGTGGCGGGCTTGGGTGCCATGGGTACCAAGGCCGTTGGCGTCAAGGGCGCCGCGGCGCCGGGCGCGGCGGGTTACGTGAGCGGCAGCGGGACCGGTCCGCGGCCGGGCGGCGCGGGTGGCCCGCGCGGCGGCGCGCCGCGGCCGCCGACTACGCCCCGGGGTGGTGGCGGCGGTCAAGGCGGCGCGGCACCGCGCGCCTCCGGACCCGCGGGCGCGGCCGGAGTAGCCTCCGGATCGGCCAGGACGGCAGGCCGGATCGGCGCGGCGCGCGCCGCGAGCGGCGGACTGAACCGGGCCGAGCAAGCCATGGGTGACGTCGCGGGCGACCGCTGGACGAACCGTTCACCCGACCTCGGGAGGAGCACCATTCCGCGATGACAGTCACCGACACCTACGAGCGGCGCTCGTACGGGCTCTGGCAGAAGCCGCGCAGCGCGGGCCTTTTCGGCCTGCGCTGGGAAGAGACCGTACTCGGCTTCGCGGTCGTGATCACGGCGCTGATCACCGCGATGGTCGGCGGCTTCCAGTGGGGTCTGATCGTCGGCGGCACCGGTGTCGTCGTGATGGTTCCCCTGGTGTGGCGGACCGGAGGTCGTTCGGGCTACGAGACGGGATTGATGATGTTCAACTGGATGCGCTCGCGTAGTCGTGGCGAGCATGTATACCGCGGTGGCCGCTTCTCCCGGATCCCGGGCGGCGTCACCCGTTTGCCCGGTCTGCTGGCGCCCTCCAAGCTCTACGAGGGCATCGACGCGGGCGGCTACAGCTTCGGCATGATCCACCTGCCGCAATTCGCGCAGTACACGGTGGTGCTGCGGGCGTGGCCGCAAGGACACGAGGCGGTGGACCAACCCGTCATCGACCGATGGGTCTCGGCGTGGGGCACCTTCCTCGCCTCGGTCGGCCAGACCAGCGACATCGTCGCCGTCGTTCCGGTCATCGACACCGTGCCGGAGACCGGAAACCGGTTGCTCACCGAAGTTTCCACGATCACCAGGCCTGAGGCGCCGGAACTGGCCCAGCAGGTGATGTACGAGCTGGCCACCGAGCTGCCGCAGGAACGGGTGCAGCTGCTGCCGCGCGTGGCGATCACGTTCAAGGCCACCACCGCCGAGCGCCGCAAGAACCCGGCGGAGGAGGCCGTCGAGATCGGCCGCCGCCTGCCCGGTATCTGCGCCGCGCTCGCCGAGGCAGGCGTGCGCGCACAGCCGATGTCGGCCGACGAGGTGATCGCGTTCATCCGGCGCAGCTACGACCCCGCCTCGCAGGCCGATCTGGAGGTCGCCGCGGGCGAACCCGAAGGGCACGGCCTGGATTGGGCGGACGCGGGTCCGGTGTCCCATGACGAGAAGTGGGATCATCTGGTGCACGACGGCGGCCGGTCGGTCACCTGGGAGATGGACGCGGCCCCGGAGGGCGCGGTCGACGAGCGGGTCCTGCAGCGGTTGCTCGCGCCGAATCCGGAAGTACCGCGCAAACGTATCGCGATCGTGTACCGTCCGCACTCAGCCGCCGACGCCGCCGAAATCGTCGACGACGATTTCAAGAACGCGCTGGTGGCCCAACAAAGCGAACGCGGGGTCGTGTCCGCGGCGGCGACGCTGCGGGTGGGCGCGACCCAGCAGGCCCGCGAGGAGCAGGCCAGGGGTCACGGTGTGACCCGCTTCGGGGCGCTGGTGACCATCACCGAGCCACTGCGCGGCGACCTGCCGCGCATCGAAGCCATCACGCGCGATCTGTCGACCCAGGCGCGCTTGAAGATTCGGCGGTGTTACCGCTACCAGGCGGCGGCCTTCGCGGCTTCGCTCGGTTGCGGGGTGATCCTGCCGGAGCACGCGACTATTCCGAAGGTACTGGCGGGGTGAGCGATTCATGGCACGGGACTACGAGCCACCCGTACGGGAACGGGACGAGGACGCGCGCCGCAGACGGCTCGAGCAGTCCGGTCGGGACGACTCGGGCCAGCGGCAGGCCCGGCCGCGGCACCCCGCACGGGATTCGGCGCGGGTGAACGGCGGGGACCGGCACGGCGTCGAGACGTCCGATCGGCGCGCGGCACGCGAAGCCGAGCGGCGTTCGCGAGCGGGCGCAGACCGCCCCCACGGCGAGCGCGGCTCCCGCGTCCCCCGTGACGCGGCCACCGAGCGCATCGCCAGGCGGCCGGATCGCAACGGCGCCAGGAACGGCCGGGTGGCGCGGCCCGCCAAGGTCGACTACACGGCCGATCGCGCCATGGGTACCCCGTACCAGGACAAAGCGGCCCGCCGCGCGAAGGCGAAGGCGGATCGGCGCAAACAGTCCGGCCCTCCGCTGCTCGACGACGCCACCCGCGCCAAGCTGGAGATGATCGCCCGCGAGGGCAGCGGTCTGCGGGCGGCGTGGGCGCAGTTCCGGGTCCGCACCGACGACATCCGCCGCCGCAACTACGCGGCCAGGGCGGAGCAGTCGATCGAGGACGGATTCGACCGCAGCACGGCGCAACTCACCGACCGCGGTTACGCGGGGCCGGGCGGCGGCCGGATGAACGTGGTCGGCCGGCCGGTCGAATACCGCGCCACCACCGCCCAGGTCGCCGGCTTGTGGCCGTGGTCGGTCGGCGCGGGTGCGCCGCTGATCGGCACCCCACTCGGCTCGCATCTGCACACTGGAGCCCCGGTGTGCTTCGACCCGATGAACTGGTTCATGCGCGGCAGCTTCATCACCGCGCCCAGCCTGTTCGTGCTCGGCCTCAACGGTTTCGGCAAGTCCTCGCTGGTGCGCCGGATCGTGCTCGGCGGCATCGCGCAGGGCATCACGCCGCTGATCCTGGCCGACGTCAAACCGGACTACCGCAAGATGGTCGAGCTGGTCGGCGGTCAGGTGATCGACCTGGGTTACGGGCACGGCAAGCTCAATCCGCTCGCCGCGGGTGTGCTCGGCGCGGTGGTTCCGCGGCTGGAAGAGTTCCCGGCCCTGCAGCTGCAAGTGTTGCAGGACCTGCGCGCCAGGCAGGTGACGCTGATCGCCGGTCTGGTCGAACTGGTGCGCGGCGACCGCGTCCGCGACTACGAGGAGACGCTGATCTCCACCGCACTGCGCATCCTGTACCGGCCCGGCAGTGGATATACGCCGGACAAGCCGCCGATCATGGAGAACCTCCTCGACGTGATCGTCAGTGGCGGTGACGAATTGATGCTGGACGCGGGCGCCGACAACCCGGCCGAGTACCAGGAGGCGATCAAGGGCCTGCGCCGCTCGCTGCGCGCGCTCACCCAGGGCCCGTTCGGCGCGGTCTTCAACGGACAGACCACCGTGCCGATCGACACCAGCGCGGTCGCGGTGTGCATGGACGTCTCGCATATCCCGACCGGCGACAAGAAGCTCAAGGCCGCGGTCATGCTGGCCTGCTGGGCCGACGGATTCGCCTCGGTCGAGGCCGCGCACGTGCTGGCCGACGCGAAGCTCGGCCCGCAGCGCTACTTCCAGGTGGTGATGGACGAGCTGTGGCAGGTGCTCGGTCTCGGCGACTTCATGGTCGACCGCGTCGACGAGCTGACCCGACTACAGCGTGGCATCGCCACCGCGCTGATCATGATCAGCCATACCATCAAGGACCTGCAAGCACTCGGATCGGAAGCCGCGATAGCGAAAGCGCTCGGTTTTCTCGAGCGCGCACGTGCGAAGATCTTCGGCGCGCTCCCGGCCGAGGAGATCAAACGACTCGACAGCACGGTTCCGTTCACATCGGCCGAGGAGGAGATGGTGACCGGATGGTCCGCACCGCAAGCGTTGACGGGCGAGGCGCTCAAGCCCGGACAGCTGCGGCCGTCTCCGCCCGGTACCGGTAAATTCCTGCTCAAGATCGGTGAGGACCGCAGGCCCGGCATCCCGTTCCACATGGAATTCACGCTCTCGGAGAAGGAAAGCGGGATCCACGACACCAACCAGCGGTTCAGTGAATTCACCGAATCGACCTCGCGCGGAACGGATTCGCCAGGGAGTGCCGCATGATGCCGCACCGGTCCTACCGCCGCGTCTCACCCGAGGTGCGCGAGGCCGCGGTCGCGCAGGTCATCGCGCTCACGGGCAAGCTGCGCAGCGAATCGGAGGCCTGTCGCGTGGTCGCCGACCAGATCGGTGTGCACACGAATTCGGTGCGGAATTGGGTGCGCGCGGCCGAAGGCCCCAGCCTGGAGCGCATGGACGCGACCGCGTTGCGGCGCAAGGTGGCTCTGTTGCAACAGCAATTGGCCGCTGCCGCCGAGATGAACCGCACCTTGGCCGACACTCTCAACGAAGCCCGGCGCCGGACGTGAAACACGCCTGTGCGCGGCATTCTGCCGGGGTGCGGTGATGAGCGGCAAATCGGTGTTGTGGACGGCGCTCGGCGCGGTTCTCGGACTGGTGACCGTCGTGCTGGTCATCGTCATGCCCGCGGTGGACGACCCTTGCGAGGGCGGCTCGGTGCTCGGCTCACAGTCGGCGCTGCCGCCGCTCGGCGGGTACACGCCGGGCGATCGGCGCGCCGCAGCGACAGCGAATCCCACTGGAACACAGACGAATCCGTCCGCTACTGCTACGCCGTCGCTGGCGGCGGGTGTCGGTCCGCTGCGCCGTACTCTGCCACTGGCTATCGGAACGTTCACCCTCTCAGATGTTTTCGGCTCACGTGGGGGCGCGCACAGAGGTGTCGACCTGGCCGCGGCCGACGGCACCCCGATCTTCTCGGTGTCCGACGGCCGTGTCGTCGCCGCCGGCCCGGCGTCGGGCTTCGGCAACTGGATCGTCGTCGATTCGGTGGACACCAACGGCCGTGCGTATTCGGCTGTCTACGGCCACATGTGGGACTCGGGTGTGCTGGTCCGCGCCGGCGACACGGTGGCCGCGGGTCAGCACATCGGTGCGGTCGGCTCGGCAGGCGAATCCAGTGGGCCACACCTGCATTTCGAGATCGTGCCGGGCGGCCGGTTCACCGGCGGGCGGCAGATCGATCCGTTGCCCTGGCTGGATGGCGCGCCGACGCCGGATATCGGTGGCGCGCATGCCTATTCCAGCGATCCGCGGTGCAGCCTCGGCTTCGGTACCGCCGGTGGCGCGCTCGCGACGGGCAAGGTGCCACCGGAACTGGAGATCTGGTACCGGCGCGCGGGTTCGATCTGCCCGCAGGTCACGCCGTCGCTGCTCGCCGCGCAGGGCAGGCAGGAGTCCGGTTTCCGGCGCGGCGCGGTCTCGCCCGCGGGTGCGCAGGGCCTGGCCCAGTTCCTGCCGAGCACCGCGGCGAGCATCAATCCCGATGATGGCCAGCCATATGTCATCGATGCCGACGGCAACGGCGTGGCCAGCGTGTGGGACGACGGCGACGCGATCATCGGCCAGGGCCGCTACATGTGCGCGATCGCGCACAAGATCCTGCGGTGGCAGTCCGAAGGCAGAGTGCAAGGCGACGTTGTCGCGCTCACGCTGGCGGCGTACAACGCGGGCGAGGGCGCGGTGCTGGCCTCTGGCGGCATGCCCAACCAGGTCGCCGCGCACTACGCCGAGACCCAGCCGTATGTGCGGAGCATTCTCGCGATGGAGGCGCAGTACCGCGCGCCGGGCTCGGTCGGCCGGTTCACGCCGGGGGAGAGCTCGACCGGCGACCAGATCGTCGAAGCCGCCCACGAATGGCTCGGTACGCCTTATGTCTGGGGCGGTGGCGGGCCGCAGGGGCCCAGCGGAGGCGGTCTGGACGGGCCCGGACTGACCTCGGCTGCGGTGTTCGCGGCGTCCTCCGGCACCGTGACATTGCCGCGCACGGCCGAACAGCAATGGGAGGCAGGTGCGGAGGTGCCGATGAGCCGAATTCAGCCGGGTGATCTGGTGTTCAGTTCATTCGGGCCGCGCGGACCGGCGCTGGTCGGCATCTACGCCGGGAACGGCCGGATGATCCAGTCGGTTCCGGGCGCGGACGCCCGATCCGCTGGCGGCGTCTCGGAAGTCGCGGTGCCTGGAGACGGACGAGCGAGGAGGGTGCTGTGAGCGAGCGAACAATCGGCACAGCTGAGCACTCGCTCGTGCCGGAGCTGAGCGTCAGCGAGGCGCAGGCATGAGTGAGCGAGCGATCGGTACAGCCGCCTCGACGGTCATGACGGAGCCGAGCGTGGCAGGTGCGGGAATGCGTGCCCGCGCCGAACACGCGGTCGGGGAGCTGCCGCGACGCGGCGCGATGCGGCTAGCCTGGAATGACAAAGCAAGTGCACGCGCGAAACTGGTGGTGATGCTGGTGCTGAGCGTCGCGGTGCTGAGCGCGGCCTGCGGTCGCGCGGACCGCGCGGACAAGGGATCCGATGCGGCGCATCCGGCTACGTCCACGACCCGCCTCCTCGAGGTCGCTCCCGCGCCGGATCCGGTGACTCCCGACGGCGTCGCGGTCGCGGCGCTGCGGGAGATCTACAGCTGGCAACCCGCCACCGAGAGTCAGGGTGCTTCGCTGTCGCGGGCACGGAAGTTTCTCGGCCCCAGCCTGATTCGTATGCTGGATACGGCGCCGACCGTGGTGGAAGCCCCGAAGTCGTCGCTGCAGTGGGCGGATTGGGCGAGAGAAGAGGCGCGTGTGGAGGCGTTCACTTTCGCGTCCGGCGAGAAGGCGCCGATCCTCACCGATCCGAACGTCCAGCAGTTCAAGATCGGGATCGAGCAGACCGTCGTCTACCCGAACGGGCGCAAGGAGGCGTTGCCGCCCGCGACGGTGATCGCCACCGTCGTGCGCACACCCGACGGCTGGCGGCTCGACGCGTTCCGCTGACCACCCGCTTTCCCACCGGACGGCCCACCCAGGAGGCACACATGGCGAAGAAGAAAAAGGTGACGGATCCGGCCGTACCCGGACCCGACGTCAGCCTGATCCTGATCTACGCAGGCTTCGCGATCTTCGGAACCCTCTGGCTCGCTCTCCATCTGGGCAACATGCTCGCGGGCAGCCCGCAGAAAGTCCCGATCAACCCCATTGCCATCGCCGCCGACCTGGCCAGGGGAAAGCTTCAGTGGCCCGGCGCGGCCACGGTGATCGTCCTGCTGGTGATCATGAGCGTGGTCGGCTATCTTGTGATTCGCAAGCGGCTGCAGCAGCGCCAGTCCAAGGGCAGGCTACCGGTCGACGACAAGGCCGACGTGATGGGCAATGGCGGCGCGATCTCGATGCTCACCGAGGCGGGCGTGCGGGAGAAGGCCCAGCAGCTCGGTGTGAAACTTCGTGACGGTGGCGTTCCCGGCGTGCCGATCGGCGTCGGCGTGGCCGACGGAGTCATGCTCTACGGCTCGTACGAGGATCTGCACCTGGACATCTGGGGCCCACGCCAAGGCAAGTCGACCTCGCGCGTGATCCCGGCGATCCTCACCGCGATCGGGCCGGTGCTAGCCACCTCGAACAAGCGCGATGTGGTGGACGCCACCCGAGATGTCCGGGAGGCCAAGGGAAGTCCCACGTTCGTCTTCGACCCGCAGGGCGTCGCGGGTGAATTGCCGACCTGGTTCTGGGATCCGTTGTCCTGGGTGGACGCGAAGCGCGAAGGGTGCGAGATGCGCGCGGCGCGGCTGGCCGGGCACTTCGCCGACGGCGACGACGGCCGCGACACCAACACCGACGCGTTCTTCGATCCCGAGGCGGAGGACCTGCTGGCCGGACTGTTCCTCGCCGCCGCGGTCGGCGACCGCAACGGCAGCCGCCCGATCGTGCAGGTCTGGGAATGGGTGACCAATCCGCAGGACACCGAGCCCATCGAACTCCTGCGCGCCGCCCGCCACCACTACACGGCTTCCGGCCTCTCCTCGCAGTACAACACCGACCCGCGAACGCGCAGCGGCATCTTCGGCACCGCCAAGAAGATGATCCGCTGCCTGAAGCTGTCGAACGTGCACCCGTGGATCACCCGGGGCGGCGACCGCAGGGAGTTCGACGAGATGGAGTTCCTGAACCACAATGGAACGCTGTACAGTCTGTCGCTGGAGGGCCGCGGCTCGGCCGCGCCGCTGGTGAGCGCGCTCACCGAGGCGGTGATCGACGTCGCGATGCGCAAGGCCTCGCAGTCGGCCGGTGGGCGACTGGCGATTCCGTTGCTCGCGGTGCTCGACGAGGCCGCGAACGTGGTGCGCTGGAAGGATCTGCCCAAGCAGTACAGCCACTTCGGCTCGCGCGGCATCGTGGTGATGACGGTGCTGCAGTCCTGGGCACAGGGGGCGCGCTGCTGGGGTGAGAGCGGCATGAACGCCCTGTGGTCGGCGGCGAACATCAAGGTGCTCGGCAGCGGCGTGGACGACACCAAGTTCCTGCAGGAGCGTTCGGACGTGCTGGGCGAATACGACGCGATCTCGCAGTCGGTCTCCGAATCCAAAGGCGGCAAGAGCTATTCGCGCTCTCTGAGTTCGTCCAAGACGTTCACGGTCAACGCGCTGGCGACATTGCCGCGCGGCCGGGCCATCCTGTTCCCGTCCGGGGCGCCGCCGGTGCTGCTGCGTACGGTGCCGTGGTGGGAGGGCGAGTACGCTGCCGACGTGAAGCAGTCCATCTCGCGTCATGATCCGGAACGCAAGACCCAGATCACGGACCTGGTCGGCGCGCCTTCGCTGAGCAAGTCGACGCCGCCGCCAGAGCACGGACCGATCGAGGAGGTTCGGCCGCTATGACCGAGCAGCAGCAACAACCGATGGCCTACTCGAATGTGGTGGATTTCGTCGAGAACTACCTCAGCGGAATCTACCGGCGGCAGGTCACCGATCTCAGCGACACGGTGTGGTGCCCGGAATGGTGGCAGCACGCCGAGGCGATCGCTCGGCTGGATGCGCTGTGGCGGGCCTGGGAACATTACCGCCAGGACGGGGCGACCGGCCTGAGCGTCTGGTTCCTGGATCACGCGGACCCGCACATGGCGAAGCTGTTCGACCCCAAAGGGCCGTTCAAGTACTGCAGTGTGCGCAACGGCCACAAGGACATGCTCAGCCCGCTGCCGACGAAATCGCCGCAGCACGGCATGTTCGGCGATCCGACCATCGGCGACTTCCACACCTAACCGGTTGCGTGGCAGCCATTCTCGCGAATGCCATCGAAAGAACAACGCCCGCTGGGTAACTCCAGCGGGCGTTCACTCCTGGTGCTTATCTGGTCCGTTCCAAGCCGCGAGATTCCTGTTCTCTCGCCCCTCTGGTCACCGTCGCCGCCTCGCCGGGGCGAGTGCGCACCGCTTCGCCCGGTGGTTGTGCCTGCCCTACTTCGATCAGCATCCGCACCGCGGCCAGTTCCGGCGCGACACCCATTTTGGCGAGATGGGCGGCGATCGCCATCCGCCGTTCCGGGGAGTCGTATTGCATCGCCGGCCTGGCGTTGGCGGCGGCAGTGGCGGCCATCCGCGAGGCCTCGGCTTGCGCGGAGAAGCGGTCCTTCTCCAGGGACACACCCTTTTCCGCGATCGGCTTCTCGATCAGCCGAGCCAGCTCCGTGTTCCGCGGATCCTTGGCCTTCGCGTCGCGAGCCTCCCGGACCTGCAGTTCCCTTGCCTCTTTGACGCGGGCCTCGGCGAGCTTGACTCGCGCTTCGACTTCCTTCTGACCACGCTCACGGGTCTTCAAGGCAACGAGTGTCGCAAGCTGCAACATTGTCCTCATCATGGCCGCGGTTTCCCGGCCGATGTCGTCCAGTTCCTCGGACATGGCTGCTCCCCGATGCTGCAGTGATCACTATGGATGATGGTGGTGCTTCGTCACGGACGCCGCCACGCGAACTGTAGTCCCGTGCAGCGGGTCCCGCCTGCAAACGTGGACACCCGGAGTACTCGCGGCGTGGCGCACACTCTCTCCCAGGGCGATCCTGTCGAGGGGGTGACTACGCTACGGGAACTCCTTGGTTCGAGGTTACCCGACAAAGGTCGGCACAATCGAACGAGCGTGCCGCTTATCAGCATATATCGCACATTTCCGGCGCGCGTCGGAACGCGCCGGATGATCTTCGGGATGAGGACAGCCTGGCCGAACAAAGGTTCGCCTATCCTCGCTCCGGCTGGATGCGCCCCGGACACGGCTCGGGCCCGCTGCCGGTTCGGCGGCGGGCCCGAGAGTTCGACGATCAGCGGTCGATGCGCACCGACTGGAGCGTGACCGGCTGGTTCGGCTTGCCGTCGCCGGGGCCGTTGGAATTGTCCTGGCCCACCTGCGCGATCTTGTCGAGGGTGCCGAGGCTGTTCTCGTCCACCGTGCCGAAGATCGTGTACTGCGGTGGCAGCTGGGAATCCGCATAGACGATGAAGAACTGGCTGCCGTTGGTGCCGGGACCGGCGTTGGCCATGGCGAGGGCGCCGCGCTTGTAGACGATCGCGTTCTTGGTTGCGTTCGGGTCGTCCGGCGCGTACTGATCGGTCGGGTACTCGTTGTCGAATTCGTAACCGGGCCCGCCCATTCCGGTACCGGTCGGGTCACCGCACTGCAGCACCTTCAGGCCCTCGTCCGCGGTCATCCGGTGGCAATCGGTGCCGTCGAAGAAATTCTGCGCGGCCAGGCTGACGAAGCTGTTCACCGTGCACGGCGACTCGGCGTTGTTCAGCGTCAGACCGATCGGGCCCTGACTGGTCTCCATGCTGACGCTGACCTTGGCATCCACCCCGGTGGTCGGGATGCCGTCGGCCTTCGGCTTGCTCGCGGGCTTGTCGGCGGGCTTGGCGCTGTCGCGGTAGACACAGTCGACCGTCGCGGGCTTGGCCTTCGCCGCGGGCGGCGTGGCGGCGGTGGGGGCGCTGGACAGCGAGGGGTCGGCGGCGTCGGAGCCGCTGTCCTCGCCGCGGGTCAGGAAGTACACCCCGGTGACGGCGGCGACCACGACGACGATACCCAGCACCGATCCTGCGATCGTGAGTTGCTTCCGCTTGCGCGCCCGCTCGGCCCGGTTGGCGAGCTGACGCTCCAGTTTGCGTTTCGCCGCTGCTCGTCGCTGTTCGTTGCTCGGCACTACCACGTTCCTCCCGTATCCGGTGACATCGGGATAAGAGTGTGCCATTTCTTCCTGAGACTGATCCGCATCCTTCCCGAGAGGCGGTTCGGCGAACCGGTTGGACTTGCGGGGGCGTAGTGGTGGAAACTGGAGCATCGTGACCAAGACCAGCAGCTTCTCTGCCCCGAAGGGGGTACCGGACTACGTGCCACCCGGCTCGGCCGAGTTCGTCGCGGTGCGCGACGGCCTGCTCCGCGCCGCCCGACTGGCCGGGTACGGACATATCGAGCTGCCGGTTTTCGAGGACACGGGCCTGTTCGCCCGTGGTGTCGGCGAGTCGACCGACGTGGTCACCAAGGAGATGTACACCTTCCCCGACCGCGGTGACCGCAGCGTCACACTGCGTCCCGAAGGGACCGCCGGCGTGATGCGCGCGGTCATCGAGCACGGCCTCGACCGCGGCCAGCTGCCGGTGAAGCTGTGCTACGCAGGTCCGTTCTTCCGCTACGAGCGGCCGCAGGCCGGCCGGTACCGGCAGCTGCAGCAGGTGGGGATCGAGGCGATCGGCGTCGACGACCCGGCGTTGGACGCCGAGGTGATCGCCATCGCCGATGCCGGATTCCGTGGACTCGGGCTGGACGGCTTCCGGCTGGAGATCACCTCGCTTGGCGACGAGACCTGTCGCCCGCAGTACCGGGAACTGCTGCAGGAGTTTTTGTTCCAGCTGCCGCTGGACGAGGAGACCAAGCGGCGCGCCCAGCTCAATCCGCTGCGCGTCCTGGACGACAAGCGGCCCGAGGTGCGCGCGATGACCGCGAACGCGCCGTTGATGATCGATCACCTGTCGGAATCGGCCAAGGCGCACTTCGAGCAGGTGCTCGGTCACCTGGAAGCGCTCGGCGTGCCCTACGTGGTGAACCCACGCATGGTGCGCGGCCTGGACTACTACACCAAGACCACGTTCGAATTCGTGCACGACGGTCTCGGCGCGCAGTCCGGCATCGGCGGCGGCGGCCGCTACGACGGCCTGATGGCCGAACTCGGCGGGCAGCCGCTGTCGGGCATCGGCTTCGGTATCGGCGTGGACCGCACCATGCTGGCGCTGGCGGCCGAAGGCAAGTCGGCGGGCAACCCGGCGCGCTGCGAGGTCTTCGGTGTGCCGCTGGGCGATGCCGCCAAACAGCGCCTGGTCGTGCTCGCGGCGCAGCTGCGTGCGGCAGGCGTGCGGGTCGATCTCGCGTACGGCGGGCGCGGTGTGAAGGGCGCGATGAAGGCGGCCGACCGGTCGGGGGCGGCGTTCACCCTGGTGCTGGGCGACCGCGACATCGCGGAGAACACCATCGGGCTCAAGGACATGGCGACCGGCGAGCAGCGGCAGATCCCGCTGGCCGAAGTGGTCGGGGTGATCCGGGAGTCGCTGGCCTAGCCGCGACGAGGTCGGCGCGGGTCACCGGTTGCGCGGCATGGACGCCGCGACCGGGGTACTCTGCGCCGAACCCGCCGTCGGCCGAGCGGCGGGCACGGTAGCGTGACCGGCGCATCGATGCCGGGGTCGCGAGAGGGCGGAACAGTGTCGACGAATTCTGATGACGAGCAGGCGCTCGCGCCGGTAGGGCTCGATTTGGTCGCGCCCGAGCTGTACGCGCCGATGCTGCGCCGCCTCGCGCTGGCCGCGTCGGGCATCGGACTCGGCGCCGCGCTGCTGGCGGCGACCGTGGTGAGCTGGCCGATCGCCGTCGCCATCGGCGTAGTCGTCGGCGCGCCAACCGTCTTGTACGCCATCGCGTTGCGGCGGCGGCGAATGTGGCTGTCCGGGACGATCATTCACGCCCGCAGGCTGTTCGGCGAACGGCAGGTGGAGATGTCGTCGGCGACGGGTGTCGAGGTGCTGGTTTTCCCGGCGCGGTTGAGCCGTATCGTCCTGCGGGTCACCGCCGGAGAGGTCTCGCAGGTCATCCCGCTGGCGATGTACACCGATGCGGGCAGCGGCCGCGAGCTGCATCTGCTCGGCCTGCGCAGGCTCGCCGACGCGCTCGCCGCCAGTCGATTGGCCGCGGCGGTGGCCGTTTCCGCCATGCTGGTGCAGCAATTGCGTGCCGAGGCGCGCGATGCCGGTCTGGAGGAGCGGCCGCTGTTTCGGGCCGTGCAGCTGGCGCGGGCCAAGGACGTGGTGTCGCCGATCGTGCTGACCGACACCGAGGTCGCCGCGCTCGGCTGACCCGCAAGCGTCGGCCCCGGCGGCGCTCAGCGCGTCCGGCCCGGTCCGCCGACGCCGCGTTCCACCGCGCCGGCGTGCGCCGAGCCGCTACTCGACGGTCCAGGTTTCCGGCCCGGTGAGCAGGGCTTGGAGTGATTCCGGACCGATCGGTTTTGTTTCCCGTGCGACCTCGGTCTGGTAGCGCACGGCGTCGTCGTAGGTCGGCCGCGCGACGCTGCGGAAGACGCCGGTGACGACATGGTCGAGCCCCTGATCGGACAGCCGCGACAGCGCGTAGGCATACTCCGGGCTGTCGGCGTACGCGTCGTGCACCACGATGTCGGACTCCGCGACACTGTCGGTACGGGCCACTTTCATCCCGAAACCGCTTCGGACCACCGCGAATTCGCCTTCGGCGCCGAACCGGATGGGTTCGCCGTGCCGCAGCGGGATGAGGTGCTCCGCGGCGTTCTCCCGGCGCAGCACGTCGAACGAGCCGTCGTTGAAGATCGGGCAGTCCTGCAGGATCTCTACGAACGACGTGCCGCGATGCTCGGCGGCGGCGCGCAGCACCTCGGTGAGTCCCGCGCGATCGGAATCCAGCGCGCGGGCCGCGAAGGTCGCTTCCGCGCCCAGCGCCACCGACAAGGTGTTGAACGGGTGGTCAGGCGAACCCATGGGGGTGGATTTGGTGATCTTGCCCTGCTCCGAGGTCGGGGAGTACTGGCCCTTGGTCAGCCCGTAGATCCTGTTGTTGAACAGCAGGATCGTCATGTTCACATTGCGGCGCAACGCGTGAATGAGATGGTTCCCCCCGATGGACAGCGCGTCGCCGTCACCGGTCACCACCCAGACCGACAGATCGGGACGGCTGACCGCGAGGCCGGTCGCGATCGCGGGAGCCCGGCCGTGGATCGAGTGGATGCCGTACGCCTCCAAGTAGTACGGGAAGCGGCTGGAGCAGCCGATCCCGGACACGAACATCAGATTCTCCCTGCGCAGGCCGAGTTCGGCGAGGAAGCCGCGCACCGTCGCCAGGATCACGTAGTCGCCGCAGCCGGGGCACCAGCGGACCTCCTGATCGGAGGTGAAGTCCTTCGCCTTCTGCGGTCCGTCCGCGGCCGGCACCCCGGACAGGCCGGTCAGGCCCAGGTCCGTGCCGACAAGCGACGTTTCCACGATGGTCATGCGTTACCCCCAGTGGTGGTGCGATAGGTGGCCCGCGCCCGGGCGGCGAAGACCTTGTTCTGTTCCATCTCCCCGATCGACCCGTCCAGCGCCGCGTCGATGACGCCGACCAGCTCCTGGGCGGAGAACGCGGTGCCCGCGACCTTCGTCCACGGCCGCACGTCGACCAGGTACCTCGCGCGCAGCAGCATGGCCAGCTGGCCGCCGTTCATCTCCGGCGCCACCACGATGCGGTAGCGGCGCAAGACCTCACCCAGGTTGGCGGGCAATGGATTCAGATGTCGTAGGTGTGCCTGGGCGACCGGAACGCCGCGGCGGCGGGCGCGCCGGCAAGCCTCGCCGATCGGGCCGTAGGAGCTGCCCCAGCCGATCAGCAGGAGCTCGGCCGTGCCGTCGGGATCGTCCACCTCGACATCCGGCACGGTGATGCCGTCGATCTTGGCCTGGCGCAATCGCACCATGAGCTCGTGGTTGGCGGGATCGTAGGAGATGTTGCCGCTGCCGTCCGCCTTCTCCAGTCCGCCGATGCGGTGCGCGCGTCCCTTGGTGCCCGGAACTGCGAGCGGGCGCGCCAGCGTGTCGGGATCGCGGGTGTAGGGCTGGAACGGGGCGCCGTCGTCGCCCTCCGGCTCGAACGCCGGGTCGATCGGGGGCAACTCCGCCACTCGGGGAATCGACCATGGTTCCGAACCGTTCGCGATCGCGCCGTCGGACAGCAAGAGCACCGGTGTGCGGTAGGTGAGTGCGATCCGTGCCGCGTCCACCGCGGCGGCGAAGCAGTCGGCGGGGGAGCGGGGCGCGACCACCGCCACCGGTGATTCACCGTTGCGGCCGTAGAGGGCCTGCAACAGGTCGGCCTGCTCGGTTTTGGTCGGCAGGCCGGTGGAGGGGCCGCCGCGCTGCACATCGATGACGACCAGTGGCAGCTCCGTCATCACCGCGAGGCCGATGGTCTCGCTCTTGAGCGCGAGGCCGGGGCCGGAGGTGCTGGTGACGCCCAGCGCGCCGCCGAGCGAAGCGCCCAGCGCCGCACCGATCCCGGCGATCTCGTCCTCGGCCTGGAAGGTCGTGACGCCGAAGTTCTTGTGCTTGCTCAGCTCGTGCAGGATGTCCGAGGCGGGCGTGATGGGGTAGGTACCGAGGAAGACGGGCAATCCCGCGAGCTGACCGGCGGCGATCAGGCCGTAGGCGAGCGCGGTGTTGCCGGTGATCTGCCGGTAGGTTCCCGGCGCCAGCTTCGCCGGCGCGATCTCGTAGGTGGTGGCGAAGCTCTCGGTGGTCTCGCCGTAGTTCCAGCCCGCACGGAACGCCAGCACGTTGGCCTCGGCGATGTCCGGCTTCGTGGCGAATTTCTCCCGCATGAACCGCTCGGTTCCGCCGATCGGGCGCCCGTACATCCAGGACAGCAGGCCGAGGGCGAACATGTTCTTGGCGCGCTGGGCGTCCTTCTTGCCCACCCCGGTCGACTCGGTGGCGCCCAGGGTGAGCGACGTCATCGGGACGCGGTGGACCACAAAGTCCGACAGGGTGTCGTCGGCCAGTGGGTCGGCGGTGTAACCGACCTTGGCGAGGGTGCGCTTGGTGAACTCGTCGGTGTTGACGATGACGGTGGCGCCGCGCGGAAGGTCCTCCAGATTCGCCTTCAGCGCGGCGGGGTTCATCGCGACCAGTACATCGGGCTGGTCGCCCGCGGTGAGAATGTCGTAGTCGGCGATCTGGATCTGGAACGACGAGACGCCCGGCAGGGTGCCTTGCGGCGCTCTGATCTCGGCCGGGAAGTTCGGCTGGGTAGCCAGGTCATTGCCGAAGGCGGCGGCCTCGTGGGTGAAGCGATCGCCGGTCAGCTGCATTCCGTCGCCGGAGTCCCCGGCGAACCGAATGACGACCTTTTCCAATTTTGCTGTGCCGACATCATTTTGGTGTGAAACCATGTGCCTGCTTCACTTCCTCGTCGCTGAGAGGTGCCATCGCCAAACTACTCCGTCGAATGCGGTGCGCGCCCGGCGAAGCGCACGGACCCGCCAGATTCGGCGATGGCGGCGTCAGGCGAACAATGCCAGCTGCGGGTCGGTTGTGTCCGCGGTTTCGGGCCGTGTCTCCGGTTCGGTCTGCCTGTGCGGCGTCAAACCGTGCTCGGCCAGCAGCGGATCGACCCGTGCGCGCAGCCAGGCCGAGTATTCCGGCGTCACGGACTCGCCGCGGCCGTAGAGCTGACGGTAACGGCGCAGCAGGGCCGGATGGTGCTCGGCCAGCCAGGACAGGAACCAACCCCTGGTGCTGCCGCGCAGGTGCATCGGGAACGCGACGGCCGAGCTCGCCCCGGTCTCGGCGATAGCGCCGAAAATGGCGTCCAGGTGTGCCCGGCTGTCGGTGAGACACGGGATGACCGGTGCGACCAGGACGTCGACCGCGAACCCCGCGTCGGTGAGGGCGCGCACCAAGTCCAGTCGCGCACGCGGTGACGGCGTGCCCGATTCCAGGCTGCGATGCAGGTCCTCGTCGAGGATCGCGATGGACACCGCCAGACTGACCCGAACCTCGCGGGCGGCCGAGGTGAGCAACGGCAGATCCCGCCGCAGCAATGTGCCCTTGGTAAGGATGGAGAACGGGGTGCCGGACTCGGTCAGCGCGCGAATGATCCCCGGCATCAAGCGATACCGGCCTTCCGCGCGCTGATACGGATCGGTGTTGGTGCCGAGCGCGACCGGTGCGCGCCGCCAGGACCGCCTGCCGAGTTCCTTGCGCAGCACCGCGGCGATATTCGTCTTCACCACGATCTGCGTGTCGAAGTCCCGGCCCGCGTCCAGGTCCAGGTACTCGTGCGTGCCACGCGCGAAACAGTAGCGGCAGGCGTGCGAACAGCCGCGCATCGGATTGACCGTCCACTGGAACGGCAGATTCGTGGCCTCGGGCACCTTGTTCAACGCGCTCTTGCACAGCACCTCGTGGAACGTGATGCCCTCGAACTCGGGTGTCTGTACGGTGCGCACCAAACCTGCCCGGGACAGCCCGGGCAGGGCGCCGTCCTCGGCGTCCAGGGTTTGGCTTTGCCACCGCACCCCTTCAGTCGAACATGTGTTCTAAGACCTGTCAAGCGATCTGCTTGGCGCCGGGCGGCGCCAGCCGAGAGGGGTCGGCGAAGAATGCGACCAGGTCGCGAACGGTCTCGTCGAGCGGGCGCGGCTGGTACCCGAGTTCGCGCGCGGCCTTGCCGTAGTCGACGATCGGCGCGGAGATCAGCGCGCCGAGCGCGGCCTTGGAGACGATGTCGGAATTGAACAGCTTGCCGATGGGTGCCAGCACCGGGATGACGCCGGAGGCGAGCTTGGCGGGGATGGCGAATTTCGGGCCCTTCTTGCCGCCGTGCGCCGCGGCGACGCGGCACAGCTCGAGCATCGAGATCATCGACCCGCCCAGCAGGTAGTTCTCGCCGGTGCGGCCGCGTTCGCCGGCCAGCACCAGGCCCTCGGCCACGTCGCGTACGTCCACCAGGTCGAATCCGCCGCCGATCATGGCGGGCACCCGCCCCAGCGCCGCATCCTTCATGGTCCGGTTGATCCTGGACAGCGGCTTGCCATAGTCCAGTGGGCCGAAGACGCCGGTGGGATTGCACAGCACCGCGTCCAGGCCCTGGTCGATCACCTTGCGCAGTGCCACCTCGCCTGCCCACTTCGAACGGTCGTAGACCGGCAGCGCCGGGTCGGTCGACCGCGGAGCGCGCTCGTCGATCCGGCCGCCGCAGCTGTACTGGTCGAACGCGTGGATGGAGCTGGCGTGCACCATGCGGCGCGCGCCGGCGGCCAGTGCCGCCTCGGCGACGACGCGCACGCCCTCGGTGTTCACCCGCCAGGCCAGGTCGTTCTTCTCGGCGAGGGTGATCACGGCGACCAGGTGGTAGACGACCTCGGCGCCGGCCAGTGCGGCGCGCATCGATGCCGGATCCAGCACATCGCCGCGCACCCAGGTGACGCTGGGCGCCGCCGTCTCGCCGGGAATCGCGCGATCGATGGCGGTGACCTGGTGTCCGCGCTCGGTGAGCAGGCGGAGCAGGTTCGTGCCAAGGTAGCCGGCTGCGCCGGTCACTGCGACCTTCATGGCAGAGAGAATATAGAACTTGTTCTAATTTGCAACACGTTCCAATTCCATGCCGGTCGCCTTGTCCCGCGGCGCGTTCGGGCTCGAAACATGCCGGTACGGTCCGCTATATTGAGCGCAACCGTAGCGGCCCTTGCCGATTCGGCAGGGAGCGGGACCGGTCACGACGAAGTTCATGACGCATGTTCACGACGATTTGGGGGGCAACTCGATGAGTGATCTCTCGGTAGAGACCCAAGCGGTCCGGGCGTTCGCCGCCACGAACGCGGGTATCGCCGGTGATCTGGCTGGGGCGGGCAATATCGACGCGGCGAAGAACATCGCCGCGCTGGTTCCGGTGTTCGGCCTGATCGGCGCGGACTACCTGGCGATGTTCGCCGCCGCACAGGTGTTGCAGGCCAAGGACATCAACGATCTGTCGGCCAAGTACGCCAAGTTGTCGGAGTCGGCGTTCGGCGCCGCGGCGGCCTTCGACGCCATGGACTGGGCCAATGCGAGCGCGCTCGGATCGAAGACGGGCGAGATCGGAGGCGCGGTATGAGACCACTCGACAGCGGCGTCATCGCCCCGGAGGACCAGGCCGTCGCGCACGCGGCAGAGCAGAATGTCGCCATCGGCCAGCAGACCGTGCTGGACGCCCTACCGGATTCACCGGCTGGGGCGGTGCTCGACCTGCCGCTGCCGCAGCTGCCCGAGGACATGCCGCCGATCGAGCCGCCCGCATTCGTTGTGGCGCGCAAGATCTCCGAGGATCAGCAGACGATCGGCGCGACTCCCGCCGGACTCCCCGGACTGAACGGCGTTCCAGGCGGCGAGGATCTTCCCGGCGTGCCGCATGAGGTGTCCGCGCTGCTCGGCGATGCGAACGCCGCGGCGGCTCCGGTGGTCGCTGCCGCGCTCGAGCACGCCGACGGCGTGCTGAGCGGTGCCATCACCGACGCGCCGAACTCGATCGCCACCGCGGCGAATCAGGTGAATCAGGCAGCGGCCGCGCTGCCGCCGCTGCCCGCCGATCCGGTCGCCGCGCTGATGCAGGGCGTCGCGCTGCCCGCGCTGCCCGGCGTGGACGTGCTGATGAAGCCGATCCTCGACCTGCTCGGCAGCTTCGGCACCGGCGTCATCGGCGCGTTCGATCCGACCGCGATCCTCAGCCAGTCCTCCAAGGTCATCGAGATGGCCATGCAGGTGGGCAGGGGCAGCATGGCCACGGTCGAGCAGGTGTGGCAGGGCCAGGCCGCCCGCAACGCCCAAGTTACGAGCCAGCAGGCGAACGTCGAGGGCCAGGAGACCGGCCAGCGCGGCCTCGATATCTCCGAACTCACCCAGCGCGCCGCCGTGGTGGTGCAGCAGGGCAACGCGCAGCTGCTCGGCATCGCCTCGTCCTTCGCCACCCAGGCGACCGCGCTCGCCCCGGTGATCCTCACCCCGCCCGCGCAGGCGACGCTGATCGCCTCGGCCACCGAGCACCTGGGCCACGCCGTCGGCGTGGTCAACGCCACCCGCGGTGATCTGGCGGGCAAGACCGCCGAGCTCGGCGGCATGGTGCAGCAGCTGGTCGGACCGGAGGCGCAGGAAGCCGCGCAGTCGCTGGCGCAGAACGTCGGCCAGCCGATCCTGGAACAGGCGCAGTCGACCGCGACCGACACCGCGACCAAGGCGGCCGGCCTTGACTCCGCCACGCCCGGCACGTCGAGCCCCCTGACCACGCCCTCGTCGGTGCACACCCCGCAGAGCCCGGGTACCAACCACGGTGCGCCGTCCGGATTGTTCGGCAGTCCCGGTCGGCCGGGGACCCCGAGCACACCCTCGGTACCCAAGCCCACCGGCCTGCCCGGCACTCCGGTCGCTCCGGTCCGCCCGGTCGCCGGTATGCCCGGCACGCCGTTCGGAACCGGCACGCCCGGCACTACCGCGGCCGGAGCCAACAGCTTCATGGGCGGCCCGGCCGCCGCCGCGGGGCAACGGAGCGATGACGCGGAACACTCGCGCACGGTGCAGCCGTACTCGAGCCCCACCGGCAACGACGATCTCACCGGTCCGCTGGGGGAGTCCACGCCGGACGTCATCGGCGCGACGCACTCCGACGAGATCATCAGCTCGGACTACGAACAGGACCAGTTCTAGTCCGGGCAGCGATTCCGGCTCGGCCCGCACGGCGGTGATCCGCTCGGGCCGAGCATCGTGCGGTTCTCAGTTGTCCGGCACGAACGCGTCGAGCAGTGTTCTGTAGAGGTCGGCGAAGCGTTTGCGCGCGGCCTGCTGCTCGGCGCCGAGCCCGTCGGTGGCCTCGGGCGCATACACGACCAGATGCACGTCTTGTCCCGCTGACTGCGGCATGTAGTCGATGATCCGGCTGCTCTGATCGGCGGCCCTCGGCACACCGAGATCCGCCGTGGCCAGAGCGGTGGTCTCGGCAACCGCGGCTGTCAGCGCATCGGGCCGAATGTGGCCTTCGATCCGCTTCGGCGGTGTCTCCGGGCGACGATCGGCGGCAATGGCGTCGGGACTGCTGACCGCCCGGCCGTCGGCGAAGATCTCCAGCTGCGGGCGTAGATCGGTCCGGGTCTGCCAGCCGTCCGGGATGGTGGTCAGGGTGAACAGGGCCAGTGGCGCCGCGATCGGCGGTAGGGCGCTGGGCCGGTCGGCGGCCGGGTCGGCCGCGGCCGTGCCCGAGGCCATCCCGAGTGTCAGCATCACAACCAGCAGAACAGCTTTCGTTCCTCGCATCGATCCCATCTTCCGGTGCTGTCCGTGTTCGCCTGCGGCACAGGTGAACTGCCGTCGATCATGACAGCGCGCCGTCCCGCGGTGCGGACCGGCGCGCTGTGTCGTCGATCGATCCGGTTCTACCGCAAGGCAGACGGGTTGTTCAGGTCCGGTGCCGAATAGGTGTCGCAGGCGCGGACCTGACCGGTCCGGTAGCCGGTGAGGAACCATTTCTGCCGCTGCTCGGAGGAGCCGTGGGTCCATGCTTCGGGATTCACCCTGCCCTGCGCCGCGCGCTGGATGCGGTCGTCGCCGACCGCCGCGGCCGCCGACAGCGCGTCGTCGACGTCCTTGTCCGACAGCGGCCGCAGGAACGGCTGGTCGCCCCCGGGTGCGGGCTGTTCGTCCGCGAAATGCGCCCAGATGCCCGCGTAGCAGTCGGCCTGCAGCTCAGTGCGCACCGCACCGGACTCAGGGCCGCGCGGATCGCGTTGTGCGCGGCCGATGTCGCCGAGCTGATTCTGGAGGTGATGGCCGAACTCGTGCGCCACCACGTATTCCTGCGCCAGCGGACCGCCACTGGCGCCGAAACGATCCACCAGGTCCTGGAAGAAGCTGGTGTCGAAGTAGGCGGTCCGATCGGCCGGGCAGTAGAACGGGCCCACCTCGCTGGTGGCGTTGCCGCAGCCGGTCGCAACGGCGCCGGAGAAGAGCACGACGTCCGGCTCCACATAGCGCTTACCGGTCTGCTTCGGCAGCTCGGCCGACCACACGGCGTCCAGGCTCTGAGCGGTGAGCGCCACCCGGCAATCGAGGTATTTGTTCGCGTCGGCGCCGGTCTTGCAGTGACTCGGCGTGCCAGCGGTGCCCGGCTGCGTCTGGCTCTGGTCCGGCGCGCCGGTGAAGTTGCCGAGAACGGAGCCGGGGTCGCCGCCGAGCAACAGGGTCAGCACCAGCACGATGAGTCCGCCCGCACCGCCGCCCAGCGCGAGCTTGCCGCCCATACCGGGTCCACCACCGGACGAAACGCGATCCGGATCGATCTGCATGCCCTCGTTGAAGGTCATCGTCGTCGCTCCTGTGTTGGATTTGCCGCGACTGCGTCGCGGCGTATTCGCGGCGCCGGGAAGGCTTGCGTCCGAGCGGCCGAGACTCGCGATTTCGTCGCATCCGCTTCGGCCACTCGAACGCGATCCGGGCCGCGAATGGCGCTCGTAGGACTCGCGCCCGTGGTGGGCGGGTTGGTGTGGCCCGTGACCGGTATCGAGCGCCGGACGGACCCAGTCGTATACAGCTTGGCACGGGTGTGGCGATATCGGTTTCCTCTCGCCGAATATGTCTCACTACGATGGACCCGCACCTGGTCACACCGCGCCGGTGCCAGAGTCGTCGAAAGGAACCCCGTGCTGCGCACCCACTTGGCTGGTTCGCTGCGAAGCGAGCATGCCGGTCTGACCGTCACTCTCACCGGCTGGGTGGCGCGGCGGCGTGACCACGGTGGGGTGATCTTCATCGATCTGCGCGACGCGTCCGGCGTGGCCCAGGCGGTTTTCCGCGAGGGCGCACCGGCCGAGCAGGCGCACCGGCTGCGCGCCGAGTATTGCGTGCGCGTCACCGGCACCGTGGAACCGCGGCCGAGCGGCAACGAGAACCCCGAGCTGCCGACCGGCACCATCGAGGTGAACGTCACCGAGCTCGAGGTGCTGAACGAGAGCGCCCCGCTGCCGTTCCAGCTGGACGAGCAGCCCGGCGAGGAGGCGCGCCTCAAGCATCGCTACCTGGACCTGCGCCGTGAGGCGCCTGCGCACGCCATCCGGTTGCGGTCGAGGATCAACGCCGCCGCCCGCGAGGTGCTGGCTCGCCACGAGTTCGTCGAGGTCGAGACGCCCACGCTGACCCGCTCCACCCCGGAAGGCGCGCGTGACTTCCTTGTGCCCGCACGTCTGCAGCCGGGCAATTTCTACGCGTTGCCGCAAAGCCCGCAGCTGTTCAAGCAGTTGCTCATGGTCGGCGGCATCGAACGGTACTACCAGATCGCGCGCTGCTACCGCGACGAGGACTTCCGTGCCGACCGTCAGCCGGAGTTCACCCAGCTCGACATCGAGATGAGTTTCGTGCGCCAGGAGGACGTGATCCTGCTGGCCGAGGAGATACTCGTCGCGCTGTGGAAGCTGGTCGGCTACGAGATCCCCACGCCGATCCCGCACATGACCTACGCCGAGGCCATGCGCCGCTTCGGTACCGACAAGCCCGACCTGCGTTTCGGTGTCGAGATCACCGAGTGCACCGAGTTCTTCAAGGACACGCCGTTCCGGGTTTTCCAGGCGCTCTACGTCGGCGCGGTCGTCATGCCCGGCGGTGCGAGCCAGCCGCGGCGCCAGCTCGACGCCTGGCAGGAGTGGGCCAAGCAGCGCGGCGCCAAGGGGCTGGCCTATGTCCTGGTGAACGAAGACGGCACGCTGGGCGGCCCGGTCGCCAAGAACCTCAGCGACGCCGAGCGCGATGGCCTGGCCAAGCACGTCGGCGCGGTGCCGGGCGACTGCGTGTTCTTCGCGGCCGGTGCGGCCAAGGCGCAGCGCGGGCTGCTGGGCGCGGCACGCGTCGAGATCGCCCGCAAGGTCGGCCTGATCGACGAGGACGCCTGGTCGTTCGTGTGGATCGTGGACGCGCCGCTGTTCGAGCCCACCGCCGAGGCGACCGCGAGTGGCGATGTGGCCGTGGGCCATTCCGCGTGGACCGCCGTGCACCACGCGTTCACCTCGCCGAAACCCGAGTCCTTGGACACCTTCGACATCGAGCCGGACTCCGCGCTCGCCTATGCCTACGACATCGTCTGCAACGGCAACGAGATCGGTGGCGGTTCGATCCGTATCCACCGACGTGACGTGCAGGAACGTGTATTCAAGGTGATGGGCATCAGCCACGAGGAGGCGCAGGAGAAGTTCGGCTTCCTGCTGGACGCCTTCGCCTTCGGCGCCCCGCCGCACGGCGGCATCGCGTTCGGCTGGGACCGGGTCACCGCGCTGCTGGCGGGGGAGGACTCGATCCGCGAGGTCATCGCCTTCCCGAAGACCGGCGGCGGCGTCGACCCGTTGACCGACGCGCCGGCGCCGATCACCGAGCTGCAGCGCAAAGAAGCGGGCCTCGACGTCAAGCCGGGGCAGCAGAAGGACTAGGACTCCACGACCGCGCAGGCGCGGCGGGCATGCGGTCCGGTGACCGCGATGTCCGCCGCGATGCCGGCGGCGGATTCCCTTTTGCCGCAGTGACTTCGGCGGCCAGGCCGGTCCGTGGAGCGGCGGGGATGCGCTCACCGGTCGACAGTGAGCGCCCGGTTCACAGTGCGGCGACCGTGCCGCCGGTGAGCGTGCGGTAGGCGTAGGTCACGGCGATGGTGGCGACCGGGCCCGCGATCAGCAGGCCGAGACCGCACAGCAGCAGCCCGAGGAAGGTCACCACCAGCACCGCCAGCGCGAGTAGCAGGACCTGCCAGGCATTGGCGACGACCAGGCTGAAGCTGGACTTCAGCGCCTCGAACGGACCCTGATCCTGATCGACCACGAAGTGCAGCGAGAACATGCACAGCCAGCCGGCGATCAGACCCGGGATCAGGCAGATCGCTGAGCCGAGAAAGGTCAGCAGGAACGCCAGCAGCGCGGTGAGCAGTACGTTCCCCGCGTTCAAGAAGCGGAAGTACGCGCCGAATGGCGGTGGTGTGCCGTCGGTTTCGTACAGCGCGCCGCGCACCATGGCCGACTGCACCAACCACACCCCGGCGATGATCGCCAGGAAGATGAGCAGCAGTGGCAGCATCGTCGTCGGGTCGGTGAGTTGCACGACGAGCGAGAACGTCAGATAGATGACCACGCCCACCGCGGTCACCCCGACCCACGGTCCCGGGTTGGACCGGAACTTCGCCAAGCCGTAACTGAGTGCCCGGCCGACGTCGAGCGTGCCGGGACCGGCTGGAACCTGCTGGTAGCCGTAGACCGGCTGCTGCGGCGGCGCGGCTCCGGACGGCGTCCAGCCCGGCCCGGTGCCCGGTGGGCCGTAGCTGGGGTGCGGTGCGCCCACCGGCGGCGGCGGTTCCAGCGGTTCGCTGCCGTAGTGTGCGGCGCCGGGGCCCTCGAACTGCGGATATCCGGCCGAGCCCGCCATCTCGTGGCGGGCCTGGCCGGTCCCGGGTCCTGGTGTCTGAGGGTCGGCGCTCTCGTGCTGCCCTGGCTGCGCCGCGAAGCGCTGCTCGTCGTCCGGGTGGGCGGCGCCGCCAGCCGATTTCGATGTGGGAGGCGGGGTTTCGGCCATGCGTAGACCTTTCCACTCAACTGGTTTGCGATGTGGCGCAGGACAGTTGACGATGAGAAAACCCGACGGGTGTAAAGGTGTCAAGCGACCGGCCTGCGCCCTCCGACCTTGCCGAAGACACGCCGGGCGACGCGGAAAGGTTGTGTAACCGCTCGCTAGAAGTGACCCGATGCGAGTAACTTGAGAGGCGATGACCGCACTATTGGCCGAACGCGCCGCCGAAGTCGTGTCCGCAGCGCAGCAGTTGCTCACAAAGCGAATGGGTGCTCCGGTAAAGCTGAGCGATCCGATCGAACTCAGCGGTAGTGGTAGGACGACGGTCCTGCGTGTGCGTGTATCGGAGAACGCCTTCTCGTTGCCGCGAACCCTGATCATCAAGCAGGTCCGCGGGGCCGCGCAGGATCGCCGGACCGGCGGCTTGGCGCCAGGCGTCGCCAGTATCGACTCCGCGTTTCTCCGTGAGGCCGTCTCGTATCAGTTCACCACCGCACTCAGCCGGGAACAGCGGCCGGGTGCGTACCTGATCGCCCACAGCCTCCCCGACCGGCTGCTGATCCTCAGCGACCTCGGCGAGAACTCCCTGCTCACCGCCGTGCTGCAGTCCGGAGCCGAGCCGGCCACCCGCAACGCGCTGATGGCGTTCGCGCAGGCGCTGGGCCGGATGCACGCCGCGACCGTCGGCCGCGAGGCGGACTTCGTCGCCCTGCTGCGCCGGGTCGAGGTGGTACACCGGGTGGACGGCATTGCGCAGCAGGCCGAGACGGCGATCGCCGAGGTGCCCGGCATGCTGCAGCGCGAACTGGGCATCGAGGTACCCGGGGAGATCGCCGAGCGGATCGTGCGCGGCAATCGCCTGTACTCCGCGGGCCGCTTCCGCGCGTTCAGCCCGTCGGACCTGTGCCCGGACAACGTGATCTTGAACGAGGAGGGCGCTCGCTTCCTCGACTACGAGTGGGGCGGATTCCGCGACGCCACCCTGGACATCGCCTACGCGCTGGTGTCCTTCCCCGGCTGCCTGTGCGATGTCGAGCTCTCCCGCGAGCGCGCCAGGCAGATGGTGGAGGCATGGCGCTCCGAGGTGGTTGGTGTGTGGCCCGCGCTGGCCGACGACGAACTGCTCGACGAGCGCATCCTCGAAGCCCGACTGATCTGGGTGTGGCTGTCGACCTACTGGTTCCTGCCCGCCGATCACACGCGCATCGCGGCCGCTCGCGAGCACGGGCTGTCGGTGCCGCGCTCGGCGGCCCTGATCAACCGCTGGGCCGCGCTCGCCGAGGACGCCAGGTGCACGGGCGACGACATCATCGGCGACTTCGCCGAGGACGTCTCGGCGATGCTGGAAGAGCGCTGGTCGGAGTAGGTCCGAACCACCACTCGCCGCAATGGCAAGGCCAACCGTCATCCAGCTGGGGACTGCCCGTCAGCTGAGCGGGGTCTGCCGGGGCTCGATCCGGCCGCCCGAGCGGACGGCGAATGAAGCGCCATGGCGCACCGCGGAATTCGGGTCGGTCACGTTCAGCAGGTAGTACCAGTCCATCTGCGCGTGGTCCGCGGTGATCTCCAGCACGCCATATCCGTGCGAATCCAACTCGGCATAGCGCAGATGGTGGTTGACCGACTTGATCGATTCGGCGACCGGCGCGGTGTTCGCCCGCACCATGTCGCCGATGCTGGTCGAGGTCACCGACGGCACGACGAACTCGGCGCCCGCCGTGGCGCCACCCGGATAGTTCGCCGCGTCCACGGGCAGGTCCGCGGCCCACGAGGAATGGATGTCGCCGGTGAGGAAGACCACGTCGGAGATCTGCTGCGCGACGATCGCGTGGAACAGGCGGGCGCGATCGGCGGTGTAGCCGTCCCACTGGTCGCCGTTGGGTGCCAGGCCGGACTGCGGAATGCCCAAGGTACTGGTGATCGCCGCCGTAGTGGCCGGTTCCAGCGGCGGGAAGACCAGCGGGGCGATCATCACCGAGTTGCCGACCAGCTTCCACCGCACCGGCGCCGAGGCCAAGCCGGCGGTCAGCCACTCCATCTGAGCCTTGCCGGTGAGCGTGCGCGCCGGGTTGTCGGCTTCGCGCCAGCCCGCTCCCGGCTTCGCCTCTTGGTCGCGATAGCTGCGCAAATCCAGCATGGCGAGTTCGGCCAGGGTGCCGAAGCGCAGCCTGCGGTAGATGCGCGCCTGCGCGCCGGAACCGGCGGCCCGGACCGGCATCCACTCCAAGTAGGCCTGCACGGACGCGGCTCGCCGGTCCGCCCAGCTGCCCTCGGTCGCGGGGTCGTGGTTGTTCGCGCCGCCGGACCAGGAGTTGTTCGCCGACTCGTGATCGTCCCAGGTGCACACGAACGGCACCGCCGCGTGCAGGTCGAGCAGATCGGGATCGGTCTTGTACTGCGCATGGCGGATGCGGTAATCGGCCAGGCTGACGATTTCGCCGGCCGGGTCGTGCGCTCGCACCGTGCCGTTGCGGCCGCCGTAATCGCCGCGGCCGTACTCGTAGATGTAGTCGCCCAGGTGCACGATCGCGTCCAAGTCGGAACGCGCGGCCAGATGACAGTAGGCGCCGAAGTATCCGGCCTCCCAGTTCGAGCACGAGACCACGCCGAACCGGAGGCGTTCGGGGGAATCCGCGGCGGCGGGCGCGGTCTTCGTGCGGCCGACCGGCGAAGTGGCACCGAGCGCGCTGAAGCGGTAGAAGTACTCGGCCCCCGGCGCGAGACCCGAGACGTCGATCTTGACGGTGTGATCGGAATCCGCGGTCGCCGTCGCGGTGCCGGAGGCGGTGACCGCGGCGAACCGGTCGTCCGCGGCGATCTCCCACCGCACGCTCGCCGGGGCGCCGAGGCCGGAGCCGGGCGTCGCGGCGTCGGAGACGGTGACGCGGGTCCAGATGATCACACCGTCCGGGAGCGGATCGCCCGAGGCCACGCCGTGGCGGAACACCGGTGTCCCGGCGCCCGCCCGTCCGGCGCCGAAGACCGCGGTGGCGGTGGCTGCCGCCGCGCCACCGCGAAGGAGGGTGCGGCGAGCGAAACCCCCGAGGGACACGAGATCTGAAACGTGCACGTTTTCAGTCACGGGTGTTGATCACATCCGAAGTACCCGCGACACGCAACTCGGCCCGCGGAACGGGGGCCGCAGCCGCACGGCGACTCGAGCTGCCATGGTGCTCGGGAAGGGCATGCGGTGCTGTCGGTGCGGCTCGGTAACGTACTTTTCGTGAGCGAGCGGCAGCGAGTGAACCGAGGACACGGCGCGCATTCGCGCACGACGGAGCCGAGCGCCAGCGAGGCGCAGTCGTGAGCGATGGCTTGTTCGACGTGCCTGGGGCCGCGGTGCCTCCGGAGCATTCCATCGACACGGTTGTGCGCAGGGACGCGGGTGCGCCGCTGGCGGTCCGCATGCGTCCCGCCACGCTGGAGGACGTGGTCGGGCAGCAGCATCTGCTCGGTCCCGGCTCTCCGCTGCGCAGGCTGATCGAGGGCTCCGGCGCGGCATCGGTGCTGCTGTACGGCCCGCCCGGCACCGGGAAGACCACTCTCGCCGCGCTCATCTCACAGGCGACCGGCCGTCGTTTCGACGCGTTGTCGGCGCTCTCGGCCGGCGTCAAGGAGGTTCGCGCGGTCATCGATATGGCGCGTCGCAGGTTGTCGGCGGGCGAGCAGACCGTGTTGTTCATCGATGAAGTGCACCGTTTCTCCAAGACCCAGCAGGACGCGCTGCTCGCCGCGGTGGAGAACCGGATCGTCCTGCTGGTCGGCGCGACCACCGAGAATCCATCGTTCTCGGTGGTGTCGCCGCTGCTGTCGCGCTCGCTGGTGTTGCAACTGCGCTCGCTCACCGAAGCCGATATCCGCGTGGTGCTCACCCGCGCGATCACCGACCCGCGCGGGCTCGACGGCCAGTACACCGTTACCGACGCCGCGCTCGACCACATCGTCCGGATCGCGGGCGGTGACGCCCGGCGGGCGCTGACCGCCCTGGAAGCCTCGGCCGAATCCTCGCTCGACGGCACCGTCGACGTGGACCTGGTCGAGGCCAGCGTGGACAAGGCCGCGGTCCGCTACGACCGCGCCGGCGACCAGCATTACGACGTGATCAGCGCGTTCATCAAGTCCATCCGCGGCTCGGACGTCGACGCCGCGCTGCACTACCTCGCCCGGATGCTGAGCGCGGGCGAGGACCCCCGATTCATCGCGCGCAGGCTGATGATCCACGCGAGCGAGGACATCGGCATGGCCGATCCGATGGCGTTGCAGACGGCCACCGCCGCCGCGCAGGTGGTGCAGATGGTCGGGTTGCCCGAGGGGCGTCTCGCCCTGGCACAAGCGACGATCCACCTGGCGACGGCCCCGAAGTCCGGCGCGGTGGTGGCGGCGATCGGCGCGGCCATCGCCGACGTCGCGGCGGGGAAGGCGGGCGCGGTCCCGCCGCACCTGCGCGACGGCCACTACCCGGGCGCGGCCGCGCTCGGTAACGCCCAGGGCTACCAGTACCCGCACGACGACAAAGACGGCGTCCTCGCCCAGCAGTACCCGCCCGACGAACTGGTCGGCGTCGACTACTACCAGCCGACGGATCACGGCCACGAACGCGAGATCGGCCCCCGCGTACAGAAACTCCGCCGGATCGTCCGGGGTACGTGAGGTCGTGTAGCCGCGCGGCGGGGTAGCCGAATACGTCTGATTCCCACATCGAGCTGCCCGATCCGGTCGGGGTCTCCTTCGACACCGAGCCGCTGCAGGGCTGGGTTCGCTGAGCGGTTATGCGAACGCGCCGCGCCCGGGCGATGAATATTCGCGTGCACCGCACCGGTAGGCTGGATATTTGTGCAGACCCACGAGATCCGACGGCGTTTCCTGGACCATTTCCTCCGTGCCGGCCATACCGAGGTGCCGAGTGCCTCGCTGATCCTGGCCGACCCGAACCTGCTGTTCGTCAACGCAGGCATGGTCCAGTTCAAGCCGTACTTCCTGGGTCAGGAGGCGCCGCCCTACGCGCGGGCGACCAGCGTGCAGAAATGCGTGCGCACCGGCGACATCGAAGAGGTCGGCGTCACGACGCGGCACAACACGTTCTTCCAGATGGCGGGGAATTTCTCCTTCGGTGACTACTTCAAGGAGGGGGCGATCACCCTCGCCTGGGAGCTGATCTCCAAGCCGCAGGACGAAGGCGGTTACGGATTCGATCCCGAGCGGATCTGGGTGACCGTGTACCAGGACGACCCGGAGACAGCCGAGATCTGGAAGCGGGTCGCGGGCATTCCCGCGCAGCGCATCCAGTTCCGCGACGGCAAGGACAACTACTGGGACATGGGCGTGCCCGGCCCGGGTGGTCCGTGCTCGGAGATCTACTACGACCGCGGACCCGAGCACGGCCGCGACGGCGGCCCGGTCGCCGACGAGGACCGCTACCTCGAGATCTGGAATCTCGTCTTCATGCAGGACGTCCGCGGCGAGCTGAGCCCGAAGCTGGGGTACCCGCCGGTCGGGTCGCTGCCGAAGAAGAACATCGACACCGGTATGGGCGTCGAGCGGATCGCCTTGCTGCTGCAAGGCGTGGACAACGTCTACGAGACCGACCTGCTGCGCCCGATCATCGACAAGGCCGAGGAGCTGACCGGTCGCTCCTACGGCGTGCAGCACGAGGACGACGTGCGCTTCCGCGTGATCGCCGACCACGCCCGCACCGCCGCCATGCTGATCTCCGACGGTGTCAACCCGGGCAACGACGGCCGGGGCTACGTGCTGCGCCGCCTGCTGCGCCGCATTGTGCGCTCCGCCCGGCTGCTCGGCGCCGAGAAGCCGGTGATGAGCGAGTTCATGAAGGTCGTGAGCGATCTGATGGCCCCCTCGTACCCGGAGCTGGCCACCGACTTCCGCCGCATCGAGACCGTCGCGGTCGGCGAGGAGACGGCGTTCCTCAAGACGCTGAACACCGGCTCCACCCTGTTCGACAACACCGCCGTCGCGGTCAAGGCCAAGGGCGGCACGACGATCGCCGGGTCGGACGCATTCACCCTGCACGACACCTACGGTTTCCCGATCGATCTGACCCTGGAGATGGCCGCTGAGGCCGGACTGTCGGTCGACGAGGAGGGTTTCCGCTCGCTCATGGCCGAGCAGCGCCAGCGTGCCAAGGAGGACGCCCAGGCCCGCAAGCACGCGCACGCGGACCTCACGATCTACAAGGAGCTGGTCGACCGCGGCGCCACCGAATTCACCGGTTTCGACGAGCTCACCTCCGAAACCACCGTGCTCGCGCTGATCGCCGACGGCGTGCGGGTACCGACCGCGACCACGGGCCAGGACGTCGAGGTGATCCTGGACCGCAGCCCGCTCTACGCCGAGTCCGGCGGCCAGATCGCCGACCGCGGCTCCATCACCGCTTCCTCCGGTCTGAAGCTGCGCGTGAACGACGTGCAGAAGATCGCCAAGAAGCTGTGGGTGCACAAGACCACGGTGGAACACGGCCAGATCACCGAGGGCGACGTCGTCCTCGCGCAGGCCGACCCGGCCTGGCGGCGCGGGGCCACCCAGGGGCACTCCGGCACGCATATGGTGCATGCCGCTCTGCGGCAGGTGCTCGGCCCGAACGCGGTGCAGGCGGGCTCGCTGAACAAGCCGGGCTACTTGCGCTTCGACTTCAACTGGCAGGGCCAGCTGTCCGAACAGCAGAAGGCCGACATCGAGGCCGTGTCCAACGACGCGGTCGGCGCCGACTTCCCGGTGAACACCTTCGTGACCGACCTGCCGAAGGCCAAGCAGATGGGCGCGCTCGCCCTGTTCGGCGAGAACTACGGCAACGAGGTCCGCGTGGTGGAGATCGGTGGCCCGTTCTCCATGGAGCTGTGCGGTGGTACGCACGTGCAGCATTCCTCGCAGATCGGCCCGATCACGGTGCTCGGCGAGTCGTCGGTCGGCTCCGGCGTGCGCCGTGTCGAGGCGTTCGTCGGCCTGGACTCCTACAAGTACCTGGCCAAGGAGCGTGCCCTGCTGGCCGGTATCGCCTCCGCGCTGAAGGTGCCCTCGGAAGAGGTGCCCGGGCGCGTCGAGCAGTTGGTGGAGCGGCTCAAGGCGGCCGAGAAGGAACTCGAGCGCACCAAGATGGCCGCGGTTCTCTCCTCGGCGGGCAAGTTCGCCGACGAGGCCGAGCGGATCGGTCGCCTGCTGCTGGTCGCCGTGGCCGCGCCGGAAGGGGTGCCCGCGGGCGATCTGCGGAGCCTGGCCACCGATATCCGCGGCCGGTTCGGTAGCGAGCCCGCCGTGGTGGTGCTGCTCGGCAACACCGACGGCAAGGTGCCGTTCGTGGTCGCCGTGAACAAGCCCGCCCAGGAACTCGGCATCAAAGCAGGGGATCTGGTCGGTAGCTTCGGCCCGAGCATCGCCGGGCGGGGCGGCGGCAAGCCGGAGATGGCCCAGGGCGCCGGATCGGATCCCGCGGGCATTCCGGCGGGCCTGGCCGCGGTTCGCGCGCGGGTGGCCGAACTAGCCGGGTGATGGGGGAGCCCGAAGAACCGGAGAGGTCGGCGCGCCGCGGCGCCGACCGGCCCGACGCCGCCACCGATCCCGGTCGAGGCAGGCGGATCGGTGTCGACGTCGGCAGTGTCCGGATCGGGGTCGCCGCGTGCGATCCCGACGGCATTCTCGCCACGCCGGTGGAGACCGTGCCGCGGGCGAAACAGCGGCAACGCACCGCCTCCGCACCCGATATCGGAAGAATTGCCGAAATTGTGCGAGAGTACGAAGCCGTCGAGGTAATCGTTGGATTACCGCGAACATTGCGCGGGGAGAAGGGCACTGCCGCTACGCTGGCGACCGCATTCGCTGAAAGATTGCGAGCCGCCGTCGCGCCGGTGCCGGTCCGGCTTTCCGACGAACGTTTGACTACGGTGTCAGCTGCACGTGCATTGCGGGACAGTGGAGTTCGCGCGCGTGGCCAGCGGCAGGTGATCGATCAGGCGGCGGCCGTGTCGATCCTGCAAGGATGGTTGGACGAACGGAGTGCGGTGTTGAGGTCGGTGGAAACGGGACGTTCTGCGTCGTCTGGAGACGATGTATGACGGATCGGTGGGCGCGGGCCGAGGAACTGTTCCGACAGCGCGAAGCTGATCGGCGTTACCGCAGAGACGACCAGGCCTGGGCCGCGCACGAGGACGACGCGTACGACGACTACGACGACGACACCGCTGTCATCCCGCGGTACGTGGATGACGACGACGAGCCACCCGCTCCGCCACCGCCCGCCCCGCGGCGTGGCGGGCAGCGCCCGAGGGCCGCTCGGCAGGAGACGCCGCGCCGCCCCAAGCGCGTCCAGCCGGAGCGCACCTCCCGGCCGCGGCGCGGCAGGCGTTCCCGCGCCGCCTCGCGCAAGGCCGTCGAGCGTAAGCGGCGGCGCAGGAACCTATGGATCGTCGCCGGCGTCTTCGTACTCCTGTTCGCCGGCGCCGCGACCTTCGCGGGGATGAAGCTCGTCGACAGCCTCGGCGCCCCGGACGACTACGCCGGTCCGGCCGGACCGCTGGTGGTGGTGCAGGTGCACCCTGGCGACACCGCCCAGCAGATCGCCTCGACCATGGTCGAACGGGGTGTGGTCGCGAGCACGGGCGCGTTCTACGAAGCGGCCGTGCGCAATTCGAGCATGAGCACGGTGCAGCCCGGCTTCTACGCCATCCCCAGTCGGAGCCCCGCCGCGGAGGCGGTGTCGGCCCTGGTCGGCAAGCAGTCGAGGGTCGGGAACCTGGTCGTCTCCGAGGGACGGCTGCTGCACGACCAGCACGACATGAGCACCGGTGGGCGATATGACGGCATCTACCGCAAGATCGCGGAGGCCAGCTGCATCGGCACCGGCGCCAACCAGAAGTGCGTGACCTACGAACAGCTCGATGCCGCGGGCGCGAGTCTGGACTTGGCTGCGCTCGGGGTGCCCGCGTGGGCGATGCAGGGTGTCAAGGACTGCCCGGACCGGACGAGGCAGCTGGAAGGCCTCATCGCGGCGGGCACTTGGGATTTCGATCCAAGCGGGACGCCGGAGGAGATCCTGCGGCAATTGGTGACCGCGAGCGCGAAGAGTTATGAATCCACCGGACTGCTGCAGTCCGGTGCCGACACGAAACTGACGCCTTATGAGACGCTGGTCGCCGCCTCGCTGGTGGAACGTGAGGCGAAACCCCAGGACATGGGCAAGGTGGCACGGGTGATCGTGAACCGGCTGCGGGTCGATCAGATGCTGCAGTTCGACTCGACGGTGAACTACACCCTGGATCGCACCGAGGTGGCGACCACCGACGCTGACCGCGCCCAGGAAACCCCCTGGAACACCTATGCGATGCGTGGCCTGCCCCAGACCCCGATCGCCGCGCCGTCGTTGAACGCGTTGCGTGCCATGGAGAATCCCGAGCCGGGGCCGTGGCTGTACTTCGTCACCGTCGACAAGCAGGGCACCACCATGTTCACCGACGACTATCAGGAGCATCTGCGCCTGATCGCACGGGCGCAGCGCAGCGGCATTCTCGACAGTTCCAAGGACAATGGTGGCCGATAGTCGCAAGGCGGCGGTGCTCGGCAAGCCGATCGCGCACTCGCGATCGCCACAACTGCACCTGGCCGCGTATCGCGCGCTCGGGCTGAACTGGAGCTACGAGCGCATCGAATGCTCGGCCGAGCAGTTGCCCGGGTTGGTCGACGGGCTCGGGCCGGAATGGGTCGGCCTCTCGGTGACCATGCCCGGCAAGGAAGCGGCACTGGCCTACGCGGATGCGCGTACCGACCGGGCCGTGCTGGTCGGATCGGCCAACACCTTGGTTCGCACCGAAGCAGGCTGGCTGGCCGACTGCACCGATGTGGACGGTGTGCTCGGCGCGCTCCGCGGCGGCGGTGTCACCGACGTGACCGAGGGCGTGGTGCTGGGTGCGGGCGGCACCGCGCGGCCCGCCCTGCTGGCCTTGTCGGAGCTCGGCGCGAAGTCGGTGACCGTGGTGGCGCGGGACGCCGGACGGGCACGCAGTGCGCTGGAACTTGCCGAGCGGCTGGGAATGATCGCGTCGCTGGCCGGATTCGATGCGCAGTCCCTGCAGGCGATCTGCGCGTCGGCGGGTGCCGTGGTCAGCACCGTCCCCGCCCCAGCGGCTGCAGTCGCCGGCCCTTCGGTGGCCGCCGCCCCGGTGGTCCTGGACGCGATCTACGCCCCCTGGCCGACACCGCTGGCCGAAGCGGTCGCGCGGGCCGGGCACACCGTGGTCAGCGGTCTGCAGATGCTGCTGAACCAGGCATACGGGCAGGTCGAGCTGTTCACCGGGCAGCCTGCGCCGCGCGCGGCGATGGCGGCGGCGCTGGACGAGGGGCAGCGACCCGAAACCTGATACCAGTTCTGCTCGTGGCGGCCATGCTCTTCCGCTGCCGTGACCGCCGTATTATTCTGCTCTCCAACGTATTTCGACGGAGGGGGAGCGTTATGTTCATTCGAATCGGGGTTGCCGCCGCGATGGCGATCGCCGCGTCTGCGTTCGTGTTGGGCGGACAGTCCTCGGCAAAAGCCGATGGCTGCGCATCGGAACAGCCGAGGTGGGGGTTCCAATGCGTATCTTCGGCGTCGAACGTCTCGCTGGCGAGCTGTCTGAAGGACGCGCCGCTCTGGAATGACCAGGCGCAGTGCGTTCAGCGGAATGACGGTAGCGGTAGGTACGACCTCTGGGTTCCGTCCAACTGAGACACCTGTAGCCGTAGGCGCTACCAAAAAACACAGCTATGGTGTTTCGCATGAATGCTTGGGTGTTGCGGGCAATGGTGCTCGGCGCGCTGGTGGTAGCGATGCGTGTCGCGCTCGGGTTCGCGATGGCGTACTGGCCGACGCACGGCGCGCTGATGCGTATTCTCTGCCTGATCGTGCTGGTCGCGGCGATCGTGGCCTGGGGTGTGCTCGACGGTCGCAAGGACCGTGCCACCAGCCCGGACCCGGAACGCGGAGCCGATCTGACCTTGCTGTGGCTGAAAGCCGCTGTCGCGGGTGGTGTCGGCAGCGGTCTGGTCGCCTGGATCCTGGATTGGCTGCCCAGGTTCGATCTCGGTGACAACGGCCTGCTGTTCGAAGTGACGGCGGGCGCGTCGTTCATCATCCTGCTGATCTTCGTGCCCGCGCTGATCGGCGTCGGCATCGGGCGCATGCTCGCCGAGCGGCAGGGCGGCAAGGGCCGGTCGACGCCGCCGTCGGTGTACTCCGCAGCGGGGACCGCAGTCTGAGCCGACGACGAACGGCGCGCCCAGAGTGGGCGCGCCGTTCGTGTATCAGGAGCAGTGCGCGCGGCCGAGCCATGCGCACTCCGACCTCGGCTTACAGCAGGACCGCACCGCCGCTGGGGCTTTCCTCGCGGGCGATCGCCGAGTACGCGGCCGCCAGCAGGGTCGGGTCGGGCCCTTCCAGGCGACCGGGCTTGGCCAGGCCGTCGAGCACGACGAAGCGCAGCACGCCGGAGCGGGTCTTCTTGTCGGTCTGCATAGCGTCCAGCAGCTGGGGCAGCGCGTCGGCGTCGTAGCTGGTCGGCAACCCGACGGCGGACAGGATGGCGCGGTGCCGGTCGGCGGTGGCGTCGTCGAGCCGCCCGGCGAGGCGGCCGAGTTCGGCGGCGAAGACCAGACCGACGGAGACCGCCGCGCCGTGCCGCCAGCGGTAGCGCTCCCGTCGCTCGATCGCGTGTCCGAGAGTGTGGCCGTAGTTGAGGATCTCGCGGAGGCTGGACTCCTTCAGGTCCGCCGCCACGACGTCGGCCTTCACCTGGATCGCGCGGCGGATCAGTTCGGGCAGCACCTCCCCGGCGGGGTCGAGGGCGGCCTGCGGATCGCGCTCCACGAGGTCGAGGATCACCGGATCGGCGATGAAACCGGCCTTGATGATCTCGGCCATGCCCGCCACGATCTCGTTGCGCGGCACCGTTTCCAGCGTGGCCAGGTCGACGAACACGGCGGCGGGTTCGTGGAAGCAGCCGACGAGGTTCTTGCCCGCCTCGGTGTTGATGCCGGTCTTGCCGCCCACCGCCGCGTCGACCATGGCGAGCAGCGTGGTGGGTACGTGGACGATGCGCACCCCGCGCATCCAGGTGGCGGCGACGAAACCGGCCAGGTCGGTCGCCGCGCCGCCGCCGAGACCGACCACGACGTCGTTGCGGGTCAAGCCGATGCGTCCGAGCACCTCCCAGCAGAATCCGGCGACGGCGAGGTCTTTGCCGGCCTCGGCGTCCGGGATCTCGATCCGGTGAGCGTCGATGCCGGTGTCGGCCAACGCCTTCCGCACCACCTCGGCGGTCTCGGTGAGCGGCGGCTGGTGGAAGATCGCCACGGTGCGCACGCCCGTGGTCGCGCCGGTGACCGACTCGACGAGTTCGCCGAGCAACCCGCGGCCGATGATCACCGGGTACGGGTCGGCGGTCCGGACTTCGAGACGACTCGGCTCTGTCACGTGGCTTGCTCCGATTCTGTTGGTGCTGTTGTCGACTGCTGCCGTACCCGGGCGCGGGCACGTCGTGCGCGGGCACGCCTGGTTCGGCCGCCTGCTGACGGATCACCGGTACCCACCCCGCCCGTGGCATCGGGTTCGCTCGTGGTGACCGCCCTGCGGACGCGACGGACACGAGCGGTTGTGGTGGCGCCGGATTCCTGCGCGGAACCGGCCGCGGTATCGGTGGTCTCGCCCTGCTCCGCGGCCCTGCGCCGAGCGGCGGCCCTGGCTCTGGCGCGGCGCCGGGCCCTGGACCGGCTGCTGCCCTGCGGGATTCCGCTGGACGGCGGCCGGAGACCGGGCTCGGTCGCGGCGCGCTCGGCCGGTTCCATGCCGAGCTTGGACATGATCATCCGCACCACCCGGCCCGGGCTGCGGCCGTCGGTGCGCACCCGGACGGTAGCCACCTCACGGTAGAGCGGGCGGCGGCTGCGCATCAGCTCGCGGTACTTCGTGCCGGGATCCGCGCCGTTGAGCAGCGGCCGCTGCGTGCTCGCTCCGGTACGCCGAAGGCCCTCGGCCACACTGATTTCCAGGTAGACGACGGTACGGTTGCGCAACAACGCCCTGGTGTCCGCGGACAGCACCGCGCCGCCGCCGAGCGAGACGACGCCGCGCTCGGCCAGGATGGCGCGACGCACCACCCGCTCTTCGATCCTGCGGAATTCGGGCTCACCGTCTTCGGCGAAGATCTCCGGAATGGTGCGACCGGTCTCGCGCTCGATGCCGGCGTCGGTGTCGTACAGCTCGACGCCGAGTTCTCTGGCGAGCTTGCGGCCGATCGTGGACTTCCCCGCTCCCGGCGGTCCGACCAGCACCACGCGCGGGGCGCGCGGATCGGTCTGCACGATCATTGCGACCGACTGTCCGCGGGCACGTGCGGGCGGGTGCTGACGCGCTTGACGTAGCTGGTGATGTTCTCGGCCGTCTCGGTGAGCGAGTCGCCGCCGAACTTCTCCAGCGCGGCCTGCGCCACGACCAGCGCCACCATGGATTCGGCGACCACACCCGCGGCGGGCACGGCGCACACGTCCGAGCGCTGGTGGATGGCCACCGCTTCGGCGCCGGTGGTCATGTCGACCGTTGACAGCGCACGCGGCACCGTGGAGATCGGCTTCATTGCCGCACGCACGCGCAGCGCCTCGCCATTGGTCATGCCGCCTTCCAAACCGCCCGCTCGGTTGGTGGAGCGCAGTACTCCATCCGGACCGGGCCGCATCTCGTCGTGCGCCTGGCTGCCGCGGCGGCGCGCGGTCTCGAAGCCGTCGCCGACCTCGACGCCCTTGATGGCCTGGATACCCATGAGCGCGGCCGCGAGGCGCGAGTCCAGCCGGTTCTCGCCGCTGGTGAACGAGCCGAGACCGACCGGGAGGCCCTCGATGATCACCTCGACCACGCCGCCGAGCGTGTCGCCGTCCTTCTTGGCCGCCTCGATCTCGGCGATCATCACCGCCTCGGCATCCTTGTCGAACGCGCGTACGGGGCTATCGTCCACCGCGGCGAGATCGGCGGCGGTCGGCACGATGCCCGTCGTGTTCTGCGCAGTGCCGATGGAGACCACATGCGAGACGACCTCGGCGCCGAACGCCTGGCGCAGGAAGTTGCGTGCCACGGTGCCCGCCGCCACGCGCGCCGCGGTCTCCCTGGCGCTGGCCCGCTCGAGCACGTTGCGGGCGTCGTCGAAGTTGTACTTGAGCATGCCGGAATAGTCGGCGTGCCCGGGGCGGGGCCGGGTCAGCGGAGCGTTGCGAGCCAGCTCGGCGAGCTCGGCCGGATCCACCGGGTCGGCCGACATCACCGTGACCCACTTCGGCCACTCCGAGTTCGCGACCTCGATGGCGATCGGGCCACCCATCGTGCGTCCGTGCCGCACGCCGCCGATGACGGTGACCTTGTCGGCCTCGAACTTCATCCGTGCGCCGCGCCCGTATCCCAGCCTGCGGCGCGCCAGCTGCGCGGAGATCTCCTCGGATGTCACCTCGACGCCCGCCACCATCCCTTCCAGGATGGCGACGAGAGCGGGACCATGGGATTCTCCGGCAGTTATCCAACGCAGCACGTCGTCCATCTTCCCATGTCGGCGCCCGACCTCAGGAACGCGGCCCGCCGTGACGACGCCCACGTCGGCGGCAGGGCGGAACGCACGGCACGGGGCGGGTCAACGGGCGATCACGATGGCGCGATCCACCGACCGCAGCAGTGCCTCGCCGACCGAGCCGAACAGCAGACGGCCCAGGACACCGCGACCGCGGTTGCCCACGACGAGCAGTTGGCCGTCGCGCGAGCGTTCGAGCAGACGGCGCTCGGGACGGTCGCGCACCACCTCGCGCCGAATGGGCACCTCCGGGTACCGCTCCTGCCAACCGGCCAGGCTCGTGGCCAGCACCGCTTCCTCGGACCGGCGCAGCGCCGTCCAGTCGCCGCCGGTCGCCGCCGACGGCTCGATCTCGCCCCAGGTGTGCACCGCCACCAGTTCGACCCCGCGCAGGGATGCCTCGGTCACGGCCACCTCGATGGCGGCCTGCTCGGCGCCCGAACCGTCCACCCCGACGACCACGGGGCAGGTGCTCGCCCGGTCCCACAGCGGCGCCTCGGCGGGCACCACGGCGACCGGGCAGTCCGCGTCTCGCGCGACGGCCGTGCTGACCGATCCCAGCAGCACCCGCTGGATCCGGCCGGCACCGCGCGTGCCCACCACGAGCATCGCTGCGTTCCGGGAGCGCTCGATCAGGGCGGGGGCGATGTGCGCGGTGCGGATCTCGGTGCCGATGGCGATATCACGCACCACGTGCGCGGCGGTTTCGGCCGCGTTCGCGGCGCGTTCCATCGCCTCATCCGCTTCCCGCACCCGCAGCAGCGCGGCCGGACGCGGCGGATCGTCGGTATCGGAACCCGGCGACGACTCCATGACGAGCTGGATGTGCAGGGGCGCGTCGTGCAGAGCGGCGGTCTGTGCCGCCCAGCGCACCGCGACGATCGACCCGGCGGACCCGTCGGTTCCCACGACGATCGGCCTCCGCGATGGATGTCTCGGATTCACTCGGCGGCTCCTTCTCGACGCTGCATCGCTGTCCTGGCGCACTCGAGCGGCAACTCGCCGAGAGTCGCGCCGCTCTACCGCAGCTCGAGCGGCTGCTCGGGAAGTGGTTGCCTGCGATTGATGGTACCGACGAATTGCGCTGTATTTGCCGGCTTCACCATCCGGCTCCTCGGGTCGCGCTGTTCGCGCCTCGAACGGGACTCTCGGTGCCGTGACGGCGCAGCTCAGCCCGAGTCCATGACCGGCGATACGAGGACGAGCAACGTCGCCAGGCACATCGAGGGCCCGTGCGGAACGGTGCACCGCGTGCCGGCCGGGCCGCCGACGCCCGACGTGCGCATGTGCCGGGCGGCCAGCGCCGCGGACGCGATGCAGGCCGTGAGCGCCGGTGCGCCGAGCGCCGCCCAGACCCACGCCTGGGCGCCGCCGAGCGCGGCCGCCCCACCCAGGCCGAGCGCGAGTTTGACGTCCCCCGCGCCCAGCGCGGCGGGCGCGGCCAGGTGGACCAGCAGATACGGCGTAGCGAGGAACGTCGCACCGAGTGTCGCGACCGTGAATTGGCCTGCGATCAGGGCGTATCCGAACACCGCCAGGGCGCCGAAACCGGTCAGTCTGTTCGGAAGGCGTCGTTCCCGGAGGTCGACCACGGTCAATACCGCACACCATGCGGCGAGGGCGGTGAACACGAAAGGAGGCATGCCTCCACCCTCGCCCAGCGCCGGCGCCCGGAAGCTGCGCCGGGCCGAAATGTGCACAACATGAGCGAATGTGAACAGCGAATGCTCCGCACTGTTGTCTTCGCGCACGAAATGCATTGGGCGCCAGTCTATTCTGTTGCACACCGGGCGATCGGAACCGGCGGGCTGTGCATCGAGCACGTGTTGCGTGTCGGCGCGCGGCGTGTCGGCGGTAGTTTTGACCCATGTGTTCCGATCACCAGGGCCACGCGCCCGACTACGCGGCACGGCGTGGAGCGCTGCGCAGCCTGCTGGTGGAGAACAGGGTGGACGCCCTGCTGGTCACCGATCTGGTGAACATCAGGTACCTGACCGGGTTCACCGGCTCCAACGCGGCGCTGCTCGTGCACGCCTGGGACACCCGCACCGCTGAGGACCGCAGCGTGATCGGCACCGACGGCCGGTACCGCACCCAAGTCACCGAACAGGTTCCGGACCTGCGGGCGGAGATCGCGCGGGCCACCGCGCGCCGGATCGTGCAATTGGCCGGGGAGTGGCAACTGGGCCGGGTCGGCTTCGAAAGCCAGGTCGTCACCGTCGAGCAGCATCGCGGCTTTCTGGAGCAGCGGACCGGCCTGGAGCTTGTCGCGACGCCAGGACTGGTCGAGCAGCTGCGCATGGTCAAGGACGCCTACGAAGTCGAACAGTTGCGGGCGGCGTGCGCGGCGGCCGACGCCGGTCTGGCCACGCTGCTGGAACGTGGCGGACTGCGTCCCGGCCGCACCGAACGTCAGGTGGCCCGAGATCTGGAATGGGCCATGTTCGAGCACGGCGCCGAAGCGGTGTCGTTCGAGACCATCGTGGCGACCGGAGCGAACTCGGCTGTCCCGCATCACCGCCCGACCGAAGCCGTGCTGGCGGCGGGCGACTTCGTCAAGCTGGACTTCGGCGCCGTGGTCGGCGGCTACCACTCGGACATGACCCGCACCTTCGTGCTCGGCGCGCCGACCGACTGGCAGCGGGAGGTGTACGCGCTGGTCCAGCAGGCGCAGCGGGCCGGGCGCGAGGCGCTGCGCCCCGGGGTGCCGGTGGCCGACGTCGACGCGGCGTCGCGGGCGGTGATCGAGGCCGCCGGGCACGGCAAGTTGTTCGTGCACGGTCTCGGGCACGGCGTAGGGTTGCAGATCCACGAAGCGCCCGGAATCGCGAAAACCGGAACCGGTACACTTCTGTCTGGCGTGGCGGTGACCGTCGAACCAGGTGTGTACTTTCCCGGCCGCGGCGGGGTCCGGATCGAGGACACGCTCGTGGTGCGCGAAGGGGGCCCGGAACTGCTCACCCACACCAGCAAAGACTTGACCGTCGTCGACTGACGCCGGTCGGCCCGAGACCAAGTGGTAGAACGAGGAGATCCGAAGACAGTGGCGGACACCAGCGACTTCAAGAACGGCCTTGTGCTGAAGATCGACGGCCAGCTCCAGCAGATCGTCGAATTCCAGCACGTCAAGCCGGGCAAGGGCCCCGCCTTCGTGCGGACCAAGCTGAAGAACGTCGTGTCCGGCAAGGTGGTCGACAAGACCTTCAACGCCGGTGTGAAGGTCGAGACCGCCAGCGTCGACCGCCGCGACATGACCTACCTCTACCACGACGGCACCGACTACGTCTTCATGGACGGGGAGACCTTCGACCAGATCTCCATCGCCGAGGAGACCATCGGCAGCGGAGCCCGTTTTCTGCTGGAGAACATGACGGTGCAGGTCGCCACGCACGAGGGCGCGCCGCTGTATGTCGAGTTGCCGGTTTCGGTGGAGCTCGAGGTCACCCACACCGATATCGGTCTGCAGGGCGACCGCTCCACCGGTGGCACCAAGCCGGCGACCCTGGAGACCGGCGCCGAGGTGCAGGTCCCGCTGTTCATCAACACCGGCGACAAGCTGCGTATCGACTCGCGCGACGGCAGCTACCTCGGCCGGGTCAACGCCTGATCCCCCGGACCGGCCGATCCGGGATAATGTGACCGTGGCGGAACAGCCCGTGGACAAGAAGTCCACGTACAAGAAGCTCGGCGCTCGGCACAAGGCCCGCCGGCGTGCGGTGGATCTGCTGTTCGAGGCGGAGGCCAGGGACGTCGACGCCGCCGAGCTGCTCGACGAGCGCGCCGAGCTGGCCACCCGCGACCAGTCCGTCGCGCCGGTGCACGCCTACACCCGCACCCTGGTCGAGGGCGTCGCCGATGACCTCGACCGGGTGGACGGCACCATCGAGTCGTACCTGCAGGACTGGACCCTGTCGCGGCTTCCGGCCGTGGATCGCGCGATTCTGCGCATCGCGGTGTGGGAGTTGTTCCACGCGACCGACGTCCCACCGGTGGTCGCCGTCGACGAGGCGGTGGAGTTGGCCAAGGAGCTGTCCACCGACGACTCGCCGTCCTTCGTCAACGGTGTGCTCGGCCAGGTCGTCCTGGTGGCGCCGCAGGTGCGCGCCGCGGCGGCGGCCACCCGCGCCCCCCGCCGGGAGCCCGAGGCGTGAACAAGTACCTGGTGCTGGCCATGCGTACGCCGCGCTTCGACACCGCCGTGATCCAACCGCACCGGGAGTTCCTCGATGAGTTGCTCGGGCGTGGTCAGCTGGTCGAGAGCGGCAAATTCACCGACGGCACCGGCGGCGCCTACGTCATCCGAGCCGAAAACCTGGACGCCGCACGGGAGATCGTCTTCGCCGACCCGGTCCACACCACCGGCTCCTCGGAGCTGACGGTGTACGAGTGGGAGATCACCGTCTCCGCCTGAACGTACGACAGCCGCCCAGCTGCGAGCGGGCCGTATCAAGCGGCATCCCGCGGCTGTGCGGCTGTTCTCAGCTGGCAACGGCGGACAGTAGCTCGGGTTCGACGCCGCAGCACGATTTGGGCGTACACGCGTGACTCCCGCTGGGGGTGTACGAATGGACCAGCGGGAGCCCACCGGAACCGGGTGGTTCGGCGTGCGAGATCGAATCGGGAAGAGTTTCTCGATTCGACCTGGGGCCGATCCTCGTACCTCGACCGCGCTCGAGGTCAAGGGGCGGCTGTGGGCCGATGGAAGGCACTAGGCGCGACGATGGCGAAGCAGCTGCTCAACCCATCACCAATAGCGCCGCGACGGAGCCCGTGCCGGCGACGACGGCGAGGGCGAGGCCGGTGAGCACGAAGCGCGTCATCGGGACCCGGACGTCATGCGTGCGACAGAACTCCAGGCACAGCAGGGTGGCGAGCGATGCCCACGGCGTGACGATGGGGCCGATATTCGCCCCGATCAGCAGCGCGAGAAGCTGATTGCCGTTTCCTGCCGGGATCACCGCCTCTCCCGCGGTATAGGCGGGGAGGTTGTTGGCGACGTTGGAGAGCACGGCGCCCGCGGCGGCGGCCCGGTAGGCGCCGGACGCGCCGCCGTCGGTACCGATCAAGGCGTGCATGAGATCGGCGAGGCCGAATCGGCTCAGGGTGGGCACCACCAAGAACAGGCCGACCACGAAAACCAGCAGCCGCCAAGGGATGAGCGACAGCCGCAAAGCGCCGCGGTCGAAGACCGCGAAGCCGGCCACCGCGATGCCCGCCGCCACAGTGGCCGCGATGCCGATGTGGTCGCCGACGAGGGGAATCGCGAGGATGAACAGCAGGCAGGCCCCCGTGGTGGTGAAAAGTAATGCGCGCTCCCGGAAATTCACGGGTCGGATCGGCTCGGGCGGCACATAGCGGTCGCTCTCGCGTCGCCCGCGCCGCCAGTACCAGAGCCACAGGCAGGCCATCGTCGCGGCAATGGAAACCACTTGCGGCGCCCACATTCTCGCCGCGAAATCCGTCGCGGTGAGCGCTACCCGATCCGCGGCGAGCAGATTGGTGAGATTGGAGACCGGCAGCAACAGGCTTGCGGTGTTGGCCAGCCACAGCGTGGTCATGGCCAGCGGCAGCGGCGGAATTCGGGCTGGCGCCGCCAGTGCCAGCATCACCGGGGTGATCAGCACGGCCGTGGTGTCGAGATTCAGCAGGATGGTGGTGGCCGAGGCGAACAGCACGCACAGGACGAACAGAGCGGGGTAGTAACCGCGACCGAGGATCGCCAGGCGATGGGCGATGGCGTCGAAAACCTTGGCCTGCCTGGTGAGTTCGGCCAGCACGATCACGCTGCCCAGAAACAGCAGCAGAGGGCTGATTCGCCGCATGTTGGCGACGGCGTCGTCGTGGGGCAGCAGTCCGGTGATCACGCACAGCAGACCGGCGAGCAGCAATCCCAGTCGTACCCAGTCCAATACACCGAGCCGCGGTGGCGGTCCAGACGGCGCAGCCGTGGCCGGCGCGGGCGGGGTCCGATCGGTGGAATCGACCTGTTCGAGCACATCCGACATCATGGCAGCATCTCGACTGAGCCCTTGGTGTATCGGCCTGGGCCGCAGGTCGGCCGGGATGACGGCGCCGCCACTCTGATAGAACGATAGGATATTTATCGCAACGTTGCTTCGATGAGGAAGTTGGAGACATGGCCCCGAACGAGCCGACACTGCTGGATGTCCACACCACGCAGGAGGCGTGGGCGTTGTTCGACCGCCTTCGCGCGGCCCGGATCGAGGAGATCTCGACCGGGCGCTGGCGCGGTGCCGAACTCCACACCGGCCATCCACTCGACGGTGTACTGGAAGCGTCCGGGTGGTACGGCAAGCAGTTCGATGGCCCCGACCGTGTGCACCCGCTGCTGTTCACGGCAGGGGATGCGGTGTTTCCGATCGATCCGAGGCGGGTTCCGCTCGCACTGGCCGGCCGGGTGCCGCTGTCCGGCGTGCGCGCTGTGCGCAGGATGCTGCCGATCCTCCGGCCCGCCTTGCGAACCCACACGCCGACCGCGCGCCTGCGCGAGGTGGAATACCGCGGCGTGACCAGCGCCGCCATGATCTACGACCACCTGCCGATCATCGATCACTTCCGCCGCGCGGACGAGCGCACCCTACTCGGCGTGATGGACATGCGCGGCATGGCCGAGCCATATTTCTTTGTCCTGCACAGGGACGTCGGGTGAGGTTGCCGCCGAACCGGACGACCGTCGCCGATCCAGGTCCGGCATCGCTCGCGCCACACTAGGATTTTGCGCAAACAGCGACACCTTTGCGGCGATGCGCGACCGAGGAAGGGACCGTCGATGGAACGTACGACCTGCCTGGTGGTCGGTGGGGGACCGGCCGGGATGATCCTCGGACTGCTGTTGGCCCGCGCAGGAGTCGAGGTCACGGTGTTGGAGAAGCACAAGGACTTCCTGCGGGACTTCCGCGGCGACACCGTGCATCCCACCACTCTCGACCTGCTCGACGAACTAGGGCTCGGCGCGGAATTCGCGAAACTGCCCGCGCGCAAACTGGATCAGGTGCAACTGCCGGTCGCGGGTGGCGTGCAGACCTTCGTCACGCTGAAACACCTGCCGGGCAAACACAAGTACATCGCCATGGTGCCGCAGTGGGATCTGCTGGATCTGCTCGCGCGCGCCGCCGAGGCCGAGCCGGCCTTCCGGCTCCGGATGAACACCGAGGCCACCGATCTGATCTGGATCGACGGCAGGGTCGGCGGCGTCGCCTACCGGACCATGGACGGCGCGACCGGCGCGATCGAGGCCGATCTCACGGTGGCCTGTGACGGTCGCGGCTCAGTGCTGCGTTCGGCGGCGGGACTGCCGACCCGCAAGTGGTCGACGCCGATGGACGTGTGGTGGTTCCGTCTGCCGCGCACCGAGATCGACCCCGCGGGCGCGCTGCCGATCGTCACCGCACGGCGGGTCGCGGTCCTGCTCGACCGCGGCGACTACTGGCAGTGCGCGACCCTGATCGCCAAGGGCGCCGACGAGTCCGCCCGCCGCGGGCCGGTCGAGGACATCATGCGCACCCTGGCCGACGCCGCACCCTGGCTTCGTGACCGTGTCGACACCTTGACCAGTTGGGATCAGGTGAAGCTGCTCGAGGTGAAGCTCGACCGTCTGACCAAGTGGTACACCAACGGCCTGCTCTGCCTCGGCGATGCCGCCCATGCCATGTCCCCGGCCGGTGGTGTCGGCATCAACCTGGCCGTACAGGACGCTGTCGCGGCGGCGAGAATTCTCGCCGCGCCACTGCTGTCCGGCGCGGTGGGCACCAAGGATTTGGCGAAGGTGCAGCGACGGCGGCGGTTCCCGACGGTGGTGACACAGGGGATACAACGCTTCCTGCACGCCTGGGCCATCGCCCCCGCCCTCGACGGGCGCATCGATATCGCCGGTGCGCCTCGCGCCCCCATGCCGGTCCGCGTCCTGCGCCGGATTCCCGTACTGCGCAGCGTCCCGCCGTTCCTGATCGCCCGCGGCATACGACCCGAACACGCACCGCACTTCGCGCGCTGTGTTTGATCGGCAGCTGCGCTACACCGAACCGGTGGGAGATGTAGTGGGTGGGGTGGCAATCCATCCCGCGACGACCGCAAGACCCGTGGGGCGGTGCACGGCGAGGAAGCCGAAGGGCCGGTCGAACGTCACCGAGATGACGGTCGCCTGGTGGCTCTGGAGTGCCCCGCTCGCCGCGCGCAAGCCGAACGCGGTCACCGCGGCGGCTTCGAAACCCTCATGGCTGAACCGGGCCAGGACCTCTTGAGCTCCTTGGCCGACGCACAGTGGCATGGGGGAGATCGCGGGGAAATGACCACTGGCGCAATCGGTCGCGGTGGTCAGTCCGAACAGTCCGGGTCCGGCGAGCAGATCGTGGGTCGATCGAACCTCGAACGGCGGCAGCCGAATTCGCAGCTGGTCGGCGTTGGCGCGGACCGGCTCGGTGCGCACGGTGAGCCCTGGACCTTCGGTCCCGACCGGCAGGCCGGTGCGAATCGCCACCGCGTCCGACAAGGCGGCCAGACCGGTTCCGAGTACGGTGCCGGGCGTCCCCGGACCGAGCAACAGGTGGACGTCGAGATCGGCGCTACCTTCGACCACGACGCGCGTAACAGGCTGCGGCGCGTCCAGAATCGCGGCGTTCGTGAGGCCGCTGCTGGTCCGGGACAACCCGGGACCGCGATGCCCCTGCCACGGGCCGTCTTCCGGCGTCAGCATCCCGACGTCGAACGGCACACGCCACCGGGTCTTCGCGACCAGCGCGGTGGCCAGCACCATCAGCGTGTCGGGATCCACGGAGAGCGGGAATCGCTCGATGAGCCCCTCGGTGTGCTCGGCCGCCCAGCTGTCGAGTTCGGCCTGCCCGGCCAGCCGCGCGAGGACGCCCGCGGGCAACCGACTCGCCCATTCCTCGTGTAGCGGAAGATCGTTGCGCACCCACACTCCGAGTGCGGCCGATACCGCCTCCGCGCGTTCGATATCGCGCAGCAACCGCAGCGCCCCGCCCTGCCCGGTCGTCGCGGGCACTCCGATCGCCGCCGCGAGTTCGTCCCGCGCCGAACCCTCCGCCGCCGACGCGAGCAGGGCCAGCAACGGCCACACACCCGCGCCGGACACGACGAAGTCGCTTCGGCCCACCACCGCACACCATCGAGCGGTGAGCGCATTGGCCGCGCCGACATGGGGTTCCAGGGAAGTCCGCACGACCCCACACTATCCGCGGCGGCGTCGGCCTCGCGTCGTTCCTACGACACGCCGGGCCCCGGCCGCAGCACGATCTTGCCCACCGGTGTTCGGTCCTCCAGCAGCCGGTGTGCGCGGCTTGCCTGGTCCAGTGGCAGTACTGCCTCGACCAGCGAATCCAGCCCGCCCGCTGCGGCGCGGGCCAGAACGGCGGTGCCCGCCTCGGCGACCCGCGCCAGCCAGTCCGGTCCGGCGCACCCGGTGAAGGTGAGCCCCCGCATGATCAGATCACCGGCGGACACCTGCGCCGGGGCGCCGGACAACCAGCCATAGCCCAGCATCCGGCCGCGCAGAGGTGTCATGAGATCGAGTAGTTCGGCGGCGCTCGCACCGCCGATCGCATCGAAGACCACGTCCACCGTTGCGCCACCGAGGGTTTCGCGCAACCGCGTGGTCCACGCTGGGTTGCTGTGGTCGATCACCACATCGGCGCCCAGCTCACGAGCCTGCGCCGCCTTTGCCGGGCCACCGGCCGTCGCGACGACGCGGGCCGCACCGTATTCCTTCGCCAGCTGGGTCAGAGCGCTGCCGACGCCGGTCGCGGCGGCCTCGACGAGGACGGTCTCCACTCCGGTCAACGCGGCGGTCTCCAGGAGCGGAATCGCCACCGAGCCGTTCATCAGCACCGCCGCCGCGTCTACCACGGACAACCCGTCCGGAATGAACGTCACCGAATCCACTGGTGCGGCGACGAATTCGGCGTACGCGCCGAAACCCTCGGTCGCCACGACCACGCGCTGCCCGATCAGTGCGGAGTCGACTCGGCTGCCGACTTCGGTGACCACGCCCGCCGCCTGAAATCCGAAGATCAGCGGCGGCGGGGCGCCCAGCGGAAACTCCCCGGAGCGCAACTTGATCTCGGGGAACAGCACAGGGATCGCCTCGGCGCGGATCACCACCTCGTCTGCGCCCGGCCGTGGCCGCGGGACCTCCTGCGCGACCAGCACCTCTGGGCCTCCGATGCCCGTCATTACGATTGCCTGCATCACGAACTCCATAACTTGACTGTCGGTCCAGTTGTCTCGTCCGAGAATATGGACCGACGGTCAAGTTGTCCAGGAAAGCGGGTGTGATGGTCGGCGAACGGCCGAAGGAACGGGTGGATGCGGCGCGCAACCGGCGCGCGATCCTGGACGCCACCGCCGCTTTGCTCGCCGAGCACGGCGCCGAGGCGATCACCATGGACCGCGTGGCAGCCGCCGCCGGGGTGGGAAAAGGGACGATCTTCCATCGTTTCGGCAACCGCGCCGGGCTGCTGCACGAAATGGTCGCCGAGAGCGCGCTCACGCTGATGGACGCGATCACCAGCGGCCCGCCGCCGCTGGGTCCCGGCGCGCCCGCCGATGCTCGCCTGATCGCGTACTTCGACGCGATGACGCGGCTGGTGATCGACAATTCCGAGCTGATGGTCGCCTATCGCACCGTGCCGCCGCATCCGCGGACCGCGGAGTTCCACACCTTCTGGGACAACCACATCACCACGCTGCTGCGCGAAGCCCGTCCCGACCTGGACGCCGAGGTGGTCGGCCGGCTGCTGCTCGGTGCCCTCAGCGGCGAGCTGGTGCCGCGGATGGTCCGCGCGGGTGAGACCGATCGGTTGCTGGTCGCGGTCCGCGAGTTGGTCGAGTCGGTGCTGCGCGCGGCGTGAGCGTTCACGCCAGGGTGGCCGGAGTCAGGGCCTTCCACTGCGTCGCGGGGCGGCCACCGCCGATCAGTCGCGCGCGAGAATGGCGTCGAAGCGCTCGTCCGCGCGGTCGAGTTGGTCGAGGATGTGCTGCCGGACGTGGTCGGCCAGGGGCGTATCCGGCCGGGTGACCAGGTCGCGGTACACCGCGGTGAGCGGGCGGTACTTGGCGGCGAGCCTGGGCATCGCGGGACCGGTGGCGTAGAGAATGCCGACGCCGTTGTCGGTGAAATCGGAGAATTTGATGACGCGGGCCCACGGGTCGCGGTCCAGATTGGTCGCGACGTGCTCGCGGTACTGGGTCTGCCGATCGCGCGACGGGTCGGGCTCCGGATTGGTCACGGCGGCCACCAGGTCGGCCACTCGTTCACCGAACCGGTCGGTGAGCGTGCCGAGCGCGGCGTCCACGGTGGGGCCCGGACGGTCGGCGGCAAGCTCCGTGGCGTGATCCTCGACCGAGTCGTGCAGCAGGCCCGCCGCGACCACGTCCGGATCCCGGACCTCGTAGTAGCTGATGATCCGAATCGCCACCCGCAGTAGATGACTGAGGTACGGCTCGCGTCCGTAACGATCGTCGCGATGCAGGTCTGCCGCGAGATCCAGGGCCGCGGCGAGCCGTGGTGTGTCCGGCAGCTCGGCGATTTCCAGCAATAGTCGTTCACGCAGCCCGGCCTCGCCGTAAACCTCGCTGATCGTGTGCAGCGGCATCACGGCCAAGACCCCCGCCCCTGGATTGCTCATGATTCCAGGCTATCGGGAGCGGGTGACAAGCGAAAACGGGTGACACGGCATCGATAATGCGGAAAAACCTCCTGGGCGTCGCTCAGCGCCGTTGCGGCCGAGCGACGCCCGCTCCCGACATCCGCTCGTTCCTGCGGTGCTTACTCGTCCTTGGGCACCAGGGTGTTCTGCCTGGCCGCCGTGTACCAGCGATTGCCCTGTTTGACGAGGACGTAGAGCGCGATCATGGCGTGGTCGTTGTCGAGCGGCTCGCCGTCGGCCGTGGTCGCCCACGCGCGCTTGTGGGCGATCGCGACGTCGGGTCGAAGGAACGTGATGTCGGCCACCTCGTAGCGGGCGTACTGGTCTTTCAGGAAACCGGCCAGACCGCGCCGGTTCGCGTCGAGTAGCGCGTCGAAACCGGTGATCAGCGTGCCCGCCGCGTTGACGACAGCCGCGTTGGCGGTGAAGTCGCCGGTCAGCAGATCGGCGTCATTGGTGTTGAACGCGGTCTCGGCGTTGGCGATGATCTGCCGGATCGCGGCGACGTCGTCGGTGTGGTCGGCCGTCGTGTCCTCGACCAAGGGCGGTGTGAATGCTGTCGCGCTCATGCCGAAGAGCTTCCGACCTCAACAGTGGTTCAGGTCAAGGGTGTCGCGCCGTTGCCCGCCGCACAGTGGGCCGGGACGTCACCGCACGCCGCGCGGGCGGAACTGGATGCTGATCCGCGGGCCGGTGGGCCTGCGCGTCTTCGGCACGGCGTGCTCCCAGGTCCGCTGGCACGAGCCGCCCATGACCAGCAGGTCGCCATGTCCGACGACGTATTTCACACTCGCCCCGCCACCGCGCGGTCGCAGCAGCAGCGCCCTCGGCGCCCCGATCGACACGATCGCGACCATGGTGTCGTGCGTCGCGCCGCGGCCGAAGGTGTCGCCGTGCCAGGCCACACTGTCGTGCCCGTCCCGGTAGTAGCACAGTCCGGCCGTGCGGAACGGTTCGCCGAGTTCGTGCCGGTAGTGCTCGGACAAGGCCGTGCGCGCGTCGGCCAGGGCGGGATCCGGCAGTGGTTCGTGCTCCTCGTAGAACTTCAGCAACCGGGGCACGTCGACGACCCGGTCGTACATCGGCCTGCGCTCGGCCTTCCACGGCACGCACGCGACCAGCCGGTCGAACAGCGCGTCGGCGCCGGACAGCCATGCGGGCAATAGATCCACCCAGGCGCCACGGTCGAGGGTGGTGCGGCGGATATCGCGAAGCGACCCGAATTCGGTGTCGCCGAATCCATCCAGAAGCGATCCCTGCAGCGGTGCGGGCATGTTGCCGAGCGTACCGCCGATCGAACATATGTGCTAGCGGCTTTCGGTCAATGTCGTCCGCGTTGATAGTTCGCGGCCGGAGCTGACACCGGAGCGGTCGGCGCCGAGACCGGCCTGCCGACCGGGACCTGATGCCGCTTGCCGACGTGCTGGCCGTGGCCCCGCTCACAGCCCGATATGGCTGGTGAAAACGTCCGTCGCGGCGCTGCTAGTCTGCTTGCCGTAAGACATCCTTTAACGGACCGTCCGGTGAGGCGGGGAAGGAGGTCGGCATGGCCGTGCCCGAAGAACGGGCCGCCAAGTCCGGCGCTGCCGAGGCATCGCAGCGACATACCCCGGAGGGGGTGGCGGCGGGGCGAGAGCTGTTGTCGGCTTCGGATGTCGGGCGGACCATCGCGCGCATCGCACACCAGATCATCGAGAAGACCGCGTTGGACGCGGGCGAGCTGGACGCGCCGCGCGTCGTGCTGATCGGCATTCCCACCCGCGGCACCACGTTGGCCGCGCGGCTCACCGACAAGATCGAGGAATTCTCCGGTGTCCGCCCGGCGCTGGGCTCGCTCGACATCACCCTCTATCGCGACGACCTGCGTAGCCGCCCGCACCGGCCGCTGGAGCGCACCTCGGTGCCCGAGGGCGGCATCGAGGACGCGCTGGTCGTCTTGGTCGACGACGTCCTGTTCTCCGGCCGCACCGTGCGCTCCGCGCTGGACGGTCTGCGCGATCTGGGCCGTCCGCGCGCCGTGCAGTTGGCGGTACTCATCGACCGCGGTCATCGCGAACTGCCGATCCGCGCCGACTACGTCGGCAAGAACGTGCCGACCAACCGGTCCGAGGACATCTCGGTGCTGCTCACCGAGCACGATGGCCGCGACGGGGTCTACCTGCGCCACGGTTCGGAACAGGAGGCGGGAGCGTGAGGCATCTGCTGTCGGTCGCCGCTCTTGATCGCGCCACCGCGACCGGACTGCTCGACGAGGCCGAACGGTTCGAACAGGCCCTGCTCGGCCGCGAGGTGCACAAGCTGCCCACGCTGCGCGGCCGCACCGTCATGACGGTCTTCTACGAGAACTCCACCCGCACCCGGGTCTCGTTCGAGGTCGCGGGCAAATGGATGAGCGCGGACGTGATCAACGTCAGCGCGAGCAGTTCCTCGGTCGCCAAAGGCGAGTCGCTGCGCGACACCGCGCTGACCTTGCACGCCGCGGGCGCCGACGCGCTGGTCGTGCGGCACCCGGCCTCCGGCGCCGCGCACCAGATCGCCCGGTGGATGGACGAATGGGCGGTCTCGGCGGGACGCAGCTGCGGCCCGGCCGTCGTGAACGCCGGCGACGGTACGCACGAACACCCGACCCAGGCACTGCTGGACGCGCTGACCCTCCGGCAGCGGCTCGGCGACATCGAGGGCAAGCGGGTCGTCATCGTCGGCGACATCCTGCACAGCCGGGTCGCGCGGTCCAACGTCTTCCTGCTGGCGACCCTCGGCGCCGAGGTGGTGCTGGTCGCCCCGCGCACGCTGCTGCCGGTCGGTGTCGAGGCCTGGCCCGCCCGCGTCTCGCACCACCTGGACGCCGAGTTGATCGGCGCCGACGCGGTGCTGATGCTGCGCGTGCAAGCCGAGCGGATGAACGGCGGGTTCTTCCCGTCGGCCCGCGAGTACTCGATCACCTACGGACTGTCCGAGCGCAGGCTGGCCCTGCTGGACGACCACGCCGTCGTGCTGCACCCCGGCCCGATGCTGCGCGGCATGGAGATCGCGTCCTCGGTCGCGGACTCCCCGAACGCCGCTGTGCTGCAACAGGTCACCAACGGTGTGCACATGCGCATGGCCGTCCTGTTCCGCCTGCTCGTCGGAACCCAGGAGGCAGTGGCATGAGTTCGAACTCCACCGTTTTGATCAAGGGCGTACTGCGGTACGGCGAGGGCCAGCCGGTCGACGTGCTCGTCGCGGACGGCGAGATCCGCGAGATCGGCACCGACCTCGGCGTGGTCGGGGCCGAGATCATCGACGCGCAGGGGCAGATACTGCTGCCGGGCTTCGTCGACCTGCACACCCACCTGCGCGAGCCGGGGCGCGAGGACACCGAGACCATCGAGTCCGGTTCCGCCGCCGCCGCGCTCGGCGGTTACACCGCGGTGTTCGCGATGGCCAACACGAACCCGGTCGCCGACTCGGTGGTGGTCACCGACCACGTGTGGCGCCGCGGCCGGGAGGTCGGCCTGGTGGACGTGTACCCGGTCGGCGCGGTCACGGTCGGGCTGGAAGGCAAGCAGCTCGCCGAGATGGGCACCATGGCGGCGGGTGCCGGGGCGGTGCGCATGTTCTCCGACGACGGCCACTGCGTCTACGACCCGCTGATCATGCGCCGCGCCTTGGAGTACGCGAACTCGCTCGGCGTGCTGATCGCGCAGCACGCCGAGGAACCGAGGCTGACCAAGGGCGCGGTCGCGCACGAGGGCCCGACCGCGGCGCGGCTCGGCTTGGCGGGTTGGCCGCGCGCGGCCGAGGAGTCCATCGTCGCGCGGGACGCCCTGCTCGCCCGCGACGCGGGCGCCAGGGTGCACATCTGCCACGCCTCCACCGCGGGCACCGTGGAGCTGGTGAAATGGGCGAAGTCCCAGGGCATCGCCATCACCGCCGAGGTGACCCCGCACCACCTGCTGCTCGACGATTCCCGGTTGGAGACCTACGACGCGGTCAACAAGGTCAACCCGCCGCTGCGCGAATCCTCCGACGCCGCCGCGCTGCGGCAAGCGCTGGCCGACGGAGTCATCGACTGCGTCGCCACCGACCATGCCCCGCACGCGGAGCAGGACAAGTGCTGCGAGTTCGCGGCGGCCCGTCCCGGCATGCTCGGCCTGGAGACCGCGCTGTCGATCATCGTGCGGACCATGGTGGAGCCGGGCCTGCTGGACTGGCGCGGTGTCGCTCGCGTGATGAGCGAGCGTCCGGCCGAAATCGTCGGTCTCGACGACCACGGCAGGCCGCTCGAGGTCGGGGAACCGGCGAACCTGACGCTGGTCGACCCGACCGCGAGCTGGACGGTGCACGGCAGCGAACTCGCCAGCATCTCGCACAACACGCCGTTCGAGGCGATGACCCTCCCGGCCCGGGTGACGGCGACCCTGCTGCGCGGCCGGGTCACCGCCCGCGACGGCAAGGCGGCGCGCGGCCATGCGGAGGCGTAGATGAGCCAGGCACGCACGTTCGATACCGCGGCGCGAGCGACGAGCCCGGAGGCGGTAGCGGAGCGTGACCACGCAGGGCTCCGGGAGCGCCGCAAATCCGACACAGGAGGTCCGTAGGTGGAAAGAACGCTCTGGGTTCTCGGGCTGCTCGTCCTGTTCGTGCTGTGCCTGTGGCTGATGTACCGAGGCTGGCGCAACCGTGCGGCGCGGCAGGCGGAGCGCATCGGCGTCCTGCCCGCCCTGCCCGTCGAACTCGGTGCGCAGGTCCTGGAACCGACCACCGGCCTCTACCTGGGCAGCACCATCGCACCCAGCTGGCAGGACCGGATCACGGTGGGGGATTTGGGGTTCCGGGCCACAGCGGAGCTCACGCGGTTCGAACGGGGGATTCTGCTCGAACGCGACGGCGCGACGGTGATCTGGATTCCCCAGGAATCCATCACCGCGGTGCGCACCGAACGCGGCCACGCGGGCAAAGTGATGACGGAAGATGGTGTGCTGGTCATTCGCTGGAAGCTGCCGACCGGAACCGAGATCGATACCGGTTTCCGTGGCGACGACAAGTCGGTCTACCCGGCTTGGCGGCGGCTTTCGACGGCGGATCAGAGCGGGACGATGACGGGAGATGACGAGGGATGACACGAGAAGCAGCACTCGTGCTGGAGGATGGCCGGGTGTTCCGCGGCCAGGCCTACGGCGCCGTGGGCCAGACGCTCGGTGAGGCGGTGTTCTGCACCGCGATGACCGGGTATCAGGAGACCCTCACCGACCCGTCCTACCACCGCCAGATCGTGGTGGCCGCCGCGCCGCAGATCGGCAACACCGGCTGGAACGACGAGGACGACGAGTCCGCCAAGATCTGGGTCGCCGGGTACGCGGTGCGTGACCCCGCTCGACGCGCGTCGAACTGGCGCGCGACGACGACCCTGCCCGACGAGCTCGAACGCCAGCGGATCGTCGGCATCGCGGGTATCGACACCCGCGCGCTGGTGCGCCACCTGCGCACCCGTGGCTCGATGAAGGCGGGCATCTTCTCCGGTGACGCGCTCGCCGACGCCGACGAGCTGGTGGCCAGGGTGAACGGCCAGCCGTCGATGCTGGGCGCCGACCTGGCAGGCGAAGTGAGCACCGACGCGCTCTACACGATCGAGCCGGGCGGCGAGCACCGGTGCACCGTCGTCGCGGTCGACCTGGGCATCAAGACCAACACCCCGCGCATGTTCGCCCAGCGCGGCATGCGGGTGCACGTGGTGTCGTCGAGCACGACGCTGGACCAGATCCTGGAGCTGAAGCCCGACGGCGTCTTCCTGTCCAACGGCCCCGGCGACCCGGCCACCGCCGACGGCGCGGTCGAGCTGACCCGTGGCGTGCTGGCCAAGGGCCTGCCCCTGTTCGGCATCTGCTTCGGCAACCAGATCCTCGGTCGCGCGCTCGGCCGCGACACCTACAAGATGAAGTTCGGCCACCGCGGCATCAACATCCCGGTGGTGGAGCACGAGACCGGCCGGATCTCGATCACCGCGCAGAACCATGGGTTCGCGCTGGAGGGCGAGCGGGGCGAGCGATTCGACACCCCCTTCGGCACGGCCGAAGTGAGCCACGTCTGCGCCAACGACGGCACGGTCGAGGGCGTCCGGCTGGTCGACGGCCGCGCCTTCTCCGTGCAGTATCACCCGGAAGCCGCCGCCGGACCCCACGACGCCGCATATCTGTTCGACCGTTTCGCCGGTCTCATGGAAGGAGCCTGATGCCTCGCCGCGAGGATCTCGAGCACATCCTGGTGATCGGTTCTGGCCCGATCGTCATCGGCCAGGCGTGCGAATTCGACTACTCCGGGACCCAGGCGTGCCGGGTGCTGCGGGCCGAGGGCCTGCGCGTGTCGCTGGTCAACTCGAACCCGGCGACGATCATGACCGACCCGGAGTTCGCCGACGCGACCTACGTCGAGCCGATCACGCCGGAGTTCGTGGAGAAGGTGATCGCCAAGGAGCGTCCCGACGCGATCCTGGCCACCCTGGGCGGGCAGACCGCGCTGAACACCGCGGTCGCGCTGCACGAGCGCGGTGTGCTGGAGAAGTACGGCGTAGAGCTGATCGGCGCCGACTTCGACGCCATCCAGCGCGGCGAGGACCGGCAGAAGTTCAAGGACATCGTGGCCAAGGTGGGCGGGGAGAGCGCGCGTTCGCGAGTCTGCTTCACCATGGACGAGGTCCGCGAGACGGTCGCCGAACTCGGCTTCCCCGTGGTGGTGCGCCCGTCGTTCACCATGGGCGGTCTCGGCTCGGGCATGGCTTACAACGAGGAGGACCTCGACCGCATCGCGGGCGGCGGCCTGGCCGCCTCGCCCACGGCGAACGTCCTCATCGAGGAGTCCATCCTCGGCTGGAAGGAATACGAACTCGAGCTGATGCGCGACGGCCGCGACAACGTCGTGGTGGTCTGCTCGATCGAGAACGTCGACCCGATGGGTGTGCACACCGGGGACTCGGTCACCGTCGCCCCGGCCATGACGCTCACCGACCGCGAGTACCAGAAGCTGCGTGATCTCGGCATCGCCATCCTGCGCGAGGTCGGCGTCGACACCGGCGGCTGCAATATCCAGTTCGCGGTCGACCCGCGCGACGGCCGCCTGATCGTCATCGAGATGAACCCGCGCGTCTCGCGTTCGTCCGCGCTGGCGTCCAAGGCGACCGGCTTCCCGATCGCGAAGATCGCCGCCGAACTGGCCATCGGTTACACGCTCGACGAGATCGTCAACGACATCACCAAGGAAACCCCGGCCTGCTTCGAGCCGACCCTGGACTACGTCGTCGTGAAGGCGCCGCGGTTCGCGTTCGAGAAGTTCCCCGGCGCCGACGCCACGCTGACCACCACCATGAAGTCGGTGGGCGAGGCGATGTCGCTCGGCCGCAACTTCGCCGAGGCGCTGGGCAAGGTGCTGCGTTCGCTGGAGACCAAGGCCGCCGGTTTCTGGACCCAGGACGACGGCGAGTGGACCGACGTCGAAGCGATCCTGGCGGATCTGCGCACCCCGACCGAGGGCCGCATCTACCAGGTCGAGCGGGCGCTGCGCCTGGGCGCGAGCATCGAGGACGTCGCCGCCGCCTCCGGCATCGACCCGTGGTTCGTCGCGGAAGTGGCCGGTCTGGTCGAGCTGCGGCAGGAAGTCCTCGATGCGCCCGTGCTGGACGAGCCGCTGCTGCGCCGGGCCAAGCACTACGGCCTGTCCGATCGGCAGCTGGCGGCGCTGCGTCCGGAGCTGGCCGGGGAAAGCGGCGTACGCGCCCTGCGGCACCGCCTCGGGATCCGCCCGGTCTTCAAGACCGTCGACACCTGCGCCGCCGAGTTCGAGGCCAAGACGCCCTACCACTACTCGGCCTACGAGCTCGACCCCGCCGCCGAGTCCGAGGTCGCGCCGCAGCCCGAACGCGAGAAGGTGATCATCCTCGGGTCCGGTCCGAACCGGATCGGCCAGGGCATCGAGTTCGACTACTCATGCGTGCACGCGGCGCAGACGCTGTCGCAGGCCGGGTACGAGACGGTGATGGTCAACTGCAACCCCGAGACCGTCTCCACCGACTACGACACCGCCGACCGCCTCTACTTCGAGCCGCTGACCTTCGAGGACGTGCTCGAGGTCTACCACGCCGAACGCGAGTCCGGCACCGTCGCGGGCGTCATCGTGCAGCTGGGCGGGCAGACCCCGCTCGGTCTCGCGCAGCGGCTCACCGAGGCGGGCGTGCCGGTGGTCGGCACCAGCGCGGCCGCCATCGACCTGGCCGAGGACCGCGGCGAGTTCGGCGACGTGCTGGTCGCGGCCGGGCTGCCCGCGCCGAAGTACGGCACGGCGACCACCTTCGCGCAGGCGAGGAAGATCGCCGCGGACATCGGCTACCCGGTGCTGGTGCGCCCCTCGTACGTGCTCGGCGGGCGCGGCATGGAGATCGTCTACGACGAGAAGTCTCTGGAGGGCTACATCTCGCGCGCGACCGCGCTCAGCCCGGAGCATCCGGTGCTGGTGGACCGGTTCCTGGAGGACGCGATCGAGATCGATGTCGACGCGCTGTGCGACGGCGAGGAGGTCTACCTCGGCGGCGTGATGGAGCACATCGAGGAGGCGGGCATCCACTCCGGCGACTCTGCATGCGCGCTGCCGCCCATCACGCTGGGCCGCAGCGACATAGACGCGGTGCGCCGCTCCACCGTCGCGCTGGCCAAGGGCATCGGCGTCAGGGGCCTGCTGAACGTGCAGTACGCGCTCAAGGACGACGTGCTCTACGTGCTGGAGGCCAATCCGCGGGCCAGCCGGACGGTTCCGTTCGTGTCCAAGGCCACCGCGGTGCCGCTGGCCAAGGCCGCCGCGCGGATCATGCTCGGCGCCACCATCGCCGAGCTGCGCAAGGAGGGCATGCTGCCGAGCGAGGGCGACGGCGGCCACGTCGCGCTGGACGCGCCGGTCGCGGTCAAGGAGGCCGTGCTGCCGTTCCACCGGTTCCGGCGCGCCGACGGCAGCGGGGTGGATTCGCTGCTCTCGCCGGAGATGAAGTCCACCGGCGAGGTGATGGGTATCGACGCCGATTTCGGCACCGCCTTCGCCAAGAGCCAGACCGCCGCCTACGGATCGCTGCCCACCGAGGGCACCGTGTTCGTCTCGATCGCCAACCGGGACAAGCGCGCGATGGTCTTCCCGGTCAAGCGCCTCAACGATCTCGGCTTCCGCATCCTCGCCACCGAGGGAACGGCGGAGATGCTGCGGCGCAACGGCATTCCGTGTGAGCGGGTGCGCAAGCATTCCGAAGAAGGCCCGGCCGACGAGCCGACCATCGTGGAGCAGATCCGCGACGGCGAGATCGACATGGTGTTCAACACCCCGTACGGGAACTCCGGTCCCCGCGTGGACGGCTACGAGATCCGCAGCGCGGCGGTCGGGGTGAACATCCCGTGCATCACCACCGTGCAGGGCGCGGCGGCTGCCGTGCAGGGCATCGAGGCCAGCATCAACGGCGGGATCGGCGTGCGCTCCCTGCAGGAACTGCACTCGGTGCTGCGTGGCTGAGCCGCGGCTGGACGGATCGGGCGACATGAAGACCTTCGGCGGCCGGCTGCGGCACGCGATGCACCATTTCGGCCCCGTGTGTGTCGGCATCGACCCGCATCCGGAATTGCTGCGGTCCTGGGGCCTGACCGAGGATGTGGACGGCCTCGAACAGTTCGCCGAGATCTGCGTGGAGGCCTTCGACGGCTTGGTCGCGCTGATCAAACCGCAGGTCGCGTTCTTCGAGGCCTATGGTTCCGGTGGGATCGCCGTGCTGGAGCGGACCATCGAGGTACTGCGTGCCTCGGGAACGCTGGTGCTCGCCGACGCCAAACGCGGCGACATCGGCTCGACCATGGCCGCCTATGCCCGTACCTGGCTGGCCGATGGTCCCCTCGGGTCGGACGCCGTCACGGTCTCGCCGTATCTCGGATTCGGCTCGCTGGCGCCGGCGTTGACTCTCGCCGAGGCCAACCAGCGCGGCGTCTTCGTGCTGGCGGCCACGTCGAATCCCGAAGGGGCGCAGGTACAGCGGGCGGTCGCCGCGGACGCGCGTACGGTCGCGCAGACGATGGTCGACGAAGCCGCCGCCCGCAACGCGGGCGGCGAGTTCGGGTCGGTGGGCGTGGTGGTCGGCGCCACGCTGACCGAGGCGCCGGATCTGTCCGCGCTCAACGGGCCGATCCTCATGCCCGGTGTGGGCGCACAGGGCGGCGGCCCGGAAACCATTCGTGATCTGGTTCCCGAGCCGATGCTGGCAGCCGTCGTGCCGAATGTCTCGCGCGAGGTGCTACGGGACGGGCCGGCCGTCCCGGCACTGCGTGCCAGAGTGCACGCGCTCCAGGACGCGTTCGCGTTCCTGCAGAAATGACCACGCAGACCGGCGCACCGAGCGCCGGTCTGCGCCGTTTCCGCGCCTGTGCATGCAGGTGCACGCGTACAGGCGGCCCGTAGCGGGGTCTGTGCGCGCTTCTGCGTCGGTTTCGGCGCTGGTAGGTGGTGTCCGGATGGGCCGATTGCCTGGAACGGCGTAGGGGGGGCCATACGTGTGGGCACTGAATGCCGGTTCCTCGGTACTCGAGGCGAGAGTGTGACGCCCGACACGCGCAAAGAACCCGCGACACGCGGAGAATTTCGAGAAAGTTCCTGGTCGAGCCGGTGAGGGGTTGCTGGATCGGTGCGGCCTCGTGTCGCAACCCTTCCGCAAACCGTTTGGTCTGTCGAATAAGTCCTGCTCGCGGGCTATTTCGACGATTCGGCGGTACGATCCGCATAGTGGCGCCGGCGTGCCGCCCGGTGCACCCCGGGTGCGTCCACCGCATCCGGAATCATGCGCTGACCTGGGGGGTGGGTTCGCAATCGGCGGACGTCGTGGGTACGGTCGCTGAGACTGCCGGGTTACCGGTGGGAGTTGATGCAATGAACGATGAGACGGAGGAACCGTGGCCCTTCCCCAGCTGACTGACGAGCAGCGCGCCGCTGCTTTGGAGAAGGCGGCTGCCGCTCGCCGCGCTCGGGCGGAGCTCAAGGAGCGCTTGAAGCGTGGCGGCACCAACCTGAAGCAGGTCCTCACCGACGCCGAGACCGACGAGATCCTCGGCAAGATGAAGGTGTCGGCGCTGCTGGAGGCCCTGCCGAAGGTGGGCAAGGTCAAGGCGGCGGAAATCATGAGCGAGCTGGAGATCGCCCCCACCCGGCGGCTGCGCGGACTCGGCGATCGGCAGCGCAAGGCGCTGCTGGCCCGATTCGACTTCGACGCCTCCTAACCGAGGGTGGTCGAACACACGCAGAAGGGTCGGCTGGTTGTACTGGTCGGCCCCTCGGCCGTGGGCAAGTCCACCGTGGTCCGCTGTGTCCGCGAGCGACTGCCCGAACTGGTCTTCAGCGTGTCGGCAACGACCCGGGCCCCGCGGCCCGGGGAGGTCGACGGCCTCGACTATCGCTTCGTGTCCCGTGCGGAGTTCGACGCGATGATCGAGGCGGGCGAACTGCTCGAGTGGGCGGACATCCACGGCGGGTTGCAGCGTTCGGGCACCCCCGCCGGACCGGTCCGTGCCGCGTTGGCGCAGGGCCTTCCGGTCCTCGTCGAAGTGGATCTGGAAGGCGCGCGGTCGGTACGCCAGGCGATGCCGGAGGCGATCCTGGTGTTCCTCGCCCCGCCGAGCTGGGAGGAGTTGGTGGCGCGGCTGACCTTGCGCGGCACCGAGTCGCCCGAGGTGATCGAACGCCGGTTGGAAACCGCCAGGATCGAGCTGGCAGCCTGTGACGAGTTCGACATCGTCATCGTGAACGACGACGTCACCAGCGCCTGTGAGCACTTGGTATCGTTGTTCGTTAGCACGAATTCGAGTTCGTGACCCCCAACCTGCGCATCAGTGATCAAGGCCCGCAAAAGGCAGCTTGCCTAACCACGCAGGGCCCCTCGCTCATGTGACATCCACGACACCAGGAGTCCCCCTAGTGAGCAGTACGGACACCACGACCGCGCCCGCCTACGACACGCCGGTCGGCCTCACCAACCCGCCGATCGACGAGTTGCTCGAGCGCACCTCGTCCAAGTACGCCCTGGTCATCTACGCGGCCAAGCGGGCCCGTCAGATCAACGACTACTACAACCAGCTCGGCGACGGCATCCTCGAGTACGTCGGCCCGCTGGTGGAGCCGGGTCTGCAGGAGAAGCCGCTGTCGGTCGCGCTGCGCGAAATCCACGCCGACCTGCTCGAGCACTCCGAAGGCGAGTGAGCGACACCCGGTCCTCGGCGCATGAGCCCGCAGTATCGAATTCCCCGCGTGGGCGGGGATGATCCCCCGGAGGCGCAGTGACCACACGGATCGTCGTCGTTTTCCCCGCGCGTGCGGGGATCAGCCGGCCGGAGGCGTAGTGACCACACGGATCGTCGTCGGCGTCAGCGGGGGGATCGCCGCCTACAAGGCTTGCTCGCTGGTCCGGCGTTTCACCGAGACCGGACATGAGGTCCGGGTGATCCCCACCGAGTCGGCGCTGCAGTTCGTCGGCAAGGCGACCTTCGAAGCGCTCTCCGGGAACCCGGTGCACACCGGCGTGTTCGCCGATGTGCCCGAGGTCCCGCACGTTCGGCTGGGCCAGGAGGCGGACCTGGTGGTCATCGCCCCGGCAACCGCCGACCTCATGGCGCGCGCCGCGACCGGCCGCGCCGATGACCTGCTCACCGCCACGTTGCTGACGGCCCGATGTCCGATCCTGTTCGCGCCCGCGATGCACACGGAGATGTGGGAGCATCCGGCGACCATCGCGAATGTCGCGACGCTGCGCGCCCGCGGTGCGATCGTCATGGAGCCCGCGTCGGGCCGACTCACCGGCACCGACACCGGTCCGGGACGGCTACCCGAGCCCGAGGAGATCTTCGGCCTCGCGTCGCTGCTCGTGGAGCGGGCCGACGCGATCCCGCGTGATCTGGAGGGCCGCAGGGTCGTCATCACGGCGGGCGGCACCAGGGAACCGCTGGATCCGGTGCGTTTCCTCGGCAACCGCAGCTCCGGCAAGCAGGGCTACGCGCTCGCGCGGGTCGCGGCCCAGCGCGGCGCCCACGTCACGCTGATCGCGGGCAACACGATCGAGATGGCCGCACCCGCCGCCGTCGACCTGGTGCACATCACCACCGCCGATCAGCTGAAGACCGCCGTCGACAAGCACGCGGTCGGCGCGGACGCGGTGATCATGGCCGCGGCCGTCGCCGATTTCCGGCCGACCAACGTGGCCGCGGCCAAGATCAAGAAGGGCGCGGGCGAGCCCGACGTCATTCCGCTGACCAAGACCGTCGACATCCTCGCCGGGCTGGTGCAGGCGCGGCGCGACGGTCAGTTGCCCGGCACCGCGATCGTCGGCTTCGCCGCCGAGACCGGTGACGAGCACGGCGACGTCCTCACCCACGCGCGGGCCAAGCTCGCCCGCAAGGGCTGTGACCTGCTGGTGGTCAACGCGGTCGGCGAGGGCAAGGCGTTCGAGGTGGATACCAACGACGGCTGGCTGCTCGGCGCGGACGGCACCGAGCAGGCGCTCGATCACGGCTCGAAGGCGTTGCTCGCGAGCCGGGTGCTCGACGCGCTGAGTGTGTTGTTGCGCTGACTTCGGCCGCGCGCCTGCCACGATGGCCACCTGATCGGCCGGTTGTTCGCGTCGCCGTCATGTCGTCATCGCCGCCGCGACACCATGGGTTCAGCTGTCTGGGGTGGCTGTGCGTTGAGGTCCGCCGCGTCGGTGGTTTGGAATAGTCTGAGATATAAGGGTTGCGCAGTGGCGACACCGCGTTACTGTCGCAAGCCGATACGAGTAACCCGTTGAGGGAGAGGGAAGAACTGTGCGCACGTCCGGCAGCCGCCTTTTCACCAGTGAGTCCGTGACCGAGGGTCATCCGGACAAAATCTGTGATGCCATCAGCGATTCCATCCTCGACGCATTGCTCGCGGAGGATCCGCACAGCCGGGTCGCGGTGGAAACTCTCGTGACCACCGGTCAGGTCCATGTCGCGGGTGAGGTCACCACATCGGCATATGCGGATATTCCGCGAATTGTCCGGGAGAAGGTCCTGGAAATAGGATATGACTCTTCCGCAAAGGGATTCGACGGGAATTCCTGCGGTGTAAATATCGCGATCGGTGCGCAGTCGCCGGATATCGCGCAGGGTGTGGACACCTCGCACGAGGCGCGTGTCGGCGGGGCCGCCGACGAGATCGAGCGGCAGGGCGCCGGCGACCAGGGCCTGATGTTCGGTTACGCCACCAAGGACACCCCGGAACTGATGCCGCTGCCGATCGCGCTCGCGCACCGGCTGTCGCGCCGGCTGACCGAGGTGCGCAAGTCCGGCGTGCTGCCCTACCTGCGTCCGGACGGCAAGACCCAGGTCACCATCGAGTACGACGGCGACCGCCCGGTCCGCCTCGACACGGTCGTCATCTCCACCCAGCACGCCGCCGACATCGACCTGGACAACCTGCTCGCGCCCGATATCCGGGAGAAGGTCGTCGACGCGGTGCTCGCCGAACTGGAAGTGCCCAGCCTGGACACCTCGGACATCCGCCTGCTGGTCAACCCGACCGGCAAGTTCGTGCTCGGCGGTCCGATGGGCGACGCGGGCCTGACCGGCCGCAAGATCATCGTCGACACCTACGGCGGCATGGCTCGCCACGGCGGCGGCGCCTTCTCCGGCAAGGACCCGTCGAAGGTGGACCGTTCGGCCGCGTACGCCATGCGCTGGGTCGCGAAGAACGTGGTCGCGGCCGATCTGGCCGAGCGCGTCGAGGTTCAGGTGGCCTACGCGATCGGCAAGGCCGCCCCGGTCGGCCTGTTCGTCGAGACCTTCGGCACCGAGAAGGTCGATCCGGCGCGCATCTCCACCGCGATCACCGAGGTGTTCGACCTGCGTCCGGGCGCGATCATCCGCGATCTGGACCTGCTGCGCCCGATCTACGCGCCGACCGCCGCGTACGGCCACTTCGGCCGCACCGACGTCGACCTGCCGTGGGAGCACACCGATCGTGCGGATAAGCTGCGCGCCGCCATCGGTCTCTGACCCGACCGGGTAGGAGTGAACGAACCCGCGGCGGACACCCCCGCCCCCTCGGCGGACCGTCCGGCCGTGGGCTCCGTAGCCGGGTCGCGGCCCATTGCCAGAGTGCTTCCGCTGCTGGCACCGGCCCACCTCGACCGCGACTTCGACTACCTCGTGCCCCCCGAGCTGGACGAACTCGCCCAGCCGGGGGTGCGGGTGCGCGTCCGTTTCGCGGGCCGCCTCGTCGACGGTTATCTGCTCGCGCGGCTCGCACACAGCGACCATGCAGGCAAGCTGGTCGAACTCGAACGCGTCGTCTCCGGCGAGCGCGTCCTGACGCCGGAAATCCTGGAACTGGCCACCGCGGTGGCGGCACGTTATGCGGGCACCCGCGCCGACGTCCTGCGCTTGGCCATTCCGCCGCGCCACGCTCGCACCGAATCCGGCGGGACGAAGAAGTCCGCCGATGCCGCTGCGGCACAAGCAGTTCCGATTTCCCCCGGTGATATCAGCGGGGGTGGAGGCGACGTCGACAGCGAATTCGCTGCCGAAAGCGGCGGTGCGTCACCATCTTCGGCGCGACCGGGCCGTGCGACCGTCGTATCCGTGACGAATCCGACCACGGAGCCTCCGGATTCCGTTGAGGCACAAGGTGTATCGGCTGCCGAGGCAGACGCGGTGAATGCGTCGGGTCAGCCGGATATCGGACCTGGGGCAGCCGTACCGGGCGATCCCCGTTTCGCGAGTGCCGGGGCCGGTGAACAGCCCCACCCGGGTACGGCGGTCGAGTCGTCGGGTGCTGACGGGTCTTCGGAGTCGGAAGGGCCGCCCCCGGTCGATGCCGTGAGCAGCGAGCAGCGGGACGTGGTCGTCGGAGATCCGTCGTCGCGGCTAGCGCTTTCGGGCGTCGAGGTGAACATCGACCCGTGGGAGCGGTATGTCCACGGCGCGGCGTTCGTCGCCGCGCTTGTACAAGGAAAGGGGGCACGCGCCGCCTGGCAAGCGCTCCCCGGCGAAAACTGGGCGCGGCGGTTGGCCGAACTCGCCGCCGTGGTGGCCGGGCAAGGGCGCAGTGCGATCCTCCTGGTGCCCGATCAACGCGATCTCGACCGGGTGCTGGCGGAGTGCGTCCGGCTGGTGGGGGATTCGGCGGTCGGACTGTCGGCGGGTCTAGGCCCCGCGGCAAGGTACCGGCGCTGGCTCGCGGTGCTGCGCGGTTCGGCGCGCGTGGTGGTCGGCACGCGCAGCGCGGTGTTCGCACCGGCGAGGAATCTCGGCCTGATCGCACTCTGGGACGACGGCGACGACACCTACGCCGAACCGCGCGCACCGTATCCGCACGCACGTGAGGTGGCGATGTTGCGGGCGCATGAGACCGGGGCGGCGTTCGTTGCGGCCGGTTTCGCGCGGACCGCGGAAATCCAGGCGGTGGTCGATTCCGGCTGGGCGCACGACCTGGTCGCCGACCGAGCTGTTCTGCGCAAAACGGCGCCGCGGATCAGCGCTCCCGGCGACAGCGACATCGCGCTGGAACGCGATCCGGTCGCGCGCTCCGTCCGGATTCCCGGCGTGGCGTTCGCCGCCGCCCGCGCCGCGCTGAAGGAGGAGGCGCCGGTGCTGGTTCAGGTGCCGCGTCGCGGCTACATTCCCTCCCTGGCCTGCGCGAAATGCCGGACACCCGCCCGGTGCAGGCACTGCAACGGGCCGCTTGCCTTGCCGGAAGCGCGCGGACGGCCGGCGGAATCCAGCGCGGCGGCCCAGAGTCCCGCGTGCCGCTGGTGTGGGATCACCGAAGCCGCGTTCCGCTGCACTGCCTGCGGATCGCGCGCGTTGCGGGCCGTGGTGATCGGCGCGGCCCGCACCGTGGAAGAACTCGGCCGCGCGTTCCCCGGAGTGCCCATCCGCGGTTCCGGCGGCGGCGCGGTGCTCGACACCGTGGAGCCGGGACCACAGGTCGTCGTGGCGACGGTAGGCGCCGAACCCGTGGTTCCCGGCGGTTACGGCGTCGCGCTGCTGCTCGACGGGTGGGCCTTGCTCAGCCGCGCCGATCTGCGGGCCGCCGAGGACACGCTGCGCCGCTGGATGGGCGCCGCCGCGCTGATTCGCCCGCACGGCCAGGTCATCGTGATGGCCGAACCCTCGATCCCCACCGTGCAGGCGCTGGTCCGGTGGGACCCGGTCGGCGCCGCCCGCGCCGAGGTCGTCGCCCGCGCCGAGGTCGGCTTCCCGCCTGCGGTCCGCCTCGCCGCCATAGACGGCACCGCCGACACCATCGCCGAGCTGCTCGCCGCGGCCGACCTTCCCGACACTGTCGACCGGCTGGGCCCGGTGCCGCTCCCGGAGGGCGCTCGCAAACCGTTCTCCTCCGGCGATTCCCCTGCCGAGGTCGAGCGGATGCTGCTGCGCGTCGCACGTGGCCGCGGCGCGGCGCTGGCGAGGGCGCTGCGGGCGGCGCAGGCGGTCCGCAGCACGCACCGCTCCGACGCCCCGCTGCGCGTCCAGATCGACCCGATCGACATCGGCTGAAAAGTTCCGCCATGTGCGGGTTTTGTGGCAGCCGATCGACGCGGCCGAAAAGATGCCCGCAGCGCTCCAACGCCCCCTTGCGCTCACCCGGCCGACACGCGCCCATGGAATGCACCGGATGCTGGTCATGTTCGAGTGTTTCGGATCAGGTCAGTATTTCAGAACATGGCTCGTGCCCATCTGTCCCACACGAGCGGATCATATCTGCGACGGGCGGGGCACACGGTCTCATCGGAGTGGTGTCGAATTACCGGAATGCGACGACGTTGCGCTGGGCCCATGCGGCGAATGTCCGGGGAGCGCGGCCGAGAATCTTCTCCACATCAGGACTGATCCGTTGCTCGTCTGCGTTGGGCGTGCCGAGGATGTCCAGGGTCGTCTCGGCGACCGGTTCCGGCATGAACTGCAGCATCTGCGCGCGCGCCTCTGCACGGTTGTGCTCGATGAACCGGATCGGCTCACCGAGTGCGTCACCGATCGCTGCGGCCTGCTGCCGGGGCGTGCTGAGGGCGGGACCGGTCAACTCGTAGATCTGTCCGGAGTGCCCGTCTTCGGTTAGGGCTGCGGCGCTGACCTCGGCAATGTCGGCTGGATCGATGACCGGCAGGCCCACGTCGCCGAATGGCGCGGCGACAGCCCGTTGGGTGCGTACCGATTCCACCCAGGCGTACGTGTTGGACGCGAACGCACCGGGCCGCAGGATCGTCCACTCCATGCCCGATTGGCGGACGGCGTCCTCGAAAGCCCGTCCTACACCCCCGTGCGAGTCCGAGTGTGGCCTGGTGCGCACGCCTTGCGACGACAGCAGTACGACCCGCCCGATCCCGCCCGCTTTCGCGAGTTCCAGCAGCGCCGGCGGATCCATCAGATGCGCACTCACGCCGGTGTTGTGCAGAAACAATGCGTCGGCGCCCGTAAAGGCGGGGCGGAGCGTGTCCAGGTCGGTCAGGTCAGCGCGCTGGTGACGCACGCCGTCCGGCAGCGTGATGTTTTGGGTTCCGCGAGACACCGCGATCACCCTTTGGCCTGCCGCGGTGAGAGACGGCAGCAGGCTGTGCCCGATATTGCCGGTCGCTCCGGTCACTACGATCATTTTCTAGTCCTTTAGTTAGTTGACTGACTAAAGGCTAGCTGGCCAAGGGTGTGGTGTCTATAGTTAGTTGTGTGACTGACTCGGTCGAATCGGCATCGAAGGCGGGCAAGCGGGAGCGGTTGGCCGCCGCCGCGGCTCGGGTGTTCCACGAACAGGGCGTCGAGAAGACGACGATCGCCGACATCGCCCGGTCCGCCGAGGTTCCGGTGGGCAACGTGTACTACTACTTCAAAACGAAAGATCAGTTGGTAGAGGCGGCGATCACTGCGCAAAAGCGCGCTCTCCGGAAGCTGATCACCGTGTTGGAACAGCACGACGCGCCGCAAGACCGGCTCAAGGCTTTAGTGCGCAGCTGGGTCGATCAGCGCGACATCGCCGCGCAGTTCGGTTGCCCCACCGGAACTTTGGCGACGGAACTGGGCAAGCGGGCCGACGGGCTCGACCGTGCGGTGGCAGCCGGGCTGCGCGAACTGATCGACTGGGTCGAGCGGCAATTCGCGGCTATGAGTCGCGAGGACGCCGACGAGCTCGCGGTGGCGTTGATCGCGGCGTATCAGGGCATCTCGTTGCTGACCAATACCTTTCACGAACCCGAGCTCATGCTTGCCGAGGGGCGTCGGCTGGAGCGCTGGATCGACTCGCTCGTTTCCTGAGCTTCCGAGCGTCTATTCACCGCTCGGCCGTGGCGACTGCGTCCCTTGCTTACGGGCCGATGCCCCGGGTCGTGGGGGTTCGATTCGCATACCTGGCCGAAGTCCGGTTCATCAGCGCTTTCCGTGGTACCGGGCATGGTCGCCGACGGCAGGCGGCCGACCAGTTGGCGGAGCTCCAACTTGTCGGCGACCCTTGCGCTCGATGCATTGCCGATATATCGTCGATAATATGAACAGAACACGAGAGCCTTGGGAGGCCGACATGGAACACAGCGAACACCGAGAATTCGGACGGCGCGGCCGCGGGCCGCTGCCGGGCCCGGATGGTTTCGAGCACGGGCGCCGCTTTCGCCGCGGTGGCAGGCATGGCTGGGGTCCGGAGTTCGGGCCCGGCTTCGGCCCGGGTTTCGGGCCCGGCTTCGGCCCGCACTTCGGCCGCGGTCGCGGTCGCGGCGGCCGGGGTAGGCGCGGCGACGTGCGCGCTGCGGTATTGCTCCTGCTCACCGAGCGGCCGATGCACGGCTACGAACTCATCCAGCAGATCCGCGAGCGTAGCGACGACGTCTGGCGGCCGAGCCCGGGGTCGATCTACCCCGCGCTGGCGCAGTTGGAAGACGAGGGTCTGGTGCTCATCGAGAAGGTCGCCGGGCGTAAGACGGCGAAGCTGACCGAGGCGGGCACCGAGTACGTCACGGCCCATCGGGACGAACTGGGCGATCCGTGGGCGGAGGTCAAGCAGGACGTCGGCGCACAGGCGATGGATCTGCGCGCACTCGTCGGACAGCTGATGGGTGCGGTCGCACAGGTCGCCGCGGCCGGCACACCGCAGCAGGCGGCGCGTGCGGCGGAGCTGCTCACCGAGACCAGGAAGGCCCTTTACCGGATTCTCGCCGAGGACGAGACCCCCGAGAAGTAGGGGAGGCGAAACACCCCGATACAGCGGGCATTTCGAGCCGATCGGAGAGATCATTGTGATATGCGACAGCCGACCGGTTTGGGAACTTGGGGTTATTCACACTTGTGTAGGGCCGTGCTGGCCTTCGCCCTCGCCGCGGCCGCAACGCTAGGTCTCGGCGTGGCGTCGGCCGAGCCGGGCGGATTCCGCCCCGCCGACGTGCCGACGCACGCCGCGCCGCCGCAGCCGGACCATCTGGCCGCCGCGTGGTACCAGAAGAGCCACCCGAATGTCACTCCGATGGGCACCAATGATTTCGGCTGCGTACCGAGCGCGGCCCATCCCCGGCCGGTGGTGCTCGCGCACGGAACCGACTCCACGGCCTACTCCGACTGGTCCGCCATCGCGCCCCGCCTGGCCGGGGCCGGATTCTGCGTGTTCGCGCTGAACTACGGAGGCACTCCCGGCGCGGAGAGCTACGGTACCGAGGATCTGGTGCTGAGCGCCCACCAGGTCGGCGCGTTCGTCGACCGAGTGCTCGCGGCGACCGGCGCGAGCAAGGTCGATATGGTCGGGTTCTCGCAGGGCGCCAATGTGACCCGCTACTACGTCAACAAGCTCGGCGGCGCACCCAAGGTCGGACAGTGGGTGGGGCTCGCCTCCCCAACATACGGCGGCGTGATGTACGGGCTGGTCCCGATCGCCCAATCGATTCCCGGCGCCCTGGATGCGTTCGCTCGGGTGACGTCGCTCGCCGCCGTGCAGCAGGCCGAGGGCTCACCGATCATGCTCGAGCTCAACGCGGGTGGCGATACCGTGCCGGGGGTGCGGTACGTAACCGTCGGCAGCCGCGTCGACGAGATGATCCAGCCGTTCGACAACATCGCGCTGCGCGGGCCGGGCGCGCGGAACATCGCCCTGCAGGATCTCTGTCCGTCCGACCTCACCGGGCACTTCCACATGGTGTACGACCCGTTCGTGCAGGAGTTGTTGCTCACGCTGCTCGATCCAAGCAGTCCCGCCCCCGTGTGCAGGCCGGTTGCGCTCGGCACCGGCATCCCCGAAGTGATCATCGCCGGGAATTCCTGACGCCATCGTGCCCGGTTACCGATCCCGAAGGCTCGCGTGCTCGAAAAGGTTCTGCGGCCCTCGGCCGGTCGTGCCGGACGCCGTCCCCGCGATCGTCACCGTTGTCGGCTCGTCGAGACGGAGCTCCATGTCCCTGTCGAACGCCGTTGTGTCCGCCGGTATCAAGTACCTCTCCAGCGCGGTGAGCGGTCATCGGCGCGGTGGCGCTCGCGGCGAGCACGATGACCCAGCCCAGCGGGCCCAGAGGGCGGCAACCGAAGAAATAGCTCGTCGGAGGGAACTGGACGAGTCCGAACAGCAGTACCGCCGATCCGATCCCGGCAGCCAGCACCAGCGGGTCACCGTGCGCCGCAGCGATGGTTTGCGCGAGCTGGCCGCCGACCAGGGCGGCGAACCCGACGGTCCCGGCCTTGCGCTGCGGGCATACGAGGCGCGCCGCGAGCCATCCACCCGACGCGGACAGGGTGGTGGCGAGCGCGCGTATGGTCACATCCCGGTTCAGTGCCGTGCCGACCGCCGTGTCCGGCCCCTCGGTCAGCAGTGTCTCCGGAGTGACCCCGCGAGGTGGCCGGGCGGCGACGATCAGCGCGGGTAGCAGATCGGTGAGCAGATTGACCGCCAGCAGCTGTCGCGCGTTGAGCGCCGGACGCGCCGACAGCAGCGACGAGACCAGTGTGAAGATGATCTCGCCGAAATTGCCGCCGACCAATAGCGACACACTGTCGCGGACCGAGCGCCAGAGGGCGCGGCTCTCGATCACGGCGTCGACGATGGTCTCGATGCGCTCATCGGTGACGACGATGTCGGCGGCCTGTTTCGCGGCGGGGGTACTTCTCGGGCCCAACGCGATTCCGACATCCGCGAGCCGGATCGCGGGTGCGTCGTTGGCGCCGTCGCCGGTGACCGCGACCGTCTGGCCCGCGTTGCGCAGCGCCCGCACGATCGCCGCTTTGTGCGCCGGGGTGACCCGCGCGAAGACCGCCGTCTCCGCGACCAGCGCCGCCAGCTCTTGCTCGCCGCGGGTCTCGACCTCGGCGCCGGTGATCACCCGGCCCGAGGTGCGCAGGCCGAGTTCAGCGGCGATCGCCGCGGCCGTGTGGGGGTGGTCGCCGGTGAGCATGACCGCGTCGACACCGGCGGCGCGCAGGTCGCGCACCGCCGCCGCGGCGGTCGGCCGGACCGGATCGGCGAAGCACAGCAGCCCGATGAACTCCAGCCGGTCGACGCGGTCGGTGCCGAGTTCGCCGCGTTGGGATGCCGCGCGCTCGGCGACGACGAGGACGCGGAAGCCCTGTTCGGCAAGATTTTCCACGGTTTCCCGGAGTTCGTCGGCATCGGCCGTGGTGAACGGATAGGTCGCGCCGTCACGTCGGCGGCCGGTACACCGCGGCAGCACGATTTCGGGCGCGCCCTTGACACTGATCAGATGACGCCCGTCGGTGCGTCCGAGGACCGCGTGAAACCCCCGGCCGGGCTCGAACGGCAATTCCTGCACCATGGTCCAGCCGGGCTCGCCCTGGTCGCGGGTTGTTCCGGCGGTGTCGGCGCCCTCTGCCACGGCCCGATCGGTGGGATGTGGCAGCGGCCGGCCTTCCGGATCGAGCGGCGTGGCGCGCAACGCGGCGGCCAGTGCCGCGCGGCGGCCGGCGCCGAGCGCGTCCAGTGGCTCATGACGACGACCATCGCTGACCCGCCGCAGCTCGATATGTCCTGCGGTCAGTGTGCCGGTCTTGTCGAAACATACGGTGGTCACCCGCCCCAATGCCTCCAGCGTCCGCAGTGTGCGTACCAGGACATTGCGCCGGGACAGGCGCCGCGAGGCGGCCAGTTGAGCGACCGTCGCGGCGAACGGCAGTCCTTCCGGCACGGCGGCCATGGCCAGCGCGACGGCGGATGCGACGCTTGCGCCCAGACGTCCGCGCAGCAGTCCCAGGCCGAGCACGGCCGCCGCGGCACCCACCGCGACCCGCATCGAAATCAGCGTCAGCGCACGCAACTGCGCCTCGACTCCGCCCGCGGCCTCCTCCGTGTCGGCCAGCGCGCCGCTGCGTCCCACTTCGGTGGCGCGGCCGAGGGCGACCACGACAGCGGTGCCGGTTCCGGCGACGACGGTGGTTCCGGCGTACAGCATGCTGGCTCGCTCGGCCACCGCTTCGGTCTCGACCGGCGCGGGGTCCTTCGGCACCGGCATGGATTCACCGGTCAGGCTGGACTCGTCGACTTCCAGGTGGTCGGCGTCGATCAGCCTGCAGTCGGCCGGCACGACGTCACCGGCCCGCAGCAGGACGATGTCTCCGGAGACGAGTTCGGTCGCGGGCGCGAGGGTTTCATGAGCGTGACGAAGCATCCTGGCCCGTAGCGCACCCATATCGGCAAGCCGGCGCACCGCCCGGTTCGCCGCGATCCGCTGGACTGCGCCCAGGACGGCGTTGCCGAGCATCACCAGGCTGACCAGACCTGCGTCGAGTGCCGAGCCGCTGGCGGCGGAGGCGCCAGCGCCCGCGGCGAGCGGGGCGGTCAACGGGGTGTCCAATTCGGCGATGGCCGCCCGCCACAGCCGCTCGGTCCGCTCGTCGGTTTCGGAGTAGTCGGTGCGGCGGCGCGCGGCCTGTTCGGGGGACAGCCCGAGCCTGCCGGTCTGCAGGGCCGCCAGCGCCTCCGCCACGGGCATGGCGTGCCACGGTGTGTCGTCGGCGGTCGGCGGCAACGGCATCCGCGCGAGACTTCCCGCGGACCACACACCGGCTCCCAGCGCGATCAATGCGGACACGCCGACCGGGAGGGAGCCGCGCTGAAACGCTCCGCGCTGGGGTCCGAGCAGGCCGAGCAGCGCACCGCACACAGATCCGAGCATGGCCAGCCGCACACTCCGTTCGCTGGCCAACCGCGCCGCCACGCAGGCACGCAACACGAGCCAGGCGTCCGACAGCCCCGGACCACAGAGGATGTCGGCCGCCCAGGGCGGAGCGCGGTCGGGGCAGACGATCCCGACAGCGCAGTCGGCCGCGGCCAATCCCGGGCGGTTGTGGTCGGCGATCAGCAGCACGACATGTCCCTCCGCCTGCAACTCGTGCACCGAGTCGGCCAGGTGCGCGCCGCCACCTATGCCACCGTCCGCGCCGACCCGTTCGGCCATGCCGGAGGCTCCCGGCGCGACCACGACGCGGCCCACCGCGTGCGCTGCCGCGATAACGGCCTCGGTGAGCGGCGCCAGTTCGGCGGTGCCGTGGTCGATGAGCACGCTCGCGTCGATGACGACGGTGTCTATGCGGTCCAGGCGATCCAGCGCGTCCGGATCCCGGACCAGCACGCCGCGACTGGACAGGATCCGGCCCAGCACCGCGGCGTGGGCCTGCGCTCCCATCCGGGCCGCCCGTGGCGCGCCGAGGGCGATGGCCCTGGCGGCCTTGGTGACGCCTCCGATGGGCAGGAGTACCGCGGCTGTGGCAGCCGTGGCGACACCGGCCTGGATCGCGTAGCGGTCAACCGGTCCGGGTGGCAGCGGGACCGGGCGCGCCTCTGGTGGCGGTTGCGCGGACGCGGCCGCCACACGGGCATTCGTGGCGAGTTCGGGCTCCCGCGATTCCCAGGTATGCCGACGCGCCAGTGCCGCGGGCAACTGCACCGCCCGCAGTCCGGCGTCGGCCACGGCCGACAGTGGCGTATGCGCGGCCGCGCCGATGACCGAACTCGTCAAGGCGATCGCGGTTTCCACGCGTAGCGCGCCGAATCGGACGTCGAGGTGGTGGCGCAAGCCGGGTATCAGGTCGATGGCGGGAATCAGCGCGATGCTTTCCGGTTGCAGAGTCGGCAGCGGGAGCATCCGCCCGACCAGGCCGGCGGCCGCGCCGAGCAGGTCACCGCCGAGGGTGAGCAGTTCGTCGAACACTGGCTCGAACCCACCCGGATGCACGGGCCGGTTGCGGGGCAGGTCTGCCATTCCGTGTGTGCGTTCGACCTCGGCGATGATGTTCCGCAGCGCCGCCACATCGACGCGTTCGGGGTCGAAATCGACGACCACGTCGCCGAGAATGCCGTTGACGGCCACCCAGTGCACACCGTTGGCGCCGCCCACGGCTTGCCGCAGGGCGTCCAGATAGCCCGGGGGAGCGTCGGTGCGGTGCACGCCGCGGGTCTCGATGTGCGCGCGACCCGGGCGCGCCCAGGTCTGCCGTCCCACCACTTCGTTGCCTGTTGCGCGTACCGTGTCCGCGGCCAGCGTGGACACGAATCGCGCGGCTCTTCCGATGCCGAACATGTCGGGATGCCGTGGTTCTACGCGGCGCTGTCGGCTGAGGATTCCTGGCGGGCGTGCTCCGCCACCCAGACCCCGACGCCGATCGCCGCTGCCACCGGCCACGACACCAGCCCGGTGGCGGCCGCCGTTCCGAGCCCGCCGTAGTACAGCAGCGACTCCCGATCCGGCACGCGTTGCCGCACGGCCGCCGTCGCCGACGAAACACCGCTGGCCACCGTTCGAGGTCCGGGCAGCAGCGGGACTCGCGTCATCCGTACTCCGACCGTCGGGATCGGGACACGCAATCCATCGTGCCCGGCGGGCGCCTTTCCCGATCCGGTTGCCGACGGCTTCGTCCCTGATTCGGCCACCGCAGGTTTCGCCTCGGTACCGGATTCCCGGGCTTTCCTGGCCGTTGTCTTCTCGGACATGACCATCCCTTCCTTCGTCCTGGCCCTCCTCGCTGCGTATGTGATCCAGCCAAGCCGGGTCGGCCCCGAGCGGCTACGTTCCTTGGCGGTGCGGTGAATGGACTTTGGTCACCTACGCGGGCATCGCCCTGCGGCGAGCATGGTGGGGCAGCCGGAGTAAACTTTCGCTATAGTGGCGCTCTAGTCAAGGAGTGATATGTCGCATGACAGGGCGAAGGGGAGGGGAAACCGCGATGAGCGTTCTCGTTCTGGGTGGATACGGAGCAGTCGGCCGGCACCTGATCACCGAACTGCGGCGATCCGGTGACATCGTCCTGGTGGCCGGACGTGACCCGGCCCGCGCGGATGTCCGAATCGACCTCGGCGAATCGGGATTGCGGTCCTACCGCGAAGCGCTCGACGGGATCGACGTCGTCGTCAACGCTTCTGGTTCCGAGGATCCGCGCTTGGCGCAGCAGGCCGCCGCGCACGGATCGGCGTTCGTGGACGTCACCGCGTCCACTGAATACGTAGCTCTGCTGGAGCAGTCGGCCCCGGCTGGTCCAGTGATCCTCAGTGTCGGGCTGGCGCCCGGGCTGACCAATCTCCTGGCTGCCGCCGTGCATGCCCAGTCACCGGAACCCATCGACATTGCCGTGCTGCTCGGTGCGGGGGAGCGGCACGGGGCGGCCGCGACCGAGTGGTCGTATCGCCTGCTCGGCCGGAAGTTCCGGGCCGAGGACGAGTGCGTTCGCAACTACACCCGGCCCCAGGCCTTCGAGCTCCCCGGCCGCCGACGGCGTCGACTGTTCCGGGCCGATTTCTCCGATCAGCATGTGCTGACCCGTGACCTGGCTGTTCGTGTGCGCACCTACTTTGCCCTCGATTCCCGCATCGCGACACTCGGGCTGAGCCTCGCAACCTGGATCCCCGGCGCGGCCGGAATGCCGCACGGTTTTCCTCTTCCGGGAAGCGACGAGTGGACGGTCCTGGCCCGGACCGAATCCGGGCTCACGCGCTGGGCGCGTGGTCGCAGCCAGTCCCGGGCCACCGCGCTGCTGGCCGCTGCTGCCACTCGTGCCGCGACCAGCGTGGGGCCAGGTGTGCACCACCTCCACAACGTGCTGACACTTGCCGACCTGCCGACAGGCGCCGGTGTGGAAATCGGAACGGTGGAACCGACTATGCGGCAATAGGCCGCACGGGCTTTTCTGTGAGTCGCCTGAGAGATAGTCGTCACATGCTCTGCGGGTTGACAATCCATGGGTGCGTTAGTGATGTGCACTCGATCGGGGGAGTCCCAACCGGCTCGACGGGCGAATGCGTCTGCGGTCGAACGAGGTCTCGTCCGCCGAGGCGCCATTTGTCCGATTTTGCACGTTGATCGGCTCGGTAGGCGCGGATATGACGGCCCGGCTCTTGCGTTGGAGTAGGTGCTCGCCCCGTCGGCGGCCGGCGATGTGAAACACCAGCGGCGCCCTACTCTGAAGCGTTGCTAGTTCGGATTTGCAGGTCGCTCGACCAGCTCGACGATGTTGACAAACTTAGGCAGGGCTATCCTAAGCTCTGGCTCCATGACCTCGACCGATGTGAAGAGCGCTACCGGGCGGTATCCGATCCCGGTGCTGTTCCTGGGGTTTGCCGCATTGCTGCTGTGCCTTGTTCTCAGCCTTGCCGCAGGTGCGCGTTCGATACCGGTGTCGACGGTCGTGGCGGCCTTGATCGAAGGCGGCGAGGGCCGCGACGCGAGGGTGATCACCGGCTGCTCGTCCCCGGTTGTCTGATCGCGGGCCCGCTGTTACTGCTCGCCGCGGATATCGTGGGCCGGCTGGTCGCCCGTCCGTCCGAGGTGGAGGTCGGGATCGTCACCGCCTTCCTCGGCGCGCCCCTGCTGGCCCTGCTCGCCCGGCGCAGGGAGGCTCTCTAATGCGTTTGTCAAGCAGCGGTGGTGGAGCCGGTGGCGTGGTAGGGCTGGCGGTTGCGGAGTATGGCGTGCAGGACGTTGACGCGTCGGCGGGCCAGGGCGATCAGGGCCTGGTGGTGGGGCTTGCCTTCGGATCGTTTGCGCCGGTAGTAGATCTTGCTGGTGGGGTTGCAGCCCACGGCGATGAATGCCGATTGGTAGAAGACGCGTTTGAGGG
>NZ_JBFAYO010000018.1:0-113531 GCF_040681325.1 Nocardia sp. NPDC051787
AGCGGCGGAACAACCCGTAGACCGTCTGCCACGGCGCATAATGCGCGGGCACGTCCCGCCACGGAGAACCGACCCGGACCCGCCATCGGATCCCGACGATAAGCTGCCGTTTCGTCCACTTCGACGGTCGTCCCGCCTTCTTCCCGCGAGGCAACAGCGGTGCCAGCCGCGCCCATTCGGCGTCGGTCAGATCCGCGCGCCTCGTCACCGCTACGCTGAGCACGAGGTCTCCGGTATTCAAGGTTTGCTTGGTCGCTAACCCATCTACCGGAGACCTCCTCTCATCTGCCCACCGACATGCCAACGCGAGCAGAGGATCTCGATCACAACCAGGCTGTTGAGGCCGCCGCGCAGCGACGCCGTCAACAACCCACTTTCAAAACAGTGGCTAGGGGCTTCCGCTCCGCCTGAGCGACGGGGCGGGCAAATGAATCAGATCGGTACCGCACAGTAGGTCGCGCGGGCGCCGTCTCGCTACTCGCTCGTACGGCCGCGGGGACCTAAGGTTCTCCGGGACAACGAGGTCAGAGACCTGAATACCCGAAGATTCTCTGCCCGAACGGATTGTGAACCTTGCCCAACTCGACGAATCTCGACCGCGCCGTTCCCGGCCCGACCTCGGCCGGACGGCGACCCGAGGCGATCCACCGCTTTCTCGTTCAACCTGCCGACGCCGGCATCGTGGAATCGGTCGACGGCGGCAAACTGCTCGAATGGATCGACAAGGTCGCCTACGCGGCGGCGGCCCAGTGGAGCGGTCGCTACTGCGTCACCGCCTATGTCGGAAACATCCATCTCGATCGGCCGATCGCGGTCGGTGAACTGGTCGAACTGCATGCGAATCTGGTCCACACCGGGCGCACCAGCATGCATATCCTCGTCACCGTCTATTCGACCGATCCCACCCGGGTGAAGCCGGTGCAGTCGGCCCAATGCCTCACGATCTTCGTCGCGGTCGACGACGACAGGCGCACTGTCGAAGTTCCGCAATGGAATCCGGCAACGCTGCTGGAGTTGCAGCGGCATCGGCAGGCGCGGGCTAGGGTCTCGGTGCGCAAGCACATCGAGGAGGCGATGGCCGCCCAGCGGTACACGGCCGCGGGCACCGCACCGAGTGCCACGCTGCGGTTCCTGGCAGCGCCCTCGGACATCAACTGGGGCGGCAAGGTCCATGGCGGCCGGACCATGCGGTGGATCGACGAGGCGGCGTACGTGTGTGGCGCCGATTGGGCCGGACAGCGCGTCATCACGTCCTACTTCGGCGGGATCCGCTTCTACCGGCCGATCGTCATCGGCCACGTCGTCGAGGTCACCGCTCGGCTGATCCATACCGGCCCGCGCAGCATGCATATGAGCGTGCACGTGACGTCCACCGACGCCCACTCCGACGAACCCGCGCTGGCCGCGCACGGTCTCGCGGTGGTCGTCGCGCTGGATGACGGCGGAAAGGCTCGGGCCGTGCCGCAATGGATGCCGGTCTCCGAGGAAGACCAGGCGCTCGACGCGCACGCCCGGCAGCTTGTCGAACTGCGTGCACTGGTGGAGCCGTTCACCCCGGCGACCGCGGTGCCGGACGACGCCGAGCCCAGTCTTTTCCGGGTACCGGTGCCGAGGTAGGTCGCGACCGCGCGGCTAAACTAGTTACCGATGAGTAAGTTCTTTTCGTCGGTAGACGAGGTGACCGGTCGCCTCGCCCAGGCCGGGTACCTCCCGTCCCTCGACATCGCCACCGCCGTGTTCCTCGCGGGCCACCTCGGCAAGCCGCTGCTGATCGAGGGTCCGGCGGGCGTCGGCAAGACCGAACTGGCGAAGGCCGTCGCCGCCGCGACGACATCCGATCTCGTGCGCCTGCAGTGCTACGAGGGCATCGACGAGGCCCGCGCCCTCTACGAGTGGAACCACGCCAAGCAACTGCTCCGCATCACCGCGACGGACAACGAGAACTGGGACAGCACGCGCGACCACGTCTTCACCGAGGAATTCCTGCTCGCCCGGCCTCTGCTGGCCGCCATCCGCAACCCGCGTTCCACCGTGCTGCTCATTGACGAACTCGACAAAGCCGATGTGGAGCTCGAGGGCCTGCTGCTCGAGGTGCTAGGCGACTACCAGGTGAGCATCCCCGAACTCGGCACCGTCACCGCGGTCCGCAAGCCGTTCGTCATAGTGACGTCCAACGCCGACCGCGAGCTGTCCGAGGCCCTGAAACGACGCTGCCTCTACCTCCACATCGATTACCCGACCGCCGAATTGGAGCGGGCGATCGTGCGGATGAAGGTGCCCGAGCTGGACGAGGCACTCGGCGAGCCGGTGGTCCGGGTGGTCGGCGCGCTCCGGCAGCTGTCGTTGCGCAAAGGCCCGTCGATCGCCGAAACCGTCGACTGGGCAAAGACCCTGGTCGCCCTCGGTGCTCGCAACCTGAGCGGAAATGTTGTCCGTTCGACACTCGGGGTGCTGCTGAAATACCAATCCGACCACCACACGGCGGTCGAGCGGCTGGGGTTGCTCGACCCGGATTCCGAGCCCGAAAGCGCGGCGCAATGAGCGCCGGGCTTGATCGCGCGATGTTGCGTTCACTCGAAGCGGATCCCGCCGCGCACCTTCCCATCGATGCCGCACTTCGCGCCGCCGGATCTTTCCTCGCACGTTCGGCGAGCGCCCAAGGCGGTGCGGGAGGAAGGGAACGGCTCTGCGGTGCCCGTACTAGGCGGCGGACTTCGCGCACGGAATCGGTGGTTGGCTCGGGGGGCCGTCCAGCCGCCCACACAGGTGCGGGTTCTGCTGCCGAGCACCGGGACCACGTCGGCCCTGCGGGGTGGCGTCATCTGGACCGTGCGTCTCATCGCGCGGCGGGGTCTGCCCTCACCTGCCAGATCGGGGTGCGAGGCGATACGGAAGACCTTGGCGGGTTCAGCCGTGCGTGGACAAGTGCAGGTTTGGGATCATGAGCACGGCCATTGGGCGCGGCGACCATTCCGGGCACCCAGCCGGCGGCTCGATGACCGACCGGCTCGTCGAATTCGTCGGCCTGCTAGGTGATCACGGGATCAATGCGGGGCCGAGCGAAACCATCGACGCGGCTGAGGCGATGGTCGCCCTTGGAGTGACCGATCGCAATCGTCTCCGCTCCGGTATGGCCGCGTGCCTTCTGCGCCGCAATGGTCAACGCGCCGTCTTCGATCAGCTCTTCGACCTCTACTTCCTCACCGCGGAACAGCCACAGCCCGTGCCCCCGGCGACTCCCGAATCCGTCGATGCCCTGCGGGATCGACTCGTTGCCGCACTGGCACAAGATGATTCACAGACAGTCACCGAACTCGCTCGCCAGGCGCTGACCGAACTCGGTAGCTATGGTGGGGTCGGCACCGGGCAGACCGACGGTCCGGTTAGCACCGCCTCCGGTGCGGGCTGGTCTTCCTACCTGACCATGAAATCCCTACAGCCGGAAGACCTCGTCGATCGCATCGTCGCGGGCATGAACGGCACCTCCCAGCTCGACACCACTGTCCACACGATCGAAGCCAACCGCCGCCTCGCCGAATTCCGCGCCGCCGTCCAAAACGAGGCCCGCCTGCGCTCGGCACAACTGCGCGGCACCGAATACATCGCCCGCCGCGGCATCGAATCCAGCACCGACCAGATCGATTTCCTCGGCGCCCGCGAACAAGACCTCGCCGAAATGCGCCGCCTCGTCCACCCTTTGGCCCGCAAACTCGCCACCCGCCTCGCCGTCCGCCGCCGCAAAGCCGTCCGCGGCCAGATCGATCTCCGCCGCACACTGCGCCGCTCCATGTCCACCGGCGGCGTCCCCATCGACCCGGTCCTCCGCGCCCGCAAACACGGCCGCCCCGACCTCGTCGTCCTAGCCGACCTCTCCGGCTCGGTCACCGGCTTCGCCGAATTCACCCTCCACCTGATCCAGGCTCTGCAAGACCAATTCAGCAAGGTCCGCAGCTTCGGCTTCATTGACACCTGCGACGAAATCACCAGCTTCTTCACGCCCGGCGAACCACCTACCCCCGGCACAGCGGCCCAAATCATCCGCTCTACCAAGGTGGCCCGCTTCGGCAGCTCCAACTACGGGGAAGCATTCCAAGGCTTCCTCGACAACTACGCCGACGCCCTCGGACCGCGCACGTCCGTGCTCATCCTCGGCGATGCTCGCACGAATCGCACCGACCCGAATCTTGCGGCGTTGCAGACCATTGCCGACCAGGCGAAACACACCTACTGGCTCAATCCGGAGCCCTCCCGCTCCTGGTCCACGGGGGACTCCGCCGCCCACGGCTACGCGGAATACGTCACGATGCACGAGTGCCGGAACGTCAAACAACTGACCGGGGTCATCGCCCGTTTGCTGCCGTCGTGAGTCGGCCCGTTGAGTCGGATTTCCAGGGTGGCGTCAGATGCTTCCACTGCGTGATTCGCTACGACGCGCGATGTTCCTGCCAGTGCAGCCGTAGCCACTCGTCTTGCTTAGCGTTGGGTTTGATTCGGAACTGTCGTCCGTGCAGTGCACCATAGAGTGGATAGTTCCGAATCTCGATCGCTACGTCGACGACTCGGTCGGGGTTGACCGCGACCAAACCACGATCGAAAAGGCTGTGAAGATCGCGTCTGAGAAGAATCCCGCCGTGCGGATCGTGCTTGCCGACCACTGCATAACTGTACAGGTGGCATGCGTCGAGTGCGGGCGCGGGCAATTGCCCAGAGAAGGCGCAATTCGGGCCGAATCTTCGTAGTAGCTCTGCTCGGAAGCCTTGCTGTCCTAACCTCACACGCACAGGCTTCGTGGTGTGCCCACCGCTCAGTTGAGCTGACGTCGCTTCCAGCGGAACCAGCGGATCCCCGAGACCTTCGCGTTGCACCGCTGCCTGGAAGTCGTCCCAGCGGAGTTCGCGAATGCTGTTCTGCGATTTAGGTTTAACGCATAGCGCCCGTAGTTCTTTCGCGGTGAGCGTTCCTGGCAGATCGACCCACCCCTGGCTGTGGGTCGATCGGAATGTCTCGACTTCCGCTTCCTCGTACTCGGGCTCATCGAACATGGCTTTGCACTCGTAGCACCGGAAAGTTGGCCGCAGGGTTGTTCGCCGTTCGATGTTGGTCTTATGGCAATTCCTGCATCGCGCGATCGGTTTGGGCCCGAACCCACGTTCGATGGTCTCTACGACCGACACTCCGATCAGTTCTGCCTCGTCCCAAACCGCGATGAGGTCACCGACTCGCACCTGTCGGCAGTTCGGTACGCGGCTGTCCCAGCTGTAATGCGTCGCCGCTTCGTCGTCGTAGCGACTCGATGTGCTCAGTCGTCGATAGTCGGACTTTAGCAGGACCAGCCAGGCCCTTCGGTTAGCCAGTCTCTCGAGCACCGCAACCCCGCTTGATCCAATACCTGCCGCGTTCGTGCTCGGGAGCCGAGGTGTGAAACGCGACCAAGCCGTACTGGTCAACCGTACATGGGGTATGGGTGCTGTGCGTAAGGCGCGCCGATCGTGAGCTGGGCACCTTTACGGGACCGTCGCTCGAGTGGAGCCCTGGCCTTAGACGTCACCAGAGGTCGAATGGAACCCCTTCGAGCCACTCTGCTTCGTCGCGACCCTGGATGTAGCTTCCGCCAGGCGGGTCTGCGTAAACAGTCAGCATGGTTCGCCGTGCCTGGGCAGATGCGGTGGATAAAGCTGCGTCTCGCGAGTCCTTCCAATCTTTCCAGCACCATCCGGCCCCCGCGTCGATGGTGAAGAGGGTGATCGTCTTCGTCGTGCCGTTAACGAACACGTGGAACTGGTCAGGTCCGTCTGGGTCACGTACGAAGAGCACTTCGATGTCCGGTTGGTCGATCTTCACTGTGCTGTGGTCACGTTGCCTAGAGTCGTTCGTCGATTCCCATTCGTTCTATTGCTCTTGAGCCGAGACTGAGTACCTCTGCCAAGGTGACGGCGTCGATGAGTAGTTCGAATTCGTTACTGGCGGTCCCGAACACGAAGGTCACGTATTCGTGGGACTCATCGAGGACAGTTCTTACGGGACAGCCCTTGCTGGTACTGACCCAGCTGCCGATTGTCAGCCCTTCCCGTTGCATCGCCGCTCCTACCTGTTGTTCCTGTGCTCGTGGGGTGTGGGAATGACGCGTGTCTACGCGCCTTACGTGCGGACTCCGCGTGGCCTGGGTATGGCACATGCGCGGATTGCTTCGATGACTGTCCGCCCTGACGGCCGGTAGCTGTCACGGGGTGGCTGTACCCACACCCGAAATCCGTGTCATCGGGTGCCATCGCCAGAGTCCCTCGCGGCGTGGGCCTGTGAGAACGACGGTTTGAGGGAGAACACGGGGAGATCTCCGGGAGCCCGCTCAGTTCGGCGGCGGGCGCGTCTGGTGGCTGCGATCATTTCGGGTGCGGGTTACCGAACGAGGGGGACGGGGCTTGTCCGAACCGAATCACCAGCTCAGCGCGGCCAGAGTGCGGACCCGGTCGGAATCGACCGGGCATCCGCTGTCGCGTGCGGAAGTCGCCGACGCTGTAAACGCCTGGGTATACCGCCAGACAGGTCGGGTCATCCAACTGTCCGGCAACTACATCGGCAAGTTGGAACGCGGCGTATTTCGCTGGCCTAGTGCGGATTACCGTGCAGGGTTGAGGGCGGTCCTCGGTGTCGCTACGGACGCCGAACTCGGCTTCCGGCCGGTTGAGCGAGGGTCCGGCGCCGATAGTATGGGGCCAGACGAGAATGATCCGCCGACGTTCCTGCCGACCGTAGGGAAAGAGGTTGACGACGTGCTCCGCCGGACCTTCCTACTCAGCGCTTCGGCTGCTGGTGTCGGTATGGCGCTCGGATTGGAGTCGGCGCGGCACGGTCTCAATCGGGCGGTCTCCGACGGCTTCTCGGTAGATCTCGATGACTGGCATGAGATCGTCCGCGAGTACGGAGCCGCTGCCGTCACACACACAGCCACCGAGTTGCACGAAATGCTGTTGGTGGATGTCCTGAGCCTCCAGACGGCGTTGGGCATGTCGTCGGACCTGACCCAACGCCGAGCGCTTTACAAGATTGGTGCACTGCTGAGCCAGTATCTGGCCCAGGCCGTTGGGGACCTCGGCCAGCACCGCGAAGCGATGCGGTGGTGGCGCACATCTTCGTATGCCGCAGACTGCTCCGGTGACCGCCACACGATGATGCATGTGCGAGGCCGCAAAGCTATCCGGGCGATTTATGACGGTCAGACGCCCGAAATCATCATCGACGAGATCAGCAAGTCCAATGCCCTGATCGCAGATGGCCCTGCTGCCGGGCGACCGAGTCTGCTCGCTGCGCGTGCTCAGGCGTTCGCTTTACTCGGCCGTGCCGAGGAGGCCGAGTCGTCATTGGTCGCCCTGCGAGAGACCTTCGCCGCCTTGCCGTTCCAAATGACCAACGATCACGGCTGGCACTGTTGGGCATATCCGGAAGAGCGGGTCAGGTTCGCCGAGAGCTTCGTGTACTCCCACCTCGGCGATACTTGCCGGGCCGAGGAAGCGCAGTCGGCGGCGCTCGGCCTGTACCCACCCGACAGTCGGCGTGGGCCGGTCCAGATCGAGCTACAGCGTGCCCTCTGCCTGGTCACTACCGGTGATCCGAGCCAGGGTGCCGGACACGCGACGACCACGTTGGAGGGTTTGCCTACCGAGCACCGGACACGGTTCGTCGTGGGTTTGGGAGAACAGGTCCTTGCGGCTGTGCCGACCGATCAGCGACGCACTCGCACTGCTCGAGAGCTTCACGAACTCCTGCGTGACCATGCTGCTCGCGAACGAAGAGCGATCGAGTCATGACCGCCAGCCCGGTCGAGCTCGTCCGCTATGACGCCACCGGAACGCTCGCACTCTCTGACGAGCTCAGGGACGTGTATCTCGCCTCGAACCGCGAACAGCAAGGCAATCTGTGGTACAGCCCCGCGAAGTTCTGGGAACGCTTCGAAGAGCTGTACGCCCCGATTGCGGGTTTCGAGTTGGTGGCGGGACGGATCGACGGCCGAATGATCGGTTATGCCTTCGGTACCCCGTACGGTCGACCGGAAGCAGTGTGGCACAAGGCTCTTCGGATCTATCCCGAGTTGCACCCGGTATCGACGGATGCACCCGTTTACATCTTCCGTGAGTTCGCCGTACACCCTGATCACCGCGGCCAGGGGTTCGCGCGAATGATCCACGACGCCCTATTGTCGGAGCGTCCTGAACCACTGGCCTAATTGCTCGTCCGGGTTGGTAACCCTGCCCGAGCGGCGTATGAGTCGTGGGGCTGGCGTGTGATCGGTCAAGACCAGCCCTTCGTCGACTCTCCGGTGATGGATGAAATGGCTCGGCTGTTGGGCTGATGAGCGAGGCACCTCGAGAGCGAGAGTGACCGTCATGCAGGCCCGGTGGAATGTCGAATTGCGCATTTCACTCTGCGGCGCACGGCGAGCTTGATCTCACGGAGAATCTAGGGGGACCTCCTACACGTGGGTCGATGTCCATCTCGGACTGGACGATGTATCCTCGGCCGTCGCGGTAGACACGGTCAGCTGGGTGGTCGTTCGTGACATGGCGAGGGGCAAGTGTGAATCCGCGGCTGGTCAAGGTATCCAGTCCGGCCAAGACCTGATCGACCAACTCTGGTGCAGGATCTTGCTTTTCCGCTTCCTTCGCCACCCGCCACGGTGGTCCTTCACTTCTGAGCGAGTTCGGATTCGTGCGGCAGCCTGATTTCTGCACGTGTTGAGGGTCAGGATTTACCTGGTTCGGCCAGACCGTGTTGAGGTTCTCGTACACGGTCCGTGCTGCCTCATCCACGGTGAGTCCGGTGGATTTCTTGATTTCGTCGTTGGTCGGCCCCTCGTCGATCACACTGCTGCATCCGGTGATGAGCAGCGTCGCCAGGGTGACGATGGCGAGCGGGGCTTTCATTTGACGTCGATCCACGGGCCCGGCTGCGGGTTATCGGTTACGCGCGGATTGGCGTACGGGTCGTCGGCGCCGAACATCTGGCCCATGGTCGCGGCCTTGCCCGCGTCGAAGCTTTCCTTGCCGCCGTTGCCGTCGTCACCGAGCCCGATATCGACGTACGGAGTTTCGATTCCGCGTTCGACGTAGCCCGTGACCTCCGTGCCCTTGATGACGCCGACGATGTTCTTGAACGCATCCGAGGTCGGGTCGTCCCAATACTTTCCGTGCCCATCCGGACCGAACACGACTTCTTCCGGCTTGTGGCCTACCTTGTCCGCACCGCTGTGGTAGTAGCCGGTGTCGAGGCGGGTTACGCCGGGGACCTCGTCGGGGTCGCCGCCGAGCGGGTGGCCCGCGTGGGGGTTTCCGGGGATCGGGATGCCACCTGGGAGCCTGAGTCCCTCTTGCGGGTAGGACTGGACAATGCCGATCATGTCGCCGGGAGCGGTCATGGAGTACCGCTGGACGTTCGGGTTTGGGTTGTTCCAGCTGCCTTCGAACACGCCGGTTCCGGCTGAGGAGGCATGCAGGATCCGGTCGGCACGCAGACCCAACTGCTCGGCGGAAGCAACGATGGATCCACCGTAAGAATGCCCGACGTAGGAGACCGGTTTGCCTGGCGTGTGTCGCCCTACCTCCCGGTCGATTTCGCGGCCGAAGTCGACCAGTTTCGGCGCCATGTCCTGAGCGAACTTCGGGCTCGGCGCGCCGTCGGCCGGACTGTAGAGGCTCTGCGGGAAATCCCCTTCCATGTAGAGGAAGATCGGACCGCCGGTCTGATCGGCGAGGTTCCACGCCGCCGTGTGGTTCGATCCCGAACCGTTGAGGTTGGTGCTCGTTCCTGGAACGTACACGCCGACTCCGGGTGCTTCGGGTCTCATCTCGCCGATCATCTCGATCATGTGGCCGTTGCCGCCGGTGTCGAACATGACGAACTTCCGGTCGATCAGGTTGTTCCCTGGAGTCTCCCCAGGGCCGTCGGAGACTGGTCTCTGATCGTGTGCCCCGGTGGTGGCGGGGTTCGGGATCGGCGCGAGCATGGCCTCGAGCTGTTTGACGCGTGCCTCGTCCGGATCGGGTTTCTGCTTCTCGACGGTGAGGGCGTTGCGGATGTTGATCTCGTTGGCCTCGATCCGCATCGCGAACGGCACACCATTCATATTCCCCAGCTTCTCCGGGGCCGCGATCACCAACTGCCGCTGCGCCTCCGGGCTCAACCCGGCCAGGAATGTGGCCCGCTGATCCGGTGTCATCGATGCAAGCTGTGTGGCCACAGCATCCGGGTCGTGGCGCGAACCATCCGGCAGCGTGATGTCCTGCTGCCCGTCGCGGATCGCGGCGAGGTCGGCCTGGATCTCCCGCAGGCTCGCACCGAAGGTGTTGTCGAGACGTTCGAGCTCATCCAGCCCGCTCGAGAGATTGAGTTGGAAAACACCGGCGTCACCAGCCTTTTCGGGATCCGGATGCGACACCTGTCCGTCATCGGTGACGACGAATCCCTGCTCGACCGCGCGTCGCCGTTGGGCGAGGACATAGTCTTTCGCGTGCCGCATCCCGAGGAATGCGTCGTCGGCGTCATCGGCGAGCCGCAGCAGCAGGCTGCGGACCTCGTAGCCATGATCGACCTCCTCATCGATGCGTCGCATCGCCGCGTCTCGGGTCTGCCCCTTCCAGTCGCCGGCGGCCGATGCCGCTCGGGAGCAGTCGTTGACCGAGCTGTAGAGGGTTTCGGCGTTGTTGCGGGCCGCTTCGGCGGCGCGGTTGAGTCCGTCGATGTTCCAGCCTTCGAGCTGGCTGATCAGCGGGCGCATCAGCGGGGGCTCAGCTTTCCAATCTCGGTGGCGATCTCGGCGTCCTTGTCCTGGATGTTCGCCGAGTACTTGTCCAGCAGGTCGGCCAACGTGGTGAAGCGGGTCGCGATCGAGGTCATGGCCTGCTGCGCCGGATCCGCCATGCCGCGGACCAGGGCGAGGACGTCGCTGCCCGCACCGGTCGCTTCTGCCATGGCGGACCAGGACATCGTGCCGATCTCCCCACCCTCCCGCCGCCATGTCGCCGAAATGTTCTTCACCTGATCCGGTGTGACACCCAACGCCATATTTCCGGCCGACGACGCTGCGGGTGGAGTCGCCGGTGCAGGCGGCGTCGGTGACGTTGTTGGATCGGGACTCATGCTCCCCCCTCGTCTACCCGGGCTACCCGGGTGATCTGGACATGCGGTCCGTTCACCGTAATCGGAACTCGCCCCGATGCGCCACCGGCATGCGAGTCCGAGTGTTACCGGCGATCACATGCCATCGTCGCGGCCGGTGTCGAGAAACGATCGTTGACGAGACACTATGCCCGCGAGTGAGCGGGCTACTACAGACAGGCGAGCGGGTGGCTCCGGCGTTGCTCATGAGATGGATTCGCTTCACCACTGAACCGGATACCCGCGTGATCTTCAGGCACGGTCGGCGCATCGACCGACAATCGGGACGATAGGTGTAGCACATTCTCGCGCCGCCCAACGTAAGTCGTGCGGGATAGTCGAGCGCGCTACTCGAAAATGGGAACCCACCAGCAGTACGCGAGGATGTACATCGTGCACGAGAATGACCGAACCGAGGCGTACATGGCCGAGGACCGCAAGAACATGACCGAGCCGGCGCGCGTCTTTCTGGACAGATGGCTGGCCAGCATGGGAAGTGCGCTGGAGCAGTGGCGCCGTTCCTACCTGCCCGCAGACTTTCCTTTCGACTTCACCCTCGACTCCCTGGACGCGCTGGAACCGATCGTGCTCGCGCGCTATCCAGACCAGGCTGCCATCGGCGTCGAGGACAACGCGGAGTTCACCACCGGTACGGTGCGATACATCGGTGAAGTCCTGTTGCGTGTCGCGCCGGCCCGATGGGGTTATCAGGATCGTGGAGGTGACGACCTCAACCCCTACAACCGCACCACGGTCATCCGCTGCAACACCCCGACGGAGTTCAGGACAGGTGTGATCCCGGAATTCTTTCTGCGCCAGCTGGTCCGAGATCGAGAACGGGGCACCCTGCAGAAATCCGCCACCCCGCTGCTGGACGCCTGCGAGGAAGCCAGGCGTGCGGAGGTGCCCGACGACCCGTGTGGACCCGACGGTACGGTCCCCTATTGGTGTGAATTCTTTACACCCGACGAGTACCGCAGGTTCGCCAGCGCGGTGGACTCCGCCTTGAGTTGCTTCGGCGCCGACGGCCAGGACATCTACGCCGGCCGTGTCACCTTGGCTGCGGGCTTGCCGGATCCCGAACTGCATGATTTCGACATCGCTGGACTGGCCGAGCAGTGCCGGGCAAGCGATATCGAAGACTGGTCGACTCTCTGCTTCTCCACGATCGACGGGTTCTCCACGGATGAGCCACAACGGGACTGGCTCACCCGAGTCGCTTTCACCCAAGTCGAGGATCGGCTGGAGCCATGGCTCGTCGCTGAGCCCGAGTTGTCGTTCGACGCCGAACCCGACTCTCCCGATCAGCCCTTCTCGACCCAGCTCGAAGACGGCAGGTATCTCCACTTTCTCGCCACGGTCCCAGAACTGGAGGGAATTCCAGAGATCACGACGTTCGTCCCCAACTCCGCGGTACGGGCATGGAACATACCCGTCGAAAAACTCGTCCAGTGGGGGACTCAACACATCTGAGGCGAGCCAGCACAAGTCTTGTCAGACCTTTCTCGTACCGTCCCGGATATGGTCAGCCGCGCACTCGACATCGCCGAACCGCTCACCCTCGACGGTGATGCTTTCGACCCGATCGGCGGTGCCGGAGGCACGTTGGTCGGCTACGGGCGGGTCTCGGCCAAGGGCCGGCTGCTCGACCGCCAGTAGCCGCGCTCACCGCGGCCGGATGCCAGCGGATCTTCACCGACAAGAAATCCGGGAAGAACGCCGAGCGCGAGGAGTTGTGGGCGTGCATGGACTATCTGCGCCCCGGCGACACCCATGCCCGACGTGATGACGGAATCCGACGCGGCCGACATCGCTCCGGAGACGATGACCCGTTCATGATTCCGGCGGGAGTATCGGCGAGGTGAACACTTCTTCCAGCGGAGTCGGGCCGGTGTAGCGGCGGCAGTGGCAGCCGACCCACTCCCGCAGGCCGTGAGTGCCCTTACGGGAGATCTCGGCGTGGCAAGTACCTGTGGCGCGGTCGTGCAGCGCCAAGTCGTGGCCGCAGCCGCAGCGCGCGGGAAGTTTCTCCCTCGACCCGGCTCGCCGCCGATGCCCGAACCGGCCACATACCCAGCCGACCCCGACCAGGCCGGCGCCGACTGCAAGGCTGAGGGGATCCAACACACTTGCAGTATACGTATACGCATAGCTGCTGTCGGACGAATCGCGGCGGCTCCGACATCCACCGCGCCCTACCCAGGCTCTCAGTGCCGGATATCGGTTCCACTCGGCCTCACGGCGCCACCTGATCATCGAGGGGGAGACCGAATTCGGTTCGGACGGCGGCGAGCAGAACATCGACATCCGGGCCGAAGACGATGGCCGTCTCGTACAGGGTGGTGATCGCCGCGTCCCTGGCAGCGGGCTTGGTGGCGTCGACGATCGTCGGCAGGGCGAAGGACGGCCGGTGGATCGGCCCGAGGTCGAAGGGATTCGGCGCCGACTCGCGCGAATAGGCGACGAGGGATCCGACGATCTCGTTCCCGTCCTCGCCCACCGGCCCGAAATCCTCCTCGTGCAAACGGGTGAACGCAGCCTCCATGTCGTCGAATGGCGGCGGCAGCGGCTTGCCTTCGCGCAGTGCGCTCAAAGCCCTTTGTATCCAAGGCCTTTCGGCAATTTCCGCCTTTTCGCAGGCCTGGACAGCAGACCAGCACGCCAAGCGCCGCAGATCCTGCTCGTCCATTGTGGCGATCGCCTCGGCGAGCGGGCGGTCATAGCGGGATACCTCCTCGGCGCCGGAGAGATCCCGCAATTCTTCGATCGGATCTCCGCCCCACTGCTTTCGCTCGAACGCCGCGGCTCGCTCGGGCAACTCGGAAATGTGCAGATGATGGACACCGTCTTCATCGAAAACCGTGACCCACTCAGGCTCTTCGCGTTCTGCCGAGGCGGGGCGGTCTGGGATCGGAACGTTCTCCGGCACACCGTATTCGGGCATATTCCACCGCACGGCGGGCAGCGGTTCACTGCCGTCATCCGGCCAGAGCCGGATCCGCCACACATCGCCGGGTTCGGTGGACCCAGGCCAGCCGTAGTTGACGAATCCGCGGCCACTGACCTCGATCAGGTAGTCACCCTCCGGAACCTCACAGTCCGCCGCACCGTCTGTCGGTGACGACAGAGACAGGAATCCCTCGGGGCCGACGCGCAGCCGCGCCTCGCATACCTGTTGCCACTGGTCCCGATCGCCGGGCGGCCGGGCTCCCCACACTTGCACCGTCACGGGCATCCGGAAGTTGTTCTGGTGCGGGTTGAGCACCACCATGGCCAGACCGTCTGAGGCATGGGGATGTGCCGCCAGCGCGCGGTCGAGGAGATCGATTTGCCGATCAGGATCTCCGAGACCGCCATCGACACAGAACTGCCCGTAATCCATGAACAGCTCCACCGTTTCCTCGCTGACCGGACGTGCCGCTTTGCTCATCGCGACATCCTGACACGAAGCGGCCGACCGCTACGGCTGCCGATAGCACCCATCTTCGAGAAGTGTTCTGATCGGAGCCGGTCCACTGGTCATCTGCCCAGACCGTGCGGATCCGAGGCAACGCGTGCTCGGGCGGATGTCCCCAAGGCTCGCGGGATCGGTCGTGACTGCGCAGCGAAACAGGAGGCGGAAAACTGACAATCTGATGTTTCAACCGAGCTGCGGTTCGAGTGTTGACACCATCCCTCAACGGGTGTAGCCCAGCCATTAGGGGGACGAGACAGAGAAGGAGTTCGGTCATGCTCGGCGACCTCATCGCGGAAGAATAAGGCCAGGTCACGGTGCAGCGAGTACTGCGCGGTGAGAACGGACTTCCGCCGGCGATGGAGACTTCGTTCCAGGCCACGGGACATCTGCTCGACGTCACCATCAACGACACCGGAACGTATACGGGTCGGCTTCGCGCCGACGGCACGCTTTACGGCGAGGGTCAGGGCGTCATCATGAGCCCGACCGGCGCCCACGCCAGTTGGCAAGGTTCCGGCGTCGGCATTCTCAGCGAGAACGGCTCGGTCAGCTGGCGCGGCTCGATCGTCTACGACAGCGACTCGTCGGAATTTGCTGCGCTGCGCGGCACCGCAGGTGTCTTCGAATGGGAGACGGACCCGAGCGGCAAGGCGATCGGCAAGCTGTGGGCCTGGAAGTAGGCCAAATGCCTTTTCACGCGCGGTGCCGTACTTCGGCTATCTCGACAGCTCGGCCTTCTCGCCGGGACAGTTCGCAGGCCTCAGCGACGTAGAACGCTTCGAGAGCATCCAGCGGACTGCATGGATTGTCCAGTTCGCCGCTGATAACTGCGACGAAGGCGGAGAGTTCCTCGGTGTACGCGGGACGAAACCGCTCCATGAAGCTCGCGTAGGCGGGGTAGGAAGGGGGAGCGTAATCGGGTTCGACCGATGTCAGAGGTGCCCGGTCGTCCAATCCGACGATGGCGTTCCCCTTGGAGCCCAACGCTTCCAGGCGGACGTCGTAGCCGGCCCCGTTGTAGCGGGTCAGCGACACGGTCGCCAGCGCTCCGTCGTCCATGCGCAGCACCACCGCGGCTGTGTCGACGTCGTCGGCTTCGGCGAAGAACGCCGCGCCCCGGTTGGCCCCGAGGGCATAGACCTCGACGATCTCGCGTCCCGTCACCCAGCGGATGATGTCGAAATCGTGCACTCCGCAGTCGCGGAATATACCGCCCGATCGCGGAATGTATTCGGCGGGCGGGGGAGCCGGGTCGAGGGTGGTGGCGCGCAATGTGTGCAGCCAGCCGAGTTTGCCGGAGCGGACAGCTTCACGTGCCGCGCGGTAGCCCGCGTCGAAGCGGCGTTGGAAGCCGATTTGGACGGGGACGGGGGAGTTGCGGATGTGGTCGATGACGCCGAGTGTGCCTTCGATGTCGGCGGCTACCGGCTTTTCGCAGAAGACGGGGATGCCCGCGTCCACGGCGCGGGTGATGAGTGCGGGGTGGGAGTCGGTGGCCGTGGCGATGATCAGGCCGTCGAGGTCGGCGGCGAAAAGAACGTCGAGGTCGGAGGCGAATTCGACACCGAGGTGGGTGGCGGTCGCGCGGGCTCGGTCGGTGTCGGCGTCGGCGACCAGGACGGTGGCGACGTTCGGGAGCTTGGTCAGGGTTTCGGCGTGTGAGGTCCCGATGCGGCCGGTTCCGGCCAGGCCCAGGGTAACGGCTCGGTGGGATGACATCGGCTCTCCTTAGCGGTGGAATCGCGGCCTGTGTCGGCGGGCGCGGCGGTGGTTCAGTGACCGGGCGCGGCGGTGGTGGCGCGGACGACGAGGGATGGTTGCAGGCGGCGGCGGACCGGGGCGGTGCGGCCGTCGCGGAGCCGTTCGGCGAGCGCCTCGATCGCGAGGCGGCCCATCTCGGTGCGGGGCTGGTCGATGGTGGTCAGGGCGACGTGGCGCAGCGCGGCGAGCGAGGTGTTGTCGTAGCCGACGACCGAAACGTCTTCCGGGACGCGTAATCCCGTTTCCTCCAGCGCCGACATCGCGCCCACGGCGTTGAAATCGTTGCCGCAGACCAGCGCGGTGGGAAAGTTGTCGCGGGAGAACAGGTTCAGCAGTTTGCGTACCGCGGCCATGCCCGCGGAGTCGGTGTGTTCGCTCGGCACGACCATCGGCTCCAAGCCGTGGCGTTGCATGGCCGTCCGGTAGCCCTTGCGGCGTGGCGCCGAGGCGAAAGCGCCGCCGCCGTCGAGATGCACGATGCGCCGATGGCCGAGGGAGACCAGGTGATCGACGGCGAGACCGGCGCCGATCTCGCCGTCGTCGTTGACCGTGTCGATGTCGGGGACGGTGGAGGTGCGGGAGACCAGCACCAGCGGAGCCTGCTGCGCCGCTTCGCGGATAGCGGCGGCGGGCAGGATGGGCGACAGCAGGATGAGGCCCCCTGGCCGGAAGGACAGCAGGCTTTCCAATGCGGTCCGCTCGCGCGCGGCACTGCGGCGGCCGGTATTGAGGATCAACTCGAGGCCGGATTCCTGGGCGGCGGCGTCCATGCCTTCGACCACGTCGGCGAAGAAGGCGTTGCGCAGGTCGGAGACCATGACGCCGACGATGTTGGAGGTCCGGCTGGCCAGCGAGCGCGCCATGATGTGCGGGTGGTAGCCGAGGTCTTTCGCCGCGGCCAGGACGGCACGGCGGCGGTGCTCGCTGACCTTGGGCGAGTTGCGCATGACGAGCGAGACGAGGGCACGGGAAACGCCTGCGCGGGCGGCGACGTCCTCCATGGTGGGTCGCGCCATATCGCCTCCGTTCCGAGTTCGTCCGATCCTTCGCCCGACCCCCGCCGGACCGGACGATACAAGATCCCTGCACCCGAATCAATAGAGCGCTCTAACTAGACTTTACGGACACTCGATGGCATCTGTTTCCGAGTGAGCTCGGGAATATCAGCTGGTAGCGACCCACTTAACGGGCGAATCGAAAGCTCTTGACACACTATGACCTACGTTACATAGTTGGAGCGCTCCAATAGAGCGGAGTCACCTCGACATCGAAGGTCGGAGAAGTGCCGATGACCGAATCCCTCTACTCGCCGCGCATCGCGGCCGCGCCGATCTCCTGGGGGGTCTGCGAGGTCCCCGGCTGGGGCCACGTGCTCGACGTGCGCACCGTTCTGTCGGAAATGGCCGAACTCGGCCTGTCCGCTACCGAACTCGGCCCACCCGGCTACTTGCCGAACGACCCCGCTGAACTGCGGCGATTGCTCGACTCCTTCGGCCTGACGGCGGTCGGCGAATTCCTCGCGCTCGTGCTGCACCGCGACCGGCAAGACGCCGTCGCGCGGGCCGAGGACTCCGCCACGCTGCTGGCCGCCATCGGTGCCGAAGTGCTCGTGCTCGCCGCCGCGACCGGGCTGAAGGGATACGACGCGCGCCCGCAACTGGACGACGCCGAATGGCGCACCTTGGTCGACACGGCCTCCGCGATTCGCGATACAGCCGCCGCGCACGGCCTGCGCGCTGTTCTGCATCCGCATGTCGGCACCCACGTGGAGCGCGAACCGGAGGTCGAACGATTCCTCGCCGACTCCGATCTCGACATCTGCCTGGACACCGGGCACCTGCTCGTCGGCGGCACCGACCCCGTGCGCCTCGCCCAACGGCATGCCGGGCGAGTCGGGCACATTCACCTCAAGGACGTCCGCGGCGCACTGGCCGACCAGGTGCGCGCGGGGGACCTGGAGTACAGCGAGGCGGTGCGCCGCGGCTTGTATGTCCCGCTGGGCGAGGGCGATATCGACGTCGCGGCGCTCATGCGATGCATGCAGGCCGCGGGCTATCGGGGGTGGTACGTGTTGGAGCAGGACGCCGCGCTGCGGCCGACCGACTCGGCGCGGCAGTCCAGCCGCGACGCCGGACGCAGTTTGCGCTATCTAGCGGACATCGCGCTCGCCGCGGCAGGAATCTAGTGGGAAGCGATGACAACGATGTCTCTGAGACCACACCGCGGCGCGACCACGTGGCGCTTCAGTCGCATGCTGCCGTGGGTCGCCGCGGCCGCCCTCGTGGCCGCGTGCACCGGCCCCGGCGCCGACGCGCCCGCCCCTTCGCAAACCCCGATCGCCGCTGGGACGGTGAATTCGGTCGCCGTCGTGACTCACGGCAGCCCCGGCGACGCGTTCTGGAACGTCGTCAAGAACGGAGCGGAGGCCGCGGGCAAGGATCTGGGCATCCGCGTGGAGTACAACGCATCGGGCGATCCCGGTCAGCAGGCGAAGCTGATCGACAACGCGGTGGCGCAGGGTGTCGACGGCGTCGTCGTCTCGATGGCCAATCCCGAGGCGCTGCGGCCATCGGTGGAAAAGGCTGTGGCCGCTGGCATTCCGGTGGTGACGATCAATTCCGGTGAGGCCGAGAGCGCGAAGTTCGGCGCGTTCGTCCACGTGGGCCAGAGCGAAGCGCTGGCGGGGCAGGCAGCGGGCCGGCGACTGGCCGACGCCAAGCGCACCAAGATGCTGTGCGTCATCCACGAGGCGGGCAATATCGGCGCGAACCAGCGTTGCGAAGGTGCGACGAAGGCTTTCGGCAACGCGACGACCCTGCAAGTCGACATCAACAACCCGACCGACGCGCAGTCGAGGATCAAAGGCGCGCTGGAGGCCGACCGGTCCATCGACGCGGTCCTGACACTGAACTCCCAAGTCGCCGCGCGAGCCGTCGACGCGGTGCGGGAAGCGGGCTCGGCCGCCACCGTCGCCACCTTCGATCTGAACTCCGATGTGGTGGAGGCACTCCGGGCGGGCAGGCTGCTGTTCGCCGTCGATCAGCAGCAGTACGAGCAGGGCTATCTGCCGATCGTGCTGCTGCGGCTGTACCGGGCGAATCTGAACACCGTGGGAGGCGGCACGCCGGTGCAGACCGGCCCCGGCTTCGTCGACAAGAGCAACGTAGAAGCCGTCGCCGCGCTCGTCGCGCAGGGCACGCGCTGAGGTCGGGAGTGGATGAAATGACCGTTGCGACACAGACATCCGATCCGACACAGGAGCGATCGGCGGGCCTCTCGCCACTGCAGCGCTTGGCCGTACGGCCGGAGATCGGCGCGGCGCTGGGCGCGCTGCTGGTGTTCGTGTTCTTCTCGATCATCACCGACCGGTTCCTGAGCCCGCTCGGCGTGGCGACCTGGCTGGATGACGCGTCCACGCTCGGCATCATGGCGGTCGCCGTGGCCCTGCTGATGATCGGCGGCGAGTTCGACTTGTCGGCGGGCGTGATGACCGCATCCACCGCGCTGGTCACCGCGTTGCTCGCGGTGCATGCCGGGTGGAACGTGTGGTTCGCGCTGCTGGCCTCGTTGGCGTTGGCGCTGGCGGTCGGGGCGTTCAACGGCTGGGTGGTGATGCGCACCGGCCTGCCCAGCTTCATCGTCACGCTGGGCACGTTCCTCGCCCTACAGGGCCTGAATCTCGGCGTGACGCGGCTGGTCACCGGCACGGTCCAGGTTTCGGGTGTGCGGAGTGCGGACGGCTACCAGTCGGCGGGCTGGGTGTTCGCCTCGACGCTCGACATCGGCGAAGCGCACATCCAGGCGTCGGTGGTGTGGTGGGTCGTGCTGACCGCGCTCGCCGCGATCATCCTGGTGCGTACCAGGTTCGGCAACTGGATCTTCGCGGTGGGTGGCGCGCTGCCGAGCGCCCGCGCGGTCGGCGTGCCCGCGGACCGCACCAAGATCCTGCTGTTCATGGGCACCGCGTTCGCGGGCTGGGTGGTCGGCTCGTGCAACATCCTCCGGTTCGCGAGCGTGCAGGCCAACCAGGGTGTCGGGCTCGAACTGCACTACATCATCGCCGCCGTGGTGGGCGGGTGCCTGCTGACCGGCGGCTTCGGTTCCGCGGTCGGCGCCGCGATCGGCGCGCTGATCTTCGGCATGGCGCGCCAAGGCATCGTGTTCGCCCGCTGGGACAGCGACTGGTTCATGCTGTTCCTCGGCGTGCTGTTGCTGGCGGCGGTGCTGGTCAACAACAGATTCCAGAAACGAGCCGAAAGGGTACGCCGATGACTCACCTCATCGAGGCCGTTGACCTCGGCAAGAGCTACGGCGGCGTGGTCGCGCTGCGCGAGGTGTCCACCGTGGTGAACGCGGGCGAAGTGACCTGCGTGCTCGGCGACAACGGCGCGGGCAAGTCGACGCTGATCAAGATCCTGGCCGGGGTGCACCAGCACGACCGGGGCGAGTTGCGCGTCGAGGGTGAAACGGCCCGGTTATCCTCGCCCCGGGAGGCATTGGATCGCGGCATCGCCACGGTGTATCAGGATCTCGCGGTGGTGCCGTTGATGAGCGTGTGGCGCAACTTCGTGCTCGGTTCCGAACCCACCGTCGGATACGGACCCATCCGGCTGCTGGATCGTAAGAAGGGCCAACAGATCGCGCGAACGGCTTTGGCGGACATGGGAATCGATATTCGCGACCTGGAGCAGCCGGTGGGCACGCTGTCCGGTGGCCAGCGGCAATGCATCGCCATCGCGCGCGCCGTGCACTACGGGGCGAAGGTGCTGATCCTCGACGAGCCGACCGCCGCACTGGGTGTGAAACAGGCCGGTGTGGTGCTGAAGTACGTCGTGCAGGCGCGCGAACGCGGTCTCGGCGTCGTGCTCATCACGCACAACCCGCACCACGCCTATCCGGTCGGCGACCGGTTCCTGTTGCTCAAGCGGGGCGCGATGCTCGGTTCGTACGAGAAACCGGAGATCGACCTGCCGGAACTGACCCGTCAGATGGCGGGTGGGGCGGAACTGGACGCCTTGCAGCACGAACTGCAGCGGGTGATGGACTCGTGACCGAGCTGGAGGCGCTGACCATCGGCCGGGTCGGGGTGGACCTCTATCCGGAACAGAGCGGCGTCGCCCTGGCGCAGGTGCGCAGCTTCGCGAAGTTCTTGGGCGGCACCGCGACGAACGTCGCGGTGGCGGCGGCCCGGCTGGGCCGCCGCTCGGCGGTGCTCACCAAGGTTGGACCCGACGGCTTCGGCGATTTCGTGCGGACCGCGCTGGAGGGCTTCGGCGTCTCCTCCCGTTACGTGACGACCGCGCCGGACCTGCTGACCCCCGTCGTGTTCTGCGAGCTCACCCCGCCCGCCGATCCGCCGCTGCTGTTCTACCGAGCGCCGATCGCGCCGGATCTCACCATCACCCCGGAGGAAGTGCCCTGGGACGTGGTGGATTCCGTGCCACTGCTGTGGGTCACGGGCACCGGCGTGAGCGCCGAGCCGTGCCGGGGCACGCAGCGCGAGATCCTGCTGCGGCGCGCGCGACGCGGGCACACCGTGCTCGACCTGGACTACCGGCCGATGTTCTGGCCCGACGCCGACACCGCGCGGGCCGAGATCGGCTGGATGCTCGACCACGTGAACGTGGTGGTCGGCAACCGCACCGAGGTCCAGGTGGCGGTGGGCACCGTGGATCCGGACGCGGCGGCCGACCGGCTGCTCGCACGGGGTGTGCGTCTCGCGGTGATCAAGCAGGGCGCCGACGGCGTGCTGGTCGCTACCGACTCCGAGCGCTGGACCGTGCCGCCCTGCCGAGTAGAGGTCGTGTGCGGGCTCGGCGCGGGCGACGGATTCGGCGGTGCGTTGATCCACGGTCTGCTCTCGGACTGGGATCCGCGCCGCATCGCCACCTACGCCAACGCGGCGGGCGCGCTGGTGGCCGCACGTCTCGCCTGCGCCGACGCGATGCCTACCGCCGCGGAAATCGAGGAATTGCTGTGCGGGTGAGCCCTGCCGCTGGGCATGTGACCGACGAACGCCGGCGCGAGCTGCCGCGCGTTCGGGCGAGAGACCCTGCCGAGCGGGCCTCTGTGCAGCGCGGGCGATGGGACGGCGAATCAATCGGCCGCCCGGTCACCACTCACGATGGAGGGATCGGATGAAACTGACCGCGGCGCAGGCGCTGGTGGCCTGGCTGGTCGCCCAGCGCTCCGAAACACTCGACGGCCGCGAGGTGCCGCTCTTTCCCGCCGTTTTCGGGATCTTCGGGCACGGCAACGTGCTCGGCCTCGGTACCGCGCTGTACGAACGACGCGACGAACTCCAGGTCTGGCGCGGACACACCGAAGAGGGGATGGCGCTCGCGGCCGTCGGCTATGCCAAGGCCACGCATCGGCGTCAGGTCGGCGTCGCGACCTCGTCGATCGGTCCCGGCGCGCTGAACATGGTGACGGCGGCAGGCGTCGCGCACGCGAATCGCCTTCCGCTGCTACTGCTTCCGGGAGACACGTTCACCGGCCGGGCGCCCGATCCTGTCCTGCAGCAGGTCGAGCATTTCGGCGACGCCACCGTCACGGTGAACGACGCGTTCCGCGCGGTGAGCCGGTATTTCGACCGCATCACCCGCCCGGAACAGCTGATCTGCACCCTGCCCCAAGCTGTCCGGGTGCTCACCGACCCGGCCGACGCCGGTCCGGTCGTCCTCGCGCTCCCGCAGGACGTTCAAGCCGAAAGCTACGACTTCCCGGACGCGCTCTTCGTGCCGGTCGTGCACCGCTTGGCGCGGCCTCGCCCCGACCAGCGCGCCCTCGCCGAGGCCGCCACCACGCTGCACGCCGCACGACGCCCGCTGCTGGTGCTGGGCGGCGGTGTCCGTTATTCGGGCGCCGGGCACACGGTACTGGAGTTCGCCGAGCGTCACGGCATACCGATCGTGGAGACCACCGCGGGCCGCACGCTGGTGCCGCATGACCATCCGCTGTACGCGGGACCGTTGGGTATCACCGGCTCGGCGTCGGCGAACGCGATGGCCGCCGAGGCCGACGTGGTCCTCGCGGTCGGGACCCGATTGCAGGACTTCACCACCGCGTCCTGGACCGTCTTCGCGCCGGACGTTCGCCTGGTGACGATCAACGTGGCGCGGTTCGACGCCGTCAAGCACGGCGCCTTCGCGGTGGTCGGTGACGCCGACGCCACCGTGCGCGAGCTGGCCGAACAGCCAGGGGAGTGGCGCCTCGATCCGGAGTGGACAGCACGAGCCGTGGCGTTGCGCAGCACGTGGGACGCGCACATCGACAAACTGCGCGCGCCGACCCCGGGCATGCCGAGCTATGCCCAGGTCGTCGGCGCGGTGAACGACCTGAGCGGGCCGACCGACTACGTGATGACGGCCTCCGGCGGCCTGCCCGGCGAACTCGTGGGCGGCTGGCGCGCGACTGGCGGCGCACCCACCATGGACGTGGAGTACGGCTTCTCCTGCATGGGCTACGAGCTCGCGGGCGCGTGGGGCGCGGCCATGGCCCATACCGATGGCGTGGTCACGACACTGCTCGGGGACGGCTCCTATCTGATGCTGAACTCGGAATTGTTCTCGGCCGCCTTCGCCGGGCACCCGTTCGTCGCGGTGGTCTGCGACAACGACGGCTACGCAGTGATCGCCCGCCTGCAAGAAGGCCAAGGAGGTGCCCCGTTCAACAACTTCTACGCGAATTGCCTTACCACCCAAGAGCATCCGCCCCGAGTCGACTTCGCCGGCCATGCCGCGGCCCTGGGCTGTTCCGTCTTCACGGCCGCTGAACTGGGCGAATTCCGCGATGCCTACGGGCGGGCGCGCGTCGCCGCCGCTGCCGAATCCCGTCCGGCGGTGGTCGTGGTGCGGACACAGCCGTCGGCGTGGACCGAGGCGGGCGCCTGGTGGGAGGTCGGCGTGCCGGAGCACCTGCCGGGCCGGGCCGACTACGACGAGACCAAACCGCGCCAGTTGCGCTATCTGCGTGGCGTGAACAGAACTTAACGAACGGTGCGTCCGGCCGCCGGCCGACGTAGGATGAACTGCCGGATTCTGCGTGCTGTAGCCTGTAAACGGTTGGGGCACAACGAAACTGGTAGCAGAAGGCCGATGCCGAGCCGCGTAGACGAAGGAAACGTTCATGGTGCCGGGCGCGGTGGCCCATGCGATCGGGGTGTGCTCGTCGAAGACGACGGCGGGTGCATCGGGCGAGCAATACGGGGTACCCGAGTGCTGTTCCGGAGAGTGGGTTGTCCGGATCGGGTCCCGACCGAGCGTGGGAGGTGAAGACGCAGTCCGCCCGTGAACGAGCGTCAGCGAGTGAACCGAGAGCGCACTCGTGAGCGTTAGCTCACAGTTGGTGGACGGAACGTGAGTAATTCGTCGGATCATGGCATCGTTGATCTACGAGACCGGGGCATATCGATGAACACACCTGGCTCGTCTACAGAAAGTATGAAATGGCTCAAGGCATTGTGAAGTGGTTCAACAGCGAGAAGGGCTTCGGCTTCATCGCACAAGACGGCGGGGGCCCCGACGTCTTCGTGCATTACTCGGCTGTGAGCGGCTCGGGTTTCCGGTCCCTCGATGAGGGGCAGCGCGTGGAGTTCGAGATCGGCCAGGGACAGAAGGGTCCGCAGGCCCAGGACGTCCGCGTTCTCTGATCGCGACCAAGCTTCCGAAAGGCCCCGCACCAGAACGGTGCGGGGCCTTTCCCCTGTTCAGAGGGTTTTACGCGGCCGAGCGAGTGAATCTACCAGCTAGGGGACGTACGCGACGGGGCCGACCGCGGATCGATCGCCTCAGGCGGGGTGGCGCGCAGCGCGTCGAGCAGGCGGTGCAATGCGGTAGTGGTCTCGGCGAGCGCTCCCGGATCGTCGGTCGAGGCGAGCCAGAGCGCGGCCTCGTTCATCGCGCCGGACAGCAGGTGGGTCAGCGGTTCGATCGGTTGGGGCGCGAGCACACCTTCCTGGACCAGCAGATGTAGCGCCTCGCCGAGATAGCGGGCGGAATTGGCCTCATCCATGGCTCGCCATTCGTGCCAGCCGAGGACCGCGGGGCCGTCCACGAGCATGATCCGCTGAATCTCCGGAGCGGTGCAGGTGGCCAGAAAGGCCTCGCAGCCCGCCACCAGTTGGGACCAGGCGTCGGGCTGGGCCTCCGCCGCCGCGGCGACCCGCTCGCCGACCTCCTGCTGTACCTGGTCGAGCACCGCTCGGAACAGCGCGGCTTTGCTGTCGAAGTTGTGGTATAGCGCGCCCTTGGTCACCCCGGTGGCCGCGACGATCTCCGAAAGACCAACAGCGCCATACCCTTTCGCCGCGAACAATCGTCGGCTTGTGCGCAGCAGGGCGCGGCGCGTCTCTTCGCGCTGCTTGGTGCGCAAGGTGCCCGGCATCGATGGTTCTCCTGTTGACGTACCGAAAGTATGTGAACTAGCGTACTCGACATTCCATCGGTATGTGAAAGGCCAGGCATGAAACTCGGCAGCTTCTACCCCGTCGTCTGCACCACCCGCCTCGCGGAGTCGCGAGACTTCTACACCACGTGGTTCGACTTCGAGACCACCTTCGAGGCTGACTGGTACATCAGCCTGCGCAGGCCCGGCGGTGCCGACGAGCCCGCGTATGAGCTGGCTCTGCTGGACTACACGCACCCCACGGTGCCCGCGGCCTTCCGAAAGCCGGTGCAGGGGCTGCTGCTGAACTTCGAGGTCGATGACGTCGACGCGGAATGGGACCGCTTGGTGGTGCGGGGCGGTGTGCGCGCCGAAATAGACATCCGCACCGAGGAATTCGGTCAGCGCCACTTCATCGTTGCCGACCCTGGTGGCGTTCTGATCGACGTGATCACCGAGGTTCCGCCGAGCCGGGAGTACGCCGAGCAGTTCAGTGCCGACCACGTGGCCGAGAAGTTCGGGGCCAGCTGACCGTGCGCGACCGGCGGTACGGATGCCGCGTGCCGTCGTCGCCGCGCGGGTGTTCCGGAGATGCGGCGCGGATCACCGGCGGCTTGTCACGGCCACTCGTGCGCGAATCCGGCGCCGGCCTCGGATATCGGCGACGGCATGGCTCCACTATTTCCAGGCTCTGCACAATGAGGGGGAAGTGACAGTTATTCGGAGCCTCTATTGGTGGCAGCCCGGCCTGGCGTGGGACGACTGTCCGGAATTTCCGGTATCGGCCGTGGTCCGAATTTCTCAGAGCTTTCTTATAAAGTCCTTAGTCTAGAAAACTATTCGCGCCGATGCACCGCCGTGACCTGGTCAAATGACTAAAAGAGCAGGTCGATGACGTGATGGAGAGTGGTGTGCGTCACGACAGTATCGCAACGTGCCCTACATCACTAATTATTAGAATTCCGTAACCGTCGCGGTCCGGCCCTCGATGTGCTTCATGTCAGCCAGTTCGACTGGGTAATATTCCGAGGAAAGGTATTTCCATGATCCCCGTTATCATCGACACTGGTAGCGCTGCTGTGAACGGTCTTTTCAACACCCTCGGCGCGGCGCTGCACGGTCTCGTCGACACTCTGTGGACGGGCTCCTTCGGCGGCCGCTGACCGACGTGACGGTCGAGGAGATCGACCGGTTCTCGCGCCGATGGACGGCGTGATCGAGCGGGCCCCCGCACCGGGCTGGCGCGGGGGCCCGCCGCCGTCCGAGATCCGCCATCCTCCACCGGCACGGAGGTCACAGAGGGCGCGCTGTGGCTGCCGACGTTCGCGCGAGCTCGGCCGCGGGGTGCGACGGACGCCCGAGCGAGGTCAGTTGCGAGCGCCGACGGTGGACATCCGGACGAGTTCGGCCGCAAGCTGCTCCGGATGGGTCAGCTGCGGGTAGTGCCCGGTGCCCTCGATCGAGATCGACTTCCTCGATGTCGGGATGGTGATCGGATCCGCCGAACCGGTGACGACTCGCACCGGTACCTCGACCCGGTCGAGCAATGCGCGCAACTCCTCGCGCCGCGCGGAGGCGCTCGCCCGGCGCAGCGCGCCGATGGTTCGTGCGGCGACACCCGGTCTGCGCAGATTCGCCGCGGCGCTCGTGATCGCCGGGCTGTCGGGCACCCCCAGCCGTTTCGACAAGGCGGTGGCCGAGATTCGGCGCAGTGCCGGTGTCATCAGCGGCGAGCGCAGCAGCATCCCGGCCCGCGGTTGCAAGAACGCGGGCGCCACTAGGACCACACCGGAGATCCGCTCCGGATGCTCGGCCGCGTAACGCAGCACCGGTCCGCAGCCGAGTGAATGACCGACCAGCACCGGCCGGGTGTGGACCGAGGCGAGCAACCGCGGCAGCGCAGCATCGATGTCGCCGGGCGCCGAACGCCCGAGCCCGGGAAGGTCGATGGCGAGACTCGGTCCGTCCAATTCGGCGCGCGCCGCGTTCCAGGACTCGCTGTCCAGCGGAAGGCCGTGCACCAAGACGTAAGCCGGACGTTCGCGTTCACCGCTCACCCAGACGCCGTGCTCGAATCCGGCGGTCGGATCGTCCGCCACCGCACCGAAACGGCTGGCCACGAGATGATCGGCCCACGCGAGAATGGTCGCTTCGGTCGGCGGCATGGTGAGCCCGGCGCGGCGCGCGACCTCGTCCGCCGCGGAAGTGTCGTAGCGGTCCTCGGCGATGAAGGTCATCGTCTCCGGATCGGTGCCGGTCAACGCGCGGGGAAGCTTCGAGATCACACTGACCGGAATCGACAACCGCGGTGCACGGACCCCCAGGTGGCCTGCCAGCAGCCGAATCAGCTTCGGCAGCGCCGGGGTTCGATTGTCGAGGACGGTATAGGACCGGCCCGCGGTATCGGGGAGAGCGGGCAGGCTGATCAGGAAATCGGTGAAGTAATCCAGGTCGACGATCGGCACGAAGGTCTCCGCGCCGCCGGGAATCGCCGCGAGCTTTCCATTCCACAGATCCTCGGCCATGCTCGACAACCCGATGTACTGGCCGGGGCCGATCACACTGCTCGGGTTCGCGATGGTCAGCGCGACGCCGAGTTCGGCCGCGCGGCGACGCAGTAGCGGATCCGACTCGAACTTGGACGCGCCGTACGCGCCGTTCTCGTAACGCTGTTCCTCGGATTCCTCGACGGTGATCCGGTATCCCGTGATGTGCACGACGCGCCGGAGGTCCGGCAGGGCTGCCGCCCAGTCGAGCACGCGCACCGCCCCGGTGACATTGACCGCGTACGCGTCCTCGGGCGCGAGTCCGAAGGCGAAGCGGGCCGCGCAGTTGTACACGTCCCGGATGCCGGAGGAGTCGAACCCGGCGGGCAGGCCGAGATCCGGCGCCGTGACATCGCACGCCACGATCTCCAGCCTGCTCGCCTCCACTCCGCGTCTGCGCAACCAGCTGGTGAGCCGCTCCTCGCTACCTGGCCGCAACGCGGCGGCGACGGAATGCCCCTGCGCGAGCAAGCGGGCGACCGCGTTGCGGCCGAGGAACCCCGCGGCGCCGAACACGATGCTGTCGGACATGAGATGCTCCTTACTAGACCGGTCTACATATTTTGTGGACCTGCGAAAAGTTGGGTGGGCTATTGGGTTCAGAGCAGATTGCGCAGGGTGCGCTCCACCCGCTTCAGGGGTTCGCGGCTGCGTTGCGCACGAGCCAGGAGCAGCGCGCCCTCGACCATCGCGAGCACCGCGGCCGCCATGTCGTCGGCGTCGTCACGGCCGTCGGCCCGCAGGCGGATGCGCAACGCCTCCTCCCATGCCGTGTAGGCGGCGGCGCACTCGGCTTGGATCGGGTCGTTCGCGGCCGCCACGTCCAAGGCGACCGTGGCGACCGGGCACCCCTGCTGCCAGCCGGATGCTTCCAGGCGGTCACCGAACGCTTGCAGCAGCCTGGTCGCCGCCGCGGCGGTGTCGCCGGGCTCGATGGTGTCGATCAGCGTCGCGATGTCCTTGCCCGCCTGGGCGATCGCCACCGCGACCAATTCGTCCTTGCCGCCGGGGAAGTGGAAGTACAACGAGCCACGCGGCGCACCACTGGTCGCCAGGATCTGGTTGAGGCCCGCGCCGTAGTAGCCGTGCCGCTCGACCAGCGCCCGCGTCGCGTCGACCAGCTTGCCGCGTGTCTCGGTGCCTTTCACGCCCATGCCAAGACTGTAGACCGGTCTGCATATTTTTTCCAGCGAGCTGACTGAGGACGGCCGCCTACCAGGTGGTAGGAGCGACCGAAACCGCGCGCACTAAGCTGGTCGGCGGAAATTGCCGACCCCATTCCCCAGGAGTAACCCACGTGAGCCAAGCAGGCCGTCCTGTAGTTCTGATCGCCGACAAGCTCGCCCAGTCGACCGTCGACGCGCTCGGTGACGGTGTCGAGGTTCGGTGGGTCGACGGTCCCGACCGGCCGGCCCTGCTGGCCGCGGTGCCCGAAGCCGACGCGCTGCTCGTGCGCTCGGCGACCACGGTCGACGCCGAGGTCCTGGAAGCCGGGAAGAACCTGAAGATCGTCGCCCGCGCCGGCGTCGGCCTGGACAACGTCGACGTGCCCGCCGCCACCGAGCGCGGCGTCATGGTCGTGAACGCGCCCACCTCGAACATCCACACCGCCGCCGAGCACGCGGTCACCCTGCTGCTGTCGGCCGCGCGTCAGATCCCCGCCGCCGACGCCACCCTGCGCGAGCACACCTGGCAGCGCAGCAAGTTCAACGGTGTGGAGATCTTCGGCAAGACCGTCGGCGTGGTCGGCCTCGGCCGCATCGGCCAGCTCTTCGCCGCGCGCCTGGCCGCCTTCGAGACCAAGGTCGTCGCCTACGACCCGTACGTTTCGCCGGCGCGCGCCGCGCAGCTGGGCATCGAGCTGCTGAGCCTCGACGAGTTGCTCGAGCGCGCCGACCTGATCTCCATCCACCTGCCGAAGACCCCGGAGACCAAGGGCATCATCGGCAAGGAGGCCATCGCCAAGACCAAGCCTGGCGTGATCATCGTCAACGCCGCCCGCGGCGGCCTGGTCGACGAGGCCGCGCTGGCCGAGGCGATCAAGTCCGGTCACGTGCGCGCCGCCGGCTTGGACGTGTTCGAGACCGAGCCATGCACCGACAGCCCGCTGTTCGATCTGCCGCAGGTCGTCGTGACCCCGCACCTGGGCGCCTCCACCGCCGAGGCCCAGGACCGCGCGGGTACCGACGTCGCCAAGTCGGTGCTGCTGGCCCTGGCCGGGGAGTTCGTGCCCGGCGCGGTGAACGTCACCGGCGGCACCGTCAGCGAAGAGGTCGCGCCGTGGCTGGACATCGTGCGCAAGCAGGGCGCCCTGCTCGGCGCGCTGTCCAACGAGCTGCCGGTCAGCGTCGAGGTCCAGGTGCGCGGCGAGCTGGCCTCTCAGGAAGTCGGCGTGCTGGAGCTGTCCGCGCTACGCGGCATCTTCTCCGCGCACGTCGAGGACCAGGTCACGTTCGTCAATGCGCCGGCCCTGGCCAAGGACCGCGGGATCAGCACCCAGGTCGCCACGGCGTCGGAGAGCCCGAGCCACCGCAGCGTGGTCGACCTGCGCGCCGTCTTCGGCGACGGCTCCACCCTGAACGTGGCGGGCACGCTGACCGAGCCGCAGCTGGTGGAGAAGATCGTCAACATCAACGGCCGCAACTACGACATGCGCGCCGAGGGCCTCAACCTGGCCATCCTGAACTACGAGGACCGGCCGGGCGCGCTGGGCAGGATCGGCACCAAGCTCGGCGAGGCCGGGATCGACATCCTGGCCGCGCAGCTGACCCAGGACGTGGACAAGGAAGGCGCGACCGTGGTGCTGCGGGTCGCCCGCGAGGTGCCCGGCGATGTGCAGGCCGCGATCGCAGAATCGGTCGGCGCGGGCAAGATCGTCCTGGTCGATCTGTTCTGATCGGATCGGGGTCACCCCCGATCGCGGAGAAGCTGACGCCGCGCGCGACGTATTCGCGCGCGGCGTTGCTTGTCGGTCGGCCGCGGCCCGGCGTCTGTCGGTCGTTCCGCGGCGCGGTGTCTGTTTGTCGGGACGGGCGCGGTGTCTGTTTGTCGGTCCCGGATCGGCCCCTGTAGCTCGACCCCGGTCCGGCCCAGCCGGTCCGCGTTGTCCATGCGCGGTGCGCCCTCCGTGTCCGCTGCCCAATTCTCGATCGCCCGGCCGCGCCGAGTACCGTGACGGTGCTGCGGTCACCCGGCCGGAATGTCGTGTTCACCCGACGGTCGAACCACGTGCCGCATCTCGTGGCGGCCGCGACCGGCAAACATCGAACGGAGCATTTGTCATGAAGCTTGCTGTCATCCCGGGTGACGGGATCGGGCCCGAGGTCATCGCCGAGGCGCTCAAGGTGCTCGACGTGGTCGTGCCCGGTGTCGAGAAGACCGAATACGATCTCGGCGCGCGGCGCTACCACGCGACCGGCGAGATCCTGCCGGCCTCTGTGCTGCCCGAGCTGAAGCAGCACGACGCGATCCTGCTCGGCGCGATCGGTGATCCGTCGGTGCCCAGCGGCGTGCTCGAGCGCGGGCTGCTGCTGCGCACCCGGTTCGCGCTGGATCACCACGTGAACCTGCGGCCGTCCAAACTGTTCCCCGGCGTGACCAGCCCGCTGGCGGGCAACCCCGACATCGACTTCGTGGTGGTCCGCGAAGGCACCGAGGGCCCCTACACCGGCACCGGCGGCGCGATCCGCGTCGACACCCCGCACGAGGTGGCGACCGAGGTGAGCACCAACACCCGGTTCGGCATCGAGCGCGTGGTGCGTTACGCCTTCGCCAAGGCGCAGGCCCGGCGCAAGCACCTGACGCTGGTGCACAAGACCAACGTGCTCACCTTCGCCGGCTCGCTCTGGCAGCGCACCGTGGACGAGGTCGCGGCCGAATTCCCCGATGTCACAACGGCTTACCAGCACATCGACGCCGCGACCATCCACCTGGTCAACGATCCGGGCCGGTTCGACGTGATCGTCACCGACAACCTCTTCGGCGACATCATCACCGACCTGGCCGCCGCCGTGAGCGGCGGTATCGGCTTGGCCGCAAGCGGCAATATCGACGCCTCCGGGACGAACCCGAGCATGTTCGAGCCGGTGCACGGCAGCGCCCCCGACATCGCCGGTCAGTCCAAGGCCGACCCGACCGCCGCGATCCTCTCGGTCTCCCTGCTGCTGAACCACCTCGGCGACACCGAGGCGGCCGCCCGCATCGAGTCCGCGGTCGCGAGGGATCTCGCGTCTCGCTCCGGCGGCGCGTCGACGGTGGAGGTCGGCGACCGCATCGCCGCCAGCGTCTGACATCGCACAGACGAAGTCCCGCCCCGATCCGGGGGCGGGACCTGTGCGTGTCGGTCTCTGGTGAGTGTCCGAAAAATCTTCGCCCGTATGCCGTCGGCATACGTCACCGTTACCCGACGCGCTGTCGCCTATCGCAGTCCGGGTGGGCACCACTGCCCTCGACACCGGCCCGGTTATGGGTGCTGGCCTACATCGAAGCGGGCTCTGTGTCCCGTGCCGACTACAAAACCTCGGCGTTGCGCACGAGGCTCCGAGCTGCCCACCTCCGCGGCGAAGGTGGGCAGTGGTGTGCGCGTTCGTGGGTGGAAAATATTGCGGGAGAGGTTATTCGGGGTCGGCGGGTACCAGTGGGACGGCGGCTACCGCCGCGGCGGCCGCGAGCACGAAGGCGGCGGGGAAGCCGCTCGCGGTGATGAGTGCGCCGGATACGGGAGGGATGGCGGCCATGGCCAGGTTCTGTCCGGTGTTCTGGATGCCGAGGCCGCGGCCGCTCCAGTAGGGGCCCGCGATTTCGGCTACCGCCGTGAAGGCCAGTCCGTTGTCGGAGACGGTGATCACGGACGCGGCGATCAGCAGCGGGATGGCGGCCCACCACCAGTGGGTCCACGCTGTTATGGCCAAGGCCGCCATCGAGAGCACGGCGGCGATCGCGACGGTGCGCAGCGGGCCCATCCGGCTGCCGACCCGATCCGACCACGCGCCCGCACCGATGCGGCCCAGCGCGCCGAGAATCTGTGTGAAGGTCACCAGCGCGCCCGCGGCGGCCAGCGACCAGCCGACGTCGCGGTGCAGCCACAGCAGCGCGAACGTCCAGACGGTGCCCTGGGGCACGACGAGCAGCACCGAGACCAAGTGGATGCGCCAGAGGGTGGTGTCATCGCGATAAGGATTGGCGCGCAACGCCGGATCGCCGGCGGAACGCGCGGGGCGCGGCGGATCGACGATGCCCGTCAGGCAGCCGAGGGCCGCCAGGCCCGCCATGAGCGCGGGAACCAGAATGGCCGCGGGCACGCCGTAGGCGGCGGCCACCGCGGGGATCGCCAACGCGCCGACGCCGACCCCGAGTGGCTGCGCGGTCTGCCGGATACCCATCGCCAGCCCGCGCCGATGCGGTGGGAACCAGCCGACGATCACCCGCCCGCTGGCGCCGTTGGTACTGGCCGCCCCGATGCCGCCGAGGAACAGCAGCGCGCCCAAGGCTATGTGGTCGGTGGTCGCCGCCGCGGCGCATCCCGCCGCCAGCATCAGCAGCGGGCCGCCGACCAGCACCTTGCGCTCGCCGACCCGGTCGACCACGTAACCCCACGCGATGAGCGTGCAGACCAGTCCGACGGTCGGCATGGCCACCAGCAGGCCTGCCGTGGCCAGCGGCATGCCGCGGTCGGTCAGCGCGGGGAGCAGGAACGGCACACCATGGATGAACACCGCGCTGGAGGCTTGGGCGAAGACGCCGAGACCCAGCATGGACCAGCGCCGAACCTCGTCGATCTGGGTCTCGGTCGCCATCGCCCTCACCTCGATATCTCAATATTTGGGATTTGATTCCCACTTTGTGAACCTCGGTGCTCACCGTACACCCGCGCGGCGGCGCGCATCGACGGCTGCGGTTGTCGGACTGCTCACAGCGCGGTCGCCGGAGCGGGTGCGGAAATTCCGTACCACTCGGTCGGGCGCGTTCGGGCAGGTGGCAGTGGGTCGATAGACTGCCGGGCATGCGTCTAGGTCGAGTTGCCAGTCCCGATGGGGTCGCCTTCGTCAGCATCGAAGGCGACGTAAGCGACAGTGCGGGCCGGAGCGGCGCGGGGTCGGCGATCGCCAAGGAGATCGCGGAACACCCGTTCGGCACACCGACGTTCACCGGCCGGAGCTGGCCGCTGGCCGACGTGCGCTTGCTCGCCCCGATCCTGGCCAGCAAGGTGGTCTGCGTCGGCAAGAACTATGCCGCCCACGCCGCCGAAATGGGCGGCCCCGCACCGGAAGACCCGGTCATCTTCCTCAAGCCGAACACCGCGATCGTCGGGCCGAACGCCCCGATCATCCTGCCGCCCAGCGCTTCTCAGGTCGATTACGAGGGAGAGCTGGCCATCGTCATCGGCCGCCCGTGCAAGGACGTGCCCGCCGCCCGCGCGCTGGACGTCGTCCTCGGCTATACCGTCGCCAACGACGTGACCGCCCGTGACCAGCAGCGCCACGACGGCCAGTGGACCAGGGCGAAGGGCTATGACACCTTCTGCCCGCTCGGTCCGTGGATCGAAACCGCTGTCGACCCTTCGGATCTGGAGATCGTCACCGAGCTCGACGGCGAAGTGCGCCAACGTAGTCGCACTTCGCTTCTGCTGCACGACATTCCGAAGCTCATCGAGTGGGTCACCACCGTGATGACGCTGCTGCCCGGTGACGTGATCCTCACCGGAACCCCCGAGGGCGTCGGCCCGATGAAGGAGGGGCAGCAGGTGTCGGTGACCGTCGATGCGATCGGAACGCTCACCAATCCCGTTGCCGCCAAACGCTGATCGAAAGAGAGCCATGACTGAAGTACGGGTCCGATTCTGCCCGTCGCCGACCGGAACACCGCACGTCGGCCTGATCCGGACGGCGCTGTTCAACTGGGCCTACGCCCGCCATCACGGTGGCACATTCGTCTTTCGTATCGAAGACACCGATGTCGCACGCGATTCCGAGGAGTCCTACCGGGCGATTATCGACGCGCTGCGCTGGCTCGGCCTCACTTGGGACGAGGGCCCGGAGGTCGGCGGGCCATATGAACCGTATCGCCAGTCGCAGCGAAAAGATCTGCATCTGGACGTGGTCCGGCGTTTGCTGGAGGCCGGGGAGGCATATGAATCATTCTCCACGCCAGAGGAAGTCGAGGCTCGCCACCGGGCTGCTGGACGCGACCCGAAGCTCGGTTACGACAACTACGACCGCGACCTGACGCCCGGGCAAATCGAGGCGTACCGAGCCGAGGGGCGACCCGCCGTGATCCGGCTGCGAATGCCCGACGAGGACCTTTCCTGGCACGATCTGGTGCGCGGCGAGACCACGTTCAAGGCGGGCTCCGTCCCGGACTTCGCGCTCACCCGCGGCACCGGCGACCCGCTGTACACCCTGGTCAACCCGCTCGACGACGCGCTGATGCGGATCACCCACGTGCTGCGCGGTGAGGACCTGCTCTCCTCCACCCCGCGGCAGGTCGCGCTGTATGCTGCACTGCGCCGGATCGGAGTTACCGATTTCACGCCGGAGTTCGGTCATCTGCCCTTCGTCATGGGGCAGGGCAACAAGAAGTTGTCCAAGCGTGATCCGGAGTCGAATCTGTTCGCCCACCGCGACCGCGGATTCATTCCCGAGGGTTTGCTGAATTATCTGGCGCTACTCGGCTGGGGCCTCTCCGAAGACCGCGACGTGTTCACGATGACGGAGATGGTGGAAGCCTTCGATATTTCGAAAGTAAATTCGAATCCGGCCCGTTTCGACCAGAAGAAGGCGGACGCGCTCAACGCCGAGCACATCCGATTGCTGGAGCCGGGCGATTTCACACATCGGCTTCGGGAGTATCTCACCGAGCACGGCCATATCGGCGCGGAAATCGACGAGAAGGTGTTCGGCGCGGCAGCCGCCCTCGTGCAGACCAGGATCGTCGTGTTGGCGGACGCCTGGGAACTGTTGCGTTTCTTGTTCGCACCCGCGGATGAGTTCGCGATCGACCCCGCCGCGGGCGCGAAGAATCTCGGGCCCGACGCCACCGAGGTATTGCAAGCCGCTATTGCTGCGGTAACGCCGCTGACGGAGTGGACGACCGCGGCGATCGAAGAGGCGCTGAAAAAGGCGCTCATCGAAGATCTGGGGCTGAAACCGCGCAAGGCCTTCGCGCCGGTACGGGTCGCGGTGACCGGATCGCATATCAGCCCGCCACTGTACGAGTCGCTGGAACTGCTCGGCCGGGACGTCACCATGGACCGGCTGCACTCGGCGCTGAAGTGGACCGCACCGGGCGAAGCGGGGTCGTAACGCCGAAAATGTGGCTTTGACCAGGCGATTTGTAGTAGACCGGTAGCCGTTTGGTACTCTTCTTCTCGGCCCGGAACACGGTCTCGAGTCATCCAGACGCGAGACGGAACGACCTGGTCATTGGGGTATGGTGTAATTGGCAACACAGCTGATTCTGGTTCAGCCATTCTAGGTTCGAGTCCTGGTACCCCAGCGGAGAGTGTTGTTCGACTTCGGTTCGCGGCCGAAATCATGACAGCAACCGGCGATTTGGTCGCCGAGCTTCGGCCGGTTAAACTAGCCGAGCCTCCTGATCGAAAGATCACCACGGCGCTCCTCACGACAGTGAGAAGCAGTCCTGGCCCCGTCGTCTAGCGGCCTAGGACGCCGCCCTCTCAAGGCGGTAGCGCGGGTTCGAATCCCGTCGGGGCTACACGAGTGGAAGGCCCATGCCCACAAGGGTGTGGGCCTTTCTCGTTTCGCTATGTCTTGTGGGGGTGCAACCCCCACACCCCGCCCGGAGGGCTTCGCCCCCGGACCCCCACCCCAGGGGGCTTCGCCCCGGGGCCCCGACTGGGGCCTTTGCCCCCACGCCCCTGTTGGAGGGCTCGCCTCAGTTCCCCTGTTGGAGGGCTTCGCGTCCGGTTCGCGTGTTGGAGGGCTTCGCCCGGGTCGTTGCGTGAGTTTGTTCCGGATCTCTGGCTGAGACTTAGCTCTCAGGTTCCCGGCCTGGGCTCTGTTCCCGGGGCTCGGTCGTACCGCCGGCCCGATCATCCGGCTGTCCGGGAGTGTCGGCTGCGGCGTGTCGGGGGGCGGTTTTGGCTGTTCCGCAGTGCTTGTTCGCTTCGGTTTCGGTCGGCGGGTGCGAAACGAAAGGCCCGCCAGCGATCTTGCTGGAGGGCCTTCGTCGTGGTCGCGGACTATCCGCTCTTGCGCCGGAATTCCCGCTTGTGGGCGGCCGCGGTGTGCGCCGCGGACGCCTTGGACCGTCCGTCGAGGTGGTCGGCCGCGCGGGCGTGCTGCTGGTTCTTGCGCTCCAGTGCCTCCCGGAATTTGCGCTTCACCTCGTCGGAGCCATTGGGCTTATCCGAATCCGCCATCGCATGCTCCTCGTCGTCGCGGCCGCGCAGCGCGCCCTCGCGGGCGGCGATGCCCGGCCGATTCATGTCGAACACCTCGAAACTATCCCGTGCGAGGTGGTTGTGTCAGTTGGAATTCGGGCGCGTCGTGCTGCCCGAGCGTGTTTTGTTCAGTCCAGCGCGTGCGCGGTGGTCCCGCCGAGCGGCATGGGTGGAAGGCCGAGCTTGCGGTGATCCCAGCTGCGCGTGCGCTCGGGCACGACGCGGACGGCGACCCGTTTGTGCAGCATGGACTCCACCATTGGGCGCACGTCCTCGCTGTAGGGGCCGGTGTAGCGCTCCCAGACGCTCACGCCGACGGCGAAGAGTTTCTCGGCGTCCTCGACGATCTCGGCCCGGCCTTCGATCGACACGCCCCGCAGCTGGTCGTAGGTGTCACCGGCCTCGACCAGGCAGGTGACCCGCGGATCGCGCCGCAGGTTCACCGCCTTCTGCGACTTGGCCTTGGTCTCGAACCAGATCTCGCCGTCGATGAGGGCGTACCACATCGCGGTCAGGTGCGGCGTGCCCGCCGGGCCGATGGTCGCCAGCGTGGCGATCCGGCTGCGCTGCAGGAACTCGGTGATCTCGGTGTCGGACATCACGATCTGTGCCCGTTGGTTGACTCCCATGGGCCAACTCTAGAGAGTCCGAACTGAAACGCGTTACAGGCGCTTGTGCAATGCCTCGGCGGCCGCGACCAGATCCGCCGCCCAGCGCGCGCCCGGCCTGCGGCCCATCCGATCGATCGGGCCCGACACCGACACCGCCGCGACCACGGTGCCCCCCGCGTCGCGCACCGGCGCGGAAACGCTTGCCACACCGGCCGCGCGCTCGGCGGCGCTCTGCGCCCAGCCGCGCTTGCGCACCTCGCCCAGTGCACGCTCGCCGAATACCGCGTCGGCCAGGATGGTGCGCTGGAGTTCCGGGTCGGCCCACGCCAGCAGGACTTTGGCCGCCGAGCCCGCGGTCAGTGGAAGCCGCGCTCCCACCGGCACGGTGTCACGCAGGCCGACGGGTGGTTCCAGCGCCGCGACGCACACACGCGCGTTGCCGTCGCGGCAGTACAGCTGGACGCTTTCGCCGGTGATCTCACGCAGGCGGGGCAGAATGGCCGACGCCGCCTCCAGGAGCGGGTCATTGGCGCTGGTCGCGAGCTCGGCCAGGGCGGGTCCGGGGCGCCAGGTCCCGTTGCTGTCGCGGGCGAGCAGGCGATGCACCTCCAAGCCGACGGCGAGACGATGCGCGGTGGCGCGGGGCAGGCCGGTGCGCGCGCACAGCTCGTTGAGACCGGAGGGATGCTCGGCTACGGCGTACAGGACCGCCACTGCTTTGTCGAGGACGCCGATGCCGCTATGCTGTCTCATAGAACGATACTAGCGTCTCGGATGCTGAGAAATCCACCAACGCGGATTCCGGTCATCAGCGTTCCGACCAGGCGTAGCTATCCCAACTTGTGCAACCGTCGCTGCATCGAAGTCCGGATCGCGGAACGGCTGCTTCGTCCGAAAGGTGATCGACTATGGCCGAACCGCGCACGCTGGCCGAGAAGGTATGGGACCAGCATGTCGTCGCTCGCGGGGAGGGTGAGGGTGCCTCGCGCGAGCCGGACCTGATCTACATCGACCTGCACCTCGTCCACGAGGTGACCAGTCCGCAGGCCTTCGATGGGCTGCGCGCCGCGGGTAGGCCGGTGCGGCGGCCGGATCTCACGATCGCGACCGAGGATCACAACGTACCGACGATCGATATCGACAAGCCGATCGCCGACCCGATTTCGCGCACCCAGGTGGAAACGCTGCGGCACAACTGCGCGGAATTCGGTGTGCGGCTGCATCCCATGGGCGACCTGGACCAGGGCATCGTGCACGTGGTCGGCCCGCAGCTGGGCCTGACCCAGCCGGGGATGACGGTGGTCTGCGGCGACAGCCACACCTCGACGCACGGCGCGTTCGGCGCACTGGCGATGGGTATCGGCACCTCCGAAGTCGAACATGTGCTTGCCACCCAGACCCTCTCGCTGCGCCCGTTCAAGACGATGGCGATCACCGTGGACGGCACCATGCCCCCCGGCGTGACGAGCAAGGATCTGATCCTGGCCGTCATCGCGAAGATCGGCACGGGCGGCGGGCAGGGCTATGTCCTGGAGTACCGGGGCGAGGCCATCCGGGCCATGTCCATGGAGGCCCGAATGACGATCTGCAACATGTCCATCGAGGCGGGCGCTCGGGCCGGCATGATCGCCCCGGACGAGACGACCTACGAATTCCTCAAAGGGCGCCCGCACGCCCCGCAGGGCGCCGACTGGGACGCAGCGGTGGCCGCCTGGGACGCGCTGAAGACCGACGCGGACGCGGCTTTCGACGCCGAGGTGCACATCGACGCCTCCGCGCTGACCCCGTTCGTCACCTGGGGCACCAATCCGGGCCAGGGCGCCCCCCTGGGCGAGGCGGTGCCCGACCCGGCCGCGATCGCCGACGAGGTGGCCCGCGAGTCCGCGGAGAAAGCGCTGCGTTACATGGACTTGGAGCCGGGTACTCCACTTCGGGAAGTACCGATCGACACCGTATTCGTCGGTTCGTGCACCAACGGACGCATTGAGGATTTGCGTGCGGTGGCCGGGATTTTGAAGGGACGTCATGTCGCCGACGGCGTGCGAATGCTGGTTGTACCGGGGTCGATGCGGGTTCGCGCACAGGCGGAAAAAGAAGGACTCGGTGAGATTTTCACCGCGGCGGGCGCCGAATGGCGGCAGGCGGGCTGCTCAATGTGCCTGGGAATGAATCCGGACCAGCTCGCGCCCGGCCAGCGTTGTGCCTCCACCTCTAACCGGAACTTCGAAGGAAGGCAGGGCAAAGGCGGCCGTACGCACCTGGTTTCTCCCCTCGTAGCGGCCGCGACGGCGGTCCGCGGAACCCTGTCGTCGCCTGCGGATCTGGACTGACCGGCCCCGATTCCCTCAATCAAACCCAGGAGATTCGTTATGGAAGCCTTCACCGTGCACAAGGGTATCGGGGTGCCGCTGCGCCGCTCCAATGTCGATACCGATCAGATCATCCCCGCCGTCTACCTGAAGCGGGTGACTCGTACGGGATTCGAGGACGGGTTGTTCGCCGCATGGCGCACCGATCCCGACTTCATTCTCAACGTCGAGCCATACAACAGGGGTAGTGTGCTGGTGGCGGGTCCGGATTTCGGTACCGGATCCTCGCGTGAGCACGCCGTTTGGGCGCTGTCGGACTACGGCTTTCGGGTGGTCATCTCGTCCCGGTTCGCCGACATCTTCCGCGGCAATGCGGGTAAGGGCGGGCTGGTGGCTGCGCAGATGTCACAGAACGATGTCGAAATGCTCTGGAAGTTGCTCGAGGAACAGCCCGGCTTGGAATTGGTTGTGGACCTCCGGGCGCGCACTGTGGCGGCTGGAACCGTCGTGTTGCCGTTCGATATTGATGACTACACCAGGTGGCGTCTGCTGGAGGGATTGGACGACATCGGGCTGACGCTGCGGCAGGAAGACGTCATCGACCGGTTCGAAAAGGCAAGGCCAACATGGAAACCCGCCACCCTCCCGGCACATATTTCGCAGACGTAATCACCCCTGGCGGTTAGCTGGGTGGCCTGAGTTGCGGTAGCTGGACGTGTGCTAAACCACATGAATTTTGGCGTGGCACATAGACTCTTGCCCAAAGTGGGTTTACCGTGGTACCTAGTCGGTCCGACGACGGGCCATTAGTCTGCGGAGGATTCAATGAACAAGGCGGAACTGATCGACGTTCTGACCGAAAAGTTGGGTACGGACAGGCGCACGGCCACCGCGGCAGTCGAGCATGTGGTCGACACCATCGTGCGCGCGGTGCACAAGGGTCAGAGCGTCACAATCACCGGATTCGGTGTGTTCGAACAGCGCAAGCGTGCGGCTCGAGTCGCCAGGAACCCGCGCACCGGCGAAACCGTGAAGGTGAAGCCCACATCGGTGCCCGCGTTTCGCCCTGGCGCTCAGTTCAAGGCGGTGATCGCGGGTAAGCAGAAGCTGGCCGCGACCGGCCCTGCCGTCAAACGCGGTGTGGGTGCGCCGGTAGCCGCGAAGAAGGCGGCGGCGAAGAAGACGGCGGCGAAGAAGACCGCCGCGAAGAAGGCGACCCCCACCAAGGCGCCTGCCAAGACCACGGCGCGCAAGGCCGCCGCCAAGGCCCCGGCGAAGACCACCGCCCGCAAGACCGCGGCCAAGAAGGCGCCCGCGAAGAAGACCGCGGTCGCGAAGAAGGCTCCGGCCAAGAAGACGGCCACCAAGGCCTCGGCGGCCAAGAAGACCACCGCCGCCAAGAAGACCGTCGCCAAGAAGGCACCTGCGAAGAAGACCGCGGCCAAGAAGGCCCCGGCTCGTCGCGCCCGCTGATCTCGAGCCACCGCCGGATCGGCGCCGGATGCGCGGCCCCGAAGACTGGGCCCATTCGCCTCAACGTCGAGACGGCCCCGGGAAACACCCGGGGCCGTTTTCGGATGTTCGTCACCAGTAACCGTCGGCGGTAGGCGGCGCTCGCCGACCGGCGGGCGGTCGAAGTCGTCAGTCCTTCACGACGTAGGCCGACAGCGATCGATCCAGATGGTCGGCGGCCACCAAGCGCCGCCCGGCGAACGACAGCACCCACACACTGCCCTTGCGGTTGCGCGCCGACTGCAGCGCGACGCCGTCTCGTTCGGCCAGCCACCCCAGCAGGTCCGGGATCACCTTTCCCTGGCTGCAGACCACGCGAACGGCGTTGTCGGACACCAAGTTCAGAAAACGCTCGCGGGCCTTGTCCGGGTCGGCGGTGTAGCCTTGCTCGGAAAGCAGTGGCTCGACGGCGATTTCGGCGTCGAGCCGCTCGGCCAGCGGCGCCATCGTCTGCATGCATCGCAGTGGATCGGCCGAGTAGATCTCGGATGCCTTGAACGCCAGGAGATTCGGCACCAGCGCCTGTGCCTGTTCCTTGCCGTCGCGATCGAGCGGCCGCTGCTCGTCGGGCCCGGTGAAGCGGTCCCGGCGGCCCGCTCTCCCGTGCCGCACCAGCAGCAGGGTGCTGGTGCGCGCGGGCAGGCGGGTGAAGGCGCGCACCACTTGGCGGTCCATGGGATACGACAGCTGATCCATCACGCGGTCGAGCGGGTACCAGCTGAGCACGTCCACCTCGGAATTGGCGGCGAACTCGCCGCCGACCAGTTCGGCGGCCCAGTAGTCGACCCGTTTCAGTTTGCGATGGCCGGGAATCGGGTAGGTCACGTGGCCGAGGTAGCGGCCGAGCTTGCCGTCCAGCCCGGTTTCCTCCCGGACCTCACGGACGGCGGCCAGCACCGGGGTCTCGCCGGGGTCCAGCTTGCCTTTCGGCAGGGACCAGTCTCCGTACTTGGGGCGGTGGACGACCGCGATCTCCACCGTTCCCTGTGTGGTTACCCGCCACAGCACCGCTCCCGCGGCGTGGATATTGGCGGTGACGCGGGGATCCCAGAACGGGCCCCCCTCCTGTTCGAATCCGGTTTCCGCGCTCACTGCTGTTCGGGTCTCCGCAGCCGCATCAAGAACTCCTGGTGGTCTCTGATCTTGTCCCCGTTTCCGGATACCCCGGGCGAGGCACGCCAGGTGCCATCGGGTTGCAGTATCCAGCAGCGCGTCGTCTGTGACAGCGCCGAGTCGAACACGTCGCCGAGTTGCTCGGTCAGCCGCGGATCCTTCACCTGCGCCATCACCTCGACCCTGCGGTCGAGGTTGCGGTGCATCATGTCGGCGCTGCCGATCCAGTACTCGTCCTGCGCCTGGAAGTGCAGGACGCGCGAGTGCTCCAGGAACCGTCCCAGGATCGAGCGGACCTCGATGTTCTCGCTCATGTCCGGCACGCCGGGGCGCAGGCCGCAGATACTGCGCACCACGATCTGCACCGGCACGCCCGCCTGCGAGGCACGGTAGAGCGCGTCGATGATCTCCTCGTCGACGATCGCGTTGGCCTTCAGGCGGATTCGGGCGTCATATCCCTCGGACGCCAGCTCGGTTTCGCGCTGGATGCGCTCGATGATGCCGGAGCGAACGCTGTGCGGGGCGACGAGCAGGTTGCGGTAGCGCTCTTTTCGCGAGTAACCGGTCAGCGAATTGAACAGGTCGGTCAGGTCGGCGCCGATTTCCGGTGCGGCGGTGAGTAATCCGACGTCCTCGTAGAGTCGGGCGGTCTTCGGGTTGTAGTTGCCGGTCCCGATGTGGCAGTAGCGGCGGATCGTCGCGCCCTCCCTGCGCACCACCAGGCAGGTCTTGCAGTGCGTCTTGAGGCCGATCAGGCCGTACACCACATGCACGCCCGCCTGCTCCAGCGCGCGCGCCCACTTGATGTTGGCCTGCTCGTCGAAGCGCGCCTTGATCTCCACCAGGGCGACGACTTGCTTGCCCGCCTCGGCGGCGTCGATCAGCGCGTTGACGATCGGGGAGTCGCCGGAGGTGCGGTAGAGCGTCTGCTTGATCGCGAGCACCTGCGGGTCGGCCGCGGCCTGCTCGATGAATCGCTGCACGCTGGTGGAGAACGAGTCGTACGGGTGGTGCACCAGCACGTCGCCCTCGCGCAGCGCCGCGAACACGTTGCGCGGCGTCTCGCGCTCGCCGAACGCGGGGGGCGTCGCGGGGACGTACGGGGTGTCCTTCAGATTCGGCCGGTCCACGCCGTACACCTGCCAGAGGCAGGACAGATCGAGCAGGCCGGGCACCTGGACGACGTCGGCGGGGTCGACATCCAGCTCACGCAGGAGCAGATCGAGCATGTGCTCGGTCATGTCGTCGGAGACCTCCAGCCGCACCGGCGAACCGAACCGGCGCCGGGCCAGTTCGCGTTCCAGCGCTTGGAGCAGGTCCTCGTCGCGGTCCTCGTCGACCTCGAAATCGGCGTTGCGGGTGATCCGGAACGAATGGTGCTCGACCACGTCCATGCCGGGGAACAACAGGTCCAGATGCGCGGCGATGAGCGCCTCCATCGGCAGGAAGGCCGCGATGGGGGAGCCCGATTCGGTGCGGCGCACGCGGACGAACCGGTCGACGTTGTCGGGCACCTTGACGCGCGCGAAATGCTCGCCGCCGGTGGTGGAATCCTTCACCGTCACGGCGAGATTGAGACTCAGCCCGCTGATATAGGGGAAAGGGTGCGCCGGGTCCACCGCGAGCGGCGTGAGGACCGGGAAGACCTGATCCTGGAAGTAGCCGGAGAGGCGCTGGCGTTCGTCGTCGTCCAGGTCGGTCCAGTCGATGATGGCGATGCCCTCGGCGGTCAGCGCGGGCAGCACGCTGTCGAGGAAGACGCGGGCATGCCGCACCGCGATCTCCTGGGTGCGCGCGGCGATCAGCTCCAGTTGCTCGCCGGGGGAGCGGCCGTCGGCCGAGCGCACGAGCAGACCGGTCTCGGCGCGCCGTTTCAGGCCCGCCACCCGCACCATGTAGAACTCATCCAGGTTGGAGGCGAAGATCGCGAGGAACTTCGCGCGTTCCAGCAACGGAAGCGAGGCGTCCTCGGCGAGGGCGAGCACCCGGGCGTTGAAGTCGAGCCAGCTCAATTCGCGGTTCAGGTAGCGATCACGTGGCAACCGGGGCGCCGCCGAGTCGGCGGACAGGGGTGTCGCCGCCGGGGGTGGGGTGGGAAGCAACGGCTGTTGCTTGACGGTTTCCGTATCGCTCACGTCAACGATCATCCCTTACCGACGAGCGGGTGTGCAGCCCCCAGCGCGGATTGACGTATGTCTCACGCCACCGCGGCGACCGCCTAGCACACGTGTGGAACGTGCTCGTGAACGGCGCCCGGCCAACCGATGTCATGCACGACAGCGCGGGTTGCGTCACCGGCCCCGAGCGCTACGGCGCGGTCCAGATCGTCGGCAGTGTCCACGTCCAGGCGCAGTCCCGGCCAGTCCCCGGCGAGGTCCACCGCGCCCGCGGCGATGTGAGTGCGGGCCGACCCCGGGCCGAAGCGCGGGTCGAGCGCGGCGACCGGGTCGCGGACCACGAGCGCGGCGGTTCCGCTGCCCGCGTGGTCGACCACGATCGACCGCACTCCGGGCGGCGCGGTGGCGAGCATGTCCGAGAGCTCTTCCGGACGCAGTGCGGGCAGATCGGCCTGCAAGGCGAGCAGGTCGATGGGGCCGTGCGCGGCGCGCAAGGCGGCGGCGGTGGCGGCCAGGGCGGTGTTCAGTCCGTCGGAGTTCCGCTCGCGCGGCTCCGGATGGACGTCGGCGCCCAGTGTGCGAGCCAGATCGGCGACCGCGGGGTCGGGGGTGACCACGGTCACGGATACCACAGCGGCGACCGCTCCGGTCGCGGTCACGGTGTCGGCGAGCATGGCCAGCACCAGCCGCGCCCGGTGCTCCGGGCGCAGCCGGTCGGCCAGTCGGCTCTTGGCCCGATCGAGGCTCTTGACCGCGATCACGGCATGCACGGAGTGCGGGCGCATGCGTGCAATCCTTCCATGGCATATTGGGCTGATGACGAGGGCAGCGGTGCTGGGCGCGGGATCGTGGGGCACCGCGTTCGCGAAGGTGTTGGCGGACGCGGGAACCGAGGTCACGATCTGGGCCCGGCGGCCCGAGGTGGCCGCGACGCTGGCCTCCGAACATCGCAATCCCGATTACCTGTCCGATATTCCGCTGCCGCCGATCGCGGCCACCCACGACCCCGCGGTGGCGCTGGACGGGGCGCAGATCGTGGTGCTGGCGGTGCCGTCCCAATCCCTGCGGGTCAACCTCGCGGAGTGGAAGGGCTTGATCGCTCCGGACGCCACGCTGCTGAGCCTGGCCAAGGGCATCGAGACCGGGTCGCTGCTGCGCATGAGCCAGGTGATCGGGGAGGTCACCGGCGCGGACCAGAACCGGATCGCGGTGTTGTCCGGGCCGAACCTGGCGCGCGAGATCGCGGTGGGTCAGCCCGCCGCGACCGTGATCGCCTGCTCGGACACCGACCGCGCGGTAGCGGTGCAGCACGCCAGCGCGACCGGATATTTCCGGCCCTACACCAATACCGATGTAATCGGCTGTGAGATCGGCGGTGCCTGCAAGAATGTCATCGCGCTCGCCTGCGGCATCGCCTCGGGGATGGGTCTCGGCGACAACTCGATCGCCAGCCTGATCACCCGCGGTCTGGCCGAGATCATCCGGCTCGGGGTGGCCCTCGGCGCGGAACCCACCACGCTGGCCGGCTTGGCCGGGGTCGGCGACCTGGTCGCCACCTGCACCTCGCCGCTGTCGCGCAACCGCTCCTTCGGTCACGTGCTCGGCGCGGGCGGGTCGATGGATGCCGCCCAGTCGGCCACTCATGGCCAGGTCGCCGAGGGTGTGAAGTCCTGCACATCGATTCGTGCGCTGGCCGAGCGGCACGGGGTCGAGATGCCGCTGACGACCTCGGTGCACCAGGTCTGCCATGAGGGGCTCTCGGTCCGCGAAGCCGTCGACAACCTGCTCGGACGGCGGATCAAACCGGAGTGATCCGGCTGCGCCCGGCTCAGGGCGGATATCGCCGTAGCCGGACGGTCAACGGTGGGTACGCTCGCCGAAACGGGTACGGTTCCGGGCATGAGGAACCGGATCAGGGTTGCGGTGGTGTTCGGCGGACGCAGTAACGAGCACGCCGTGTCCTGTGTATCGGCCGGCAGCGTGCTGCGCAATCTGGATCCGGAGAAGTACGAGGTCGTGCCCATCGGCATCACCGCGGCGGGCCGCTGGGTGCTCGGTGGTTCGGACGTGGCCGCGCTCGGCATTCACGACCGCGCCCTGCCGTCGGTGGACGCCACCGGCACGGCACTGACCCTGGCCGCCGACCCGAGCCGCCCGGGGGCGCTGATCGCGCTGGACGATCCGGCCGCCGCCCTCGGTTCGGTCGATGTGGTGTTCCCGATCCTGCACGGGCCGTTCGGCGAGGACGGGACCCTGCAGGGGATGCTCGAGCTCGGCGGAATCCCCTACGTGGGGCCAGGGGTGCTGGCAAGCGCGGCGGGGATGGACAAAGAGTTCACCAAGAAGCTGCTCGCGGCCGAGGGACTGCCGATCGGCACCCAAGTGGTGCTGCGACGCGGTACCTCGACGGTCGCCGAGGAGGATCGGCAGCGCTTGGGACTGCCCGTGTTCGTGAAGCCCGCGCGCGGCGGGTCATCGATCGGCATCACCAAAGTGACCGACTGGAACGAGCTGGACGCGGCGATCGCCGCGGCGCGCGAACACGATCCGAAGGTGATCGTGGAAGCGGGCATCGTCGGACGCGAAGTGGAATGCGGTGTCCTGGAATTCCCGGACGGGCGGGTCTCGGCGAGTGTGGTCGCGGAGATCCGGATGCCGGAGGACGACAGCACCGCCGCCGCGCCCGAGTTCTACGACTTCGACACCAAATACCTCGACGACGTCTGTGAATTCGACGTCCCGGCCAAGCTGGACGACGAGGTCTCCGACCGGATCAGGGAACTGGCGGTGCGCGCCTTCCAGGCCCTCGACTGCCAGGGACTGGCGCGGGTCGATTTCTTCGTCACCGAGCAAGGGCCGGTGATCAACGAGATCAACACCATGCCCGGCTTCACCGCGATCTCCATGTACCCGCGCATGTGGGAGGCCACCGGAGTCGACTTCGCCACGCTGGTCTCCACGCTCATCGAAACGGCCCTCGCCCGCGGCACCGGCCTGCGCTGAGTCGTGCGGCCCTGAGCTCCGCGACAGTCGCGCGGCCAGGAAGCGATCGCCGGTCAGTTGGGCAGCGGTCCCGGGTCGATCGGCTGTGCGGGGAGGGTGGCGGTGATGGTGTCGGAGACCTCTTGCAGCGGGGTCGGTCCCGAACCGTCGGGGACGGTCAGGGCGATGTAGGTGCTCCGGTCGACGGCGAACCAGGTGCTCGCCTTCGCTACCTGGTCCCGGGCCTCGAACCACTGCACGCCGTTCACGATCTGCAAAGGCGAGGCGCGGTTGAACTCGAGCGGGCGGTCCAACCCGCAGCGCAGCACGATGGGGTCGCCGCCGTCCGTGCGCTGCCATGCTCGGGTGGCCGGCGGAGCGGGCTCCACGAGGGTCGATTTGCCGAACTCGCCGAGGTCCGCGGGCAGGGCGGGCAGCAGAGCGGCGCAGGCGGGACCGTCCGCGGCCGGGGCGGGAACGGGACCGAGGACCAGCGGTTCCCGCTCGACGGGTGCGCGGCGCGCCAGCACCGCGGCCACCAGCACCGCGACGACCAAGACGACCGGCAGCGCCACGGCGGTGGCGATGAGGGCCGGGGAGTACTGAGGTGATCCGGCGGCCGGGTGGTCCGGCTCCTTTGCTTCGCAGTCCGCGTCGTCGGCGTCCGATTCCGCGGGCTCGGTGGCGGTTGGCGTGTCCGGCTGGGTGTCACCGGTGTCGACCGCCGGACCGCCTACGGCGTCCGGGGCATCGGACGCGGATCTCGCGGCATCCGCGTGTTCGTCCTCGTGTTCCGTCGAATCCCGGTTCGACGAATCCGCCGCCATGCTCACCGATCCTTCCTGTTCGCGCGCATCGGGCGTCGGCCCGGTGGTACTCGAGTGCCTGGCGAAAGGGTACCGTCGGCCTCGTTCCAGCAAGCGGCACGCCGGAAAGGATCGGTCATCAGCGCGAGCACGGGCCCGAGGACAGTGCGTGGACTGGGGGAGTTCGCGCTGATCGATCGCATCAACGCGGGGCGGGTGCAGACGCCGGGCGTGCTGCTCGGCCCCGGCGACGACGCGGCGCTGGTCGCGGCTCCGGACGGCCGGTTCGTGGTCACCACCGACATGCTGGTGCAGGATCGGCATTTCCGGCTGGACTGGTCCGGTCCCGAGGACATCGGCCGCAAGGCGATCGCGCAGAACGCCGCCGACGTGGTCGCGATGGGCGCGACGCCGACCGCGTTCGTCGTCGCGCTCGGCTGCCCCGCCGACACCCCGCTCGAGCTGGTCGACGGACTCGCGGACGGGATGTGGGCCGAGGCCGCAAGGGCGGGCGCGTCCATCGCGGGCGGCGACCTGGTCCGCAGTCGCGACCTGGTCATCTCGGTCACCGCCTTCGGCGACCTGGGTGGCGGCGCGCCGATCACGAGATCCGGTGCGCGCGTGGGCGATATCGTCGCGGTCGCGGGCCGCCTCGGCTGGTCGGCCGCTGGACTCGACGCGTTCACCGCCGGTGTGAGCGGTACCGAGGTCGCGGAAGCGCTTGCCGCACATCGTGTTCCGCAGCCGCCCTACGCCGCCGTGCTGGACGCGCTTCGGTGTGGGTCGACTACGGCCGGTTCGGCGGACGTCGGGCCGCACGCGCTGACCGACGTGTCCGACGGGCTGCTCGCGGATCTGGGACATGTCGCCGCGGCCTCCAGCGTCGCGATCGATCTGGATTCGGCGGCGTTGCGTGATCCGGCGCTGGAACGCGTCGCCGCCGTGCTGGACGCCGATGCGGCGCAATGGATTCTGACCGGAGGCGAGGACCACGCCTTCGCGGGCAGCTGGGCGCCGGGCCGTCCGCTACCTGCGGGATGGGTCGCGATCGGGCATGTTGTGGCCGGTCACGGGCTCACCGTCGACGGTGTGGCGCAGACGGGCGACGGTGGGTGGGAATCGTTCCGTGGGGCGGCTTGGGCAACCGGAGACGAACCACGCTAAGTTGTGCGGTCATGGGCACGAAACCACTGTCGGAAATCATGGATCCGGGATGGGCGAAGGCACTCGAGCCGGTGGCGGATCGGATTGCCGCCATGGGTGAGTTCCTGCGTGCCGAGAACGCGGCGGGCCGCGGCTATCTACCGGCGGGTGAGAACGTCCTGCGCGCCTTCCAGCGTCCGTTCGACGACGTGCATGTGCTCGTCGTCGGCCAAGATCCCTATCCGACGCCGGGCCACCCGATGGGCCTGAGTTTCTCGGTGGCGCCGGATGTTTCGCCGATTCCGCGCAGCCTGGCCAATATCTTCGCCGAGTACAGCAAGGATCTCGGCCACCCCACGCCGTCCTGCGGTGATCTGAGTCCGTGGTCGGACCAGGGAGTGCTGATGCTGAACCGAGTGCTCACCGTGTCGCCCGGCAAGCCGGCCTCGCATCGGGGCAAGGGCTGGGAGGCGGTCACCGACCAGGCCATTCGCGCCTTGGTCGCCAGGGACGAGCCGATGGTGGCGATCCTCTGGGGCAAGGACGCGGCGACGCTGAAGCCGCTGCTGATCGAGTCCGAGATCCCCTATATCGAGTCCGCGCATCCGTCGCCGTTGTCCGCGTCGCGCGGGTTCTTCGGTTCGCGCCCCTTCTCGCGAGTGAACGAACTACTCGACGAACTAGGGGCCGAACCGGTTGACTGGCGCCTGCCCTGAATGGGTGCCAGTGTGTGATCGACCGAGAGAAAACCGAGTGAGGAGCTGTTCCATGCACAACACCACCGTCCGCGGCGCGCTGCGCGGCACCACCGCGACCCTGGCCGTCTGCGCCGCGCTCACCAGCGGCGCCGCCGTCGCCGGCGCGGCCCCGCTGCGGCTCGAGCCCGCCACGGAGACCACCACGGCTCCGGTCGCCGAGGAGTACACCTCCAGCGGCTCCTCCACCATCTCCTCGTCGGTGCACGCCAAGATCGCGTGCCTGGTGTTCGCGGGCAATCTCGCCTGCTGAGTAATCGATTCGCAGGTTTGCTTCGGCTAAGGCCGGTGTTGTGCGATCCTACAGATCGTGAGTAATGCGAACGATCTTCTCGAACCGTCTCGGCTGCGGCTGCGCGGTTCGGGCGGAATCGAGCTGGTCGCCGACCAGTTCGGCCCGGTCGACGGCCCGCTCGTCGTCTTTCTGCACGGCGGCGGGCAGAACCGTCACTCGTGGAAGCAGACCGGCGCGCGGCTGGGCGCGTCCGGGATGCGGGTGATCACCCTGGACGCGCGCGGCCACGGCGACAGCCAGTGGGCGCCCGACCGCGACTACCGGCGCCACACCATGGTCCAGGACTTTCTGCTCGTGCTGGAACAACTCGGCGCGCCCGCGGTGGTGGTGGGTGCCAGCATGGGCGGCGTCACCGGACTGCTCGCCACCGCCGAGCCGGGCGGGGAGGCGATCAGCGCCCTGGTGCTGGTCGACATCGTGACCAGGCCGGAGCCGGAAGGCGTCGCCCGGGTGATCGACTTCATGGGTAGGCATCGAGACGGCTTCGACAGCATCGAGCAGGCGGCCGACGCGGTCGCCGCCTACCTGCCGCACCGCCCGCGACCGAAGAACACCGACGGTCTGCTGCGCAACCTGCGTGAACGCGATGGCCGCTGGTACTGGCACTGGGATCCGGACATGCTCGGCGGCCGGCTGGAGGACCCGTCCGCGATGATCGAGCAGATGGAGGACGCGGCGCGCGTCCTGAGCATTCCGGTGCTGTTGGTGCGCGGTATGCGTTCGGACGTGGTGAGCCCCGAGGGCGCCGAAGCGTTCCAGCGGCTGGTGCCGCATGCCCAGCTCGTGGAGATCGGTGGCGCCGCGCACACCGCGGCCGGTGACGACAACGATTCGTTCACCGATGCGGTGGCGAAATTCGTGCTCTCGACCCGGGAATGACGCGGACTCAGGCGAGCCCGGTGTAGTCGGGCTTGCGTTTCGCGACGAACGCGTCCACGCCCTCGCGACCGGCGGGTGAGTTCGCCGCCGTGGCGATACCGTCCCGTTCGCGGTCGAGCTGATCGCTCAGCGTTGCCGAATCCGATTCCCGCAGCAGAGATTTGATGCTCGCATAGGTGGACAGCGGTCCGGAGGCGAGAGTGCGAGCGATTCGCTGCGCCTCGCCCGCGATCTCCGTATCGGGAACGAGCCTGCTCAGGACGCCCAGGCGCACCGCCTCGCCGGCATCAAGGACGGCATCGGTGAGCAGGATTTCGCGGGCCCGGCCCGCCCCGACGATCCGGGGCAGGGTCCAGGACATGCCGCCGTCGGGACTCAGTCCGATGCCCGGGTAAGCGGGGCGCAGCTTGGTGCCCGGCCCGCCGAGCGCGATATCGGCCACGCAGACCAGGCTCATGCCAGCGCCCGCGGCCCAGCCCTGCACCGCGGCCACCACCGGGACGGGGGTGGCGTCCAGCGCGCGGACGAACTCGTGCAGGTCGGTGGCGAGACCGTGGATGTGCGCGGAGCGGTCGTGCGCCGCGGCGAAGCCGCGGATGTCGCCGCCGGCGCAGAAGTTCGCGCCGGTGCCTCGCAGCAGCACCGCGCCCACGTCGGCCCCGAGCGAGCCCAGTGCCGTGGTGCCCGCCTTGATACCGGCGAAGTCCATCGATGTGCCGTTCGCGGCGGTGGCGATGGTGATCTGGAGAACGCCGTCGACGGTCGTCACGTACTCGGCTTGCTCGGTGGAGGTCATGCCTGCACCCTAATCGGTGCCATCCGGGGCCTCGGCCGGTGCGGAGTCGCCGTGCGTCGTCGATGGGCGGACCATGCGCACCTCGATCGCGGATGTGAACGATTCGACCTTGCGGGTGCCGTCGAGCATGAATCCGTGTCTGCGGTAGAAGGCCTGCGCGCGGGGGTTCTGCTCGAACACCCACAGTGAGCACGCGGCGGCCGGATCGAGCGCGGCGCGGATCAGGTCGTCGGCTACGCCGCTGCCGTGCCAGGGGGTGCGGACATAGAGGGCGTGCAACTCCCACGGGGACACGGCGCGCGTGTCGCGCGACGGGCCCGCGCTGGCGAATCCGATCACCACGTCGTCGACTGTCGCGACATGCGTGCGGCCGGGATGCCGCACGCGGTCACGCTCCCACTGCTGGGCCCGGCGTTCGACATCGAACGCGTCGAGCACGTGCGCGGGTACCAGGTCGCGATAGGCCTCGCGCCAGCAGGCGATATGGCATTCGGCGAGGCTGCGTGTGTGCTCGGCGGCCAGCGGCAGGATCCGCCACGGATGCTCGGTCATACCGGCCATACTCGCCGAACCGCCGCAGTCATGACGACGCCCCGGACCGCCCGAGAAGGGTGCCGGGGCGTGTGCCGATGGTGCTGGTTCGGCCGGAGGCCGGAATCAGCCGCGGACGACCTTGCCCGCCTTCAGGCAGGAGGTGCACACGTTCATGCGGCGGGTGTTGCCCGGCGCGACCTGTGCGCGAACGGTCTGGATGTTCGGGTTCCAGCGACGGTTGGTGCGCCGGTGCGAGTGCGAGACCGACTTCCCGAAGCCGGGGCCCTTGGCGCAGACGTCGCAGACGGCAGCCATAGTCGCGAACTCCTTCATGTCATGTGGGGACCGCCGCCTTCGCGATGCGGCGTTGTCCCGGTGCAATGTCAAGTGTGCCCTGTCGGCGGAAGCCGACCAGCGCAGACCGGCGACGGCCGCGCTAGGCAACCCTGCAAGGGTAGCTGTGCGGGCGCCGATCCACCAAACCGGTCCCAGGGGACGAGTGCCGGAACGGATGCTGGGCACACCCGATTGTAGTGGGACGGTGTCACCGGGTCCCTGTCGGCACCGCCCGCTAACCTGACGGTCGGTGGTGGTGCGCAGGTGGCGGAAGGGAGAGGCGACGTGCCCGGAGCGCGGGATGTGATGGACGGCACGGCACTGCTGTGCTGGGGTCGCACCTGCCTCACCGGCCTGGAACTGCGGCGCGAGGAGATCAACGCGCTCAATGTCTTTCCCGTCCCGGACGCCGACACCGGAACCAACCTGCTGGCCACCATGTGTGCCGCGGTCGAAGCGGCGGAAGGTGCCGCGGCGAGCAGCGCCGATGGCGCGGCCCATACCGTCGCCGCCGTGATGGCGCACGGTGCCACGGTCGGCGCGCGGGGCAATTCCGGAATCATCCTGTCCCAGGTGCTGCGCGGCGTCGCCGAGGCGGTGCGCAGCGGGCCGCTGACGGCGGACCGCTTGCGCGACGCGCTCGCCAGGGCCTCGGGGCTGGTACGCGAGGCGCTCAGCGTGCCCATCGAGGGAACGATCCTCACCGTCCTGGACTGCGCTTCCGCGGCCGCGGCCACCTGCCCGGATCAGACATTGGGCGACGTCGCGCTCGCGGCGGCCGATGGCGCGGCCAAAGCACTCGGCGACACGCCTTTTCAGCTCGGTGTGCTGCGCGCGGCCGGTGTTGTCGACGCGGGCGCCCTCGGACTGGTCGTGCTGTTGGACAGTCTGGTCTCGGTGACCCGCGGTGAGGCGCCTACGCGGCCGGAGTATCCGCGGGCCCCTGTGGCCGCGATGCGATCAGCGCCCGTCGACGCCGAGCCGCGATACGAGGTGATGTACCTGCTGGCCGGCGCCGACGAGGCGAAAGTGGCGGCGCTGCGGGCCCGCCTCGCCGAACTCGGCGACTCGGTCGTGGTCGTGGGTGACGGCGATCGGTCCTGGTCGGCCCATGTGCACTGTGCCGACGCGGGCGCGGCGGTGGAGGCGGGGATCGCGGCGGGCACGCTCAGCCGGATCCGCATCGAGAACGTCGCGGTCGGGGCGCACCACGATCAGTGGGAGCGGTACGGCGAAACCGTCGTACCACGGGCCGACCGCCACGGTGGAGGCGCGGGAACCGGCACCGTCGCCATCGTTGACCAGACCGATGCGGCCGAAGGCAGCGGCCATGGGTCCGCCGCGCGGGTGGAACCCGCACCAGTGAGCGGCGCCCTCGTGGGATCTACCGCCGCGGGCTCGGGTTCGGCGCAGGTGGCGGGCGTTCTCGGCGCCGCGGGGATATCGCGGACCCCGCCGGACCGCGGGATTCTGGCCGTGGTCGCCGGAGACGGCGCCGCGAACCTGTTCGAGGACGCGGGCGCGGTGGTGCTGGCGGGCGACCCGGCGGTCACCGCGACGACGCTGCTGGCTGCGATCCGGCGGATGCCCCACCGCGAAGTGCTGGTGCTGCCCAACGGCGCGCTGGCCGCGCACGAGCTGGTCGCCGTCGGCGTCGCGGCCCGTGACGCGCATCGTGACGTGCTGCTGCTGCCGAGCGCGTCCATGGTGCAGGGGCTTGCCGCGCTGGCCGTGCACGACCGCGGGCGGATCGCCGTCGACGATGCCTTCGCCATGTCCGAGGCCGCCGCCACGACGCGGTGGGGATCGCTGCGTGCCGCCACCGAGCGCGCGCTCACCCTGGTCGGCACCTGTGCGTCGGGCGATGGGCTCGGGCTGGTCGGCCACGAGGTCGTCGTGATCGACCGCGACGTGCGCACCGCCGGACGGACACTGCTCGATCGGCTGCTCGCCTTCGGTGGTGAGCTGGTCACCCTGCTGATGGGCGCGGAGGCGCCACAGGAGCTCGGCGCGGAACTCGCCGCGCATATCGCGCAGGGCTTCCCCGGTGTCGAGGTGATCGTGTATTCCGGTGGGCAGCAAGGCGATTTGGTGCAGATCGGAGTGGAGTAGGGCATGGCGACACTGAGCGATCGGCTCGATCACATCCTGGGCGCGAAGGCGGCCGCCTCGCTGGCGGACGCGTTCGACATGCACACCGTCGAGGACCTGTTGCGCCACTACCCGTTGCGCTACGCGACCCAGGGGCAGCCGCTCACGGAGGAGGCTCCCGAAGACGGTTCGCACATCACGGTCATCGGGCGGATCACCAAGGCCGAGTTGCGGCCGATGCGCAACCGCCGCGGTTCGCTGCTGAAGGTGGTCCTCGATACCGGTTCCGGGCGCGGCGTCGACGTCACCTTCTTCAACGGTGACAAAGTGAAATACGTTGTGCGCGAGGGCCTGCGGGCGATGATGTCGGGCACCGTGAACTACTGGCGGCCCGGTCAGTGGAATCTCAGCCATCCCGGCTACCTGATCCTGCCGGAGACCGACGGCGACGACTCGGTCGGCGAGCTGACCAAGGTGCGCGGCGGCGGTGATCTGCGCGGCCTCGCGCAGAGCGCGAAAGGCGCCGGGGGAGTGGATACCTCGTTCATGGAGCGGGAATTCATCCCGGTCTATCCGGCGACCGCGAAGGTGCAGAGCTGGGACGTGCTCGCGTGCGTGCGCCAGGTGCTCGACCAGCTGGACCCCATCGAGGACCCGCTGCCGGAGGACATGCGCGGGGAACGCGCACTGCTGGACCTGTCCGACGCGCTGCGCCTGATCCATCTGCCCGACCGTAAGTCCGATATCGACCGGGCCAAGGATCGCCTGCGTTTCGACGAAGCGCTGGCCTTGCAACTGGTATTGGCCGAGCGGCGGCACGAGGTGTCCGGCCGTAGCGCGCGGGCCTGCCCGCCACGCGCCGACGGCATCGCAGCGGCGTTCGACGGTCAGCTGCCGTTCGACCTCACCGCGGGGCAGCAGAAGGTGGTCGGCGAGATCTCCGCCGATCTGTCCCGGGAGCAGCCGATGCACCGGCTGCTACAGGGGGAGGTCGGCTCCGGCAAGACGATCGTCGCCTTGCACGCCATGCTCCAAGTGGTCGACGCAGGATTGCAGTGTGCGCTGCTCGCGCCGACGGAAGTGCTTGCCGCGCAACACTATCGGTCGTTACGCGGCATGCTCGGTGAACTGGGCTCCGCGGGCGAACTCGGCGCGGCCGAGCACGCGACCCGCGTGGTGCTGGTGACCGGGTCGATGTCGGCCTCCGCCAAGAAGGCCGCGCTGCTGGAGGCGGTGACCGGCCAGGCGGGCATCGTGATCGGCACGCACGCGCTGATCCAGGACAACGTCGAGTTCTTCGATCTCGGCATGGTGGTGGTCGACGAGCAGCATCGCTTCGGCGTCGAACAGCGGGATGCCTTGCGCGCCAAGGCGAAACCGGATTCGAGCCCGCATCTGCTGGTGATGACCGCGACGCCGATCCCGCGCACCATCGCGATGACCACACTCGGCGATCTGGAGACCTCCACGCTCACCGAACTGCCGAAAGGCCGCTCGCCGATCGTCTCCAAGGTGGTGCCGCGCAGGCAGCATCCGAACTGGGTGGATCGCGCCTGGGAGCGGATCGTGGAGGAGGTCACCGCCGGGCGCCAGGCCTACGTGGTGTGCTCACGCATCGGCGACGACGAGGAGGGCGCGGGCAAGTCCCGCAACGGGCGCTCGAAGTCCGGCGACGGCGAGAAGGACGGCCCGACCACGCAGGCGGTGCTCGACGTGTTCGAGATGCTGCGCGGCGGGCCGCTGTCGGGCGTTCGAGTCGGCTTGCTGCACGGCAGGTTGCCCGCCGACGAAAAAGACCAGGTGATGCGGGCGTTCAACGACGGATCGGTGGACGTGCTGGTGTGCACAACGGTGGTCGAGGTCGGTGTCGACGTACCGAACGCGACGGTGATGGTGATAGTCGACGCGGACCGCTTCGGTGTCAGCCAGCTGCACCAGCTGCGTGGCCGGATCGGGCGCGGCGCGCATCCGGGGCTGTGTCTGCTGATCACCGACGCCGCCCCGGGCGGGTCCGCGATGGCGCGGCTGGACGCCGTGGCCGCCACCACCGACGGCTTCGAACTTGCGGTGCTCGACCTGCGCACCCGCCGCGAGGGCGACGTGCTCGGCGCCGCCCAGTCCGGCACGGCCCGTTCCCTGCGCCTGCTGTCGCTGCTGGACGATCTCGAGGTCATCACCGCCGCCCAGGAATTCGCCCGTTCCGTCGTGGCATCCGATCCCGGCCTGACCAGGCACCCCGGTTTGGCGAGCATGATGCATGCGGCCGTGGACACCGAGCGCCTGGAGTACTTGGCCAAGTCGTGAAGCACAAATCGTGCTGCACCGAATGGGACGACCCCACCTCGCGGTGACCACGCCGATGACGCCGTGGGGCGACTCGAGGCAGGAGTTCACGTCCCCCTTCGCCCACAGAGAACACGCAGGTCAAGGGATGTAATCCACGGATTACATCCCTTCTGCGTCCACACAGCGGTCCACACACAGGGAATCTGAGGGGATTCGGCCTGACGCAAGGACCCGTGCCATGGCGACCACTCCCCGTATCCGTGTCCGCAAGGACGGCAGCACCTACTCGCAGGTGCGCTACCGCATCACCCGTGACGGCAAGGCCGTACAGACATCCCAGAGTTTCGACGACCACGCCGCCGCGATCCGGTGGGCGAAGCTGCTCGACCGGGTCGGCCCGGCCGAGGCCGAGCGGGTCCTCGCCGCGCAGCTCGGCGCCGTTGCCGACACGATCACATTGAAGGTGTGGCTTCACCGGTACGTTGACCGCCTCGGCAAGAGCGTGGACGAGGAGACCAAGCGCAAGTACCGGCGCATGATCGACCGCGACATCGTCCCGTTCTTCAATGGGGAGCACCTGCCCGTCGACGGCGTGACGCCCGAGCTCGATGCCGCGTGGGTCGAGTGGCTCGAAACCGAGTTCGACAACGCACCGAAGACCATCCGTAATAAGCACGGCCTGCTGTGCGCAGCCATGGGCGCGGCGGCCCGGCCGCGCCCGACGCCACCACGACAACGAAGGGGATCGTTCAGCTCGCCGGTGTGCTCGCTGGCAACGCGGCCGCGCCGTCGTTCTCGCCGAGCGCATTCGGCACCGGCGCCTCGGTTGCCTGCGTCGGAAACGACTCCCGGTTGTCCGACGCTCGCACACCGGCCGCGGGCACCTCGCCCTCCGACATGTCGATCACAGTGTGCGGCAAAGACACTGTGCGCGCTGCGGGCACCGGCGATTTCCCGCACGGCGTGCAACTGACATGTCCGGTCACATTCACCGAGGTCTGGTATCGCGGTGTGACCCCAGACGGCAGCGGAAACCTCGTCGTCGAGCTGAGAAAGAATGGCGCCGCCGTCGCGGGCAGCTCGGCCACGATTGCCGCGGCGAACCAGGTCGCAGGCGGCGGCGCGACGGGCACCTACTCGTTCGCCGCCGGTGACATCCTGTCCGGCCAGATCACCGGCGTGGGGACATCACCCGGTAAGGGCCCTATAGATCGACCTCAAAGGCACAGCGTAATGGGATGCATCGTCACAGGCCCGCGCGCCGGGTTCAGTCCGACTGGCATGAAGAAGAACGGCAGCACATTCCCAATTCCGGCGAGCTGGGGCGACATCACAGGCTGGGTCGTGGATCCTGCTTACCCCGGCTCGACCCTGAGCGGTGACGCGCTGGTTGCCAGTGGTACGAAGGACAGCGCCACCATCACCGCGACCGTGCCGTTCAGTGGCGGCACCTACTTCGGTGGCAGCGGCACCCAGGTGCGAATTTTGGTGAACGGCACCCAGGTTGGTTCGGCGGGTGCGTTCGTGGCCGCGGGCAGTGGCACCGCAACCTGCACGGTCACGACCAACTTGGTCGCAGGTGACCTCGTCAAAGTGCAGATCCAGGGCAGCACCTACAACCCAGTACCCACCGTCACGGCCAACACTCCAACCGTGAGCATTACCTGACCCGCTACGCCGAAACGACCGCGCCCCCTGCTCACATCCGAGCAGGGGGCGCGTTTCGCATCTCTCGGCTCAGCGGCCGACGACCTCCCACCGGCCGTTCTCGGCCGCGGGCGACGGCTTGCCGTTCCACAGGTGCAGCGAGTAGTCGCCGTCCTTGAGCTTGGCCTCGTCTTTGTAGTCGGCGCTCATGTCGGCGACGTACAACGCGAACGTGCGCTGTCCGAGCGGCGTTGGTTTCAGCGCGGCGGCGATGCTCGTCGCGATCGGGCGCAGCGTGTCGACGTCCGTCGAGCTGGGCACGCACAGGTCGAGGGCGACGCCCACCTTGCCCGGGTGGTTGCTCTGCGTACTGACGCGACCGGTGATGACCTGCACGCCCGGCGGGAGTTGCAGCCCGGCCGCGAACGCCGCGAGCTCGGGGTCGGCGATCGGCTGTGACGGGTAGCAGCCACCGGCAGCGGGCGCGACTGTCGCCGCCGGTTCCGCCGACACTGACGAAGAGTGCGCAGCGTGGCTGTCCTCGGTGCTCGTCGAGCTGCAAGCCGCGACCGCTACGGACGCAGCGGCGAAGGCCAGAACACTTGCAACGGATTTGATGAATTCCCCTCATCGGCGCGCAGTGACGCAGTTGTCGTCGAGTGTGTCGTTGGCGTACCGATCTGTGCTACAGAATGCGCGCGATCCTCGATTTGGAGGCGGGCGCAGCCAGAGCCCGGACGCGAAGCGGCCCCACCTGGAAGGCCGGGCGGGGCCGCCGCTGTATCTGGATTGCCGGACTTACTTCTCCAACTTCGCCAGCATCCAACTGCCGACGGCGTCCATGTCGTCAGCGGGGATAGCGCGCGTGTAGTGCAGCGGTGGGGTTACCCATCGAATCCGACGCCATCCGATGGATGGACGGATGACCCATCCGCCGTATTCACGGCGAGAATTCCACTGGAGTTTTCTGGTGTAGCCGGGCGGGCGGGAGACACCCCGGAGCCGGAGGTACAGGGTTTGGCGCAACCAGAGCCAGCGAGTCGACCATGTGACAGGGCCGCTACTTATATAGAGCAGCTTCACGGCGTCAACCTAGCACGGGATGATGGCGGGCGTGGTCTCCTTGCGGACCTCGGCAGACCCGGTGTCCCAGGTAGCCCGCATGACGATCTTGCCCTGCCACATGCCGGGTACGCAGTCCAACGCCATCGTGGCGACGTGAAGCGTGGGATTGGGAATCCGCGTGACAACCACGTGGTCACCCTTCGGCTTCGGGTTGCTGGTGCCCGACCGGTGCCATAGCTGCAACTCGATGCGGAACTCGAGCGGGGCGGGGTCGCATTTCACTGTTCCGCCGCCGACGACGGCCTTGTGAAGCAGGTAGGGCTCCTTGTTGAAGGCGAAGGTGCAGGCACGGTCAGCTGCCTGCGCAACCGGCGTGGTGGTGAGCGTCTGCCCGCCGAGCAATGCGGCGCTGACAGCGACAACCGTGACGGCTGCCCGAATCGCGTTGTATCTCATGGATATCCTCCATTACCTACTACTCCCGCACCCCACGGGAGAGATCAGAACCGCCCCCTACGGCGGATACTCAGTACTGCCGTGAGGTGTCAGGCTTCATCGGGTAACGCCCACCCGGGCCGGTCGTCGATCCACACGACCGGGGCCGGAATCGAGCCGTCGCCGATGCAGGTCCACAGTGTTTGGCGCGTAGTGCCCCAGTACCGCATGGTCTCGGCGGTGTCGGCGAACGCCACCATGCGAGGGCGACCGAACGGCGCGCCGTCGGGCGACCACGCGCGAATGCACGCGAGCGACCACCCCGGCCACCGCCCGATTTCGATATCGGGCGAAGGCACCCATACCCGTTCACTGTGGCGCCACGTCACGATCTGGCGGTACGGGTGGCCGGACAGCATCGCGAATGTCCCGAGGCTGTAGTACCGGCGTATCCCGGCATCGCGTTGGTCGGGGCCGGCCAGGGCAACCGCGGCGGCCGTCACTCGGAAACCTCGGTGTCGGAAACTTGCAGCGGCGCAACGTCGATCACGCGCGGCGATGCGATGGCGGCGAGTACGGCCTGCACGTCGGCGTCGAGTTCGGCGAACTCGTCGTCGCCGGTGCTGACCGGGTGCGCAATGCCGTAATCGTCGACCTCCCACCACGACCCGTCTTCGCGTTGCATCCACGTGGAGAGCTGCTCATCCTGGTCGTCGTGCCCGTCGAGCTGGGCAAGCTCGCGGATCACGGGAGGTTCTTCGAGTTGCGCGGGTCGGGCACGATGTGACCGGCCTCGATGAGTGCGTTGTGCGCGGCGCGCTTACGGGCGCAGGTGTCGATCGGGCACGAGGCGTGCCGCTGCATGGCGTAGTGGGCGGCCTCGGGTGTGAGCGGCTGGTCGGGTGCCTCGTGCGGCCAAGCCGTGGGATAGACGGATCGGTCTAGCAGAGCGTCCTCGGCAGCGATCAGCGCGGCGGTGTGGGCGCGGTGGTGAGGTCGCGGGGGCAGTGCGGTCATAGTCCTACCTCGGTGCGAGGGTCAGGTGACTCGCCCCGACGCCGAGGATCAGGGGGATCGACCCGGCGCCGGGGCGTATTCCAAACGCTAAGAGCAGCGCCGATCAGCACGGAAGCTTGTTGCGAATTATTGCGAAAGCCTGCGTCCTATTGACCCTCGACCGCAGTGCAATCAGGATGAAATCCGTACCGCAACTTCGCGCAACACAGTAGGCAGGGGGCCACCGTGAGGCTTACGTTCATCGCCAAGGATCCAGGATCGAACCCGTCCGGATCGCCGACTCTGTACAAGACCGAGAACGGATGGATCGTGCAGGGCTGGATTGTCACCGACCCAGAGATCCTCGCCCAGATGGATATTCCCGAGGGCGAATCGTGCGTCGAAATCCCCGATCGGCTCGTACCGTGCTTCTTCCAAGGAGCCCAGACCGCCAGTGACAGTAATCAGTGACGACGAGTTCGACCAGCTACTCGCCGAGTTCGAGCAGATCGCTGTGCACCTCGAGACCCGCGACGCGTACGGCACCGAGATCGAACTGCCGTACATGGCGAAATGGGCCGCCGGTGAACACGACGATCTGAGTTGGCTCGACGACTGGTGTGCAAACCTGCGCAAGCACGTCGACGCTGGGCGCAGTATCCGTCGAGCCCGGATCGTGTCCGAACCGCTGAGCAGCTATCAGAGGTGGTCGCACTCGATCGCGCAGCCCATGGTCGACGCGGGTGAGGATATCCGTTGGGTGCCGCGGCGGCGCCTGGACTCGATTGCGATCCCGGGCAACGACTTCTACCTGCTCGACGACCGGCTGGTGATCTTCCTGCACTACTCCGGCGACGGGCTCGGCGTCGACAAGGTGACCTCGACCGATCCCAGCGATATCCAGCTGTGCCGCACAGCATTCGAGGCGGTGTGGCAGTGGGCGATCCCGCACCGTGAGTACAAGCCCGTCTAGCTCGGCGCAGGAGGCCAGGCGCGCACTCGGTCGACGACTGCGCGACCTACGCACCGGCGCGGGCCTGACCATTCGGGATGTCGCGGCGGCGACCGGCAAGCACTACACGCGGGTGTCGAAGATCGAGAACGGACACCAGCCGCCGACCGTCCGCGACATCACCGAGTGGTGCCGACTCACCGGCGCCGAGGATCAGCAGCCCGACCTGCTCGCCACATTGCGCGCGGTCGACTCCGCGTACATGGAACACCGGCGCGAAGCTCGCGCCGGAATGAAACGGGTCCTCGGCGCCCACACCCCGCAGCGGTACGAGGCGACCCGAGTGTTCCGCATCTATGAGCACAACGTCGTGCCTGGCTTGTTCCAGACCCCCGAATACGCGCGAGCGATGCTCGAGTTCTGGATTCGGTTCCTCGGCACACCCAACGACATCGACGAGGCCGTCGCCGTTCGTGTCGAGCGGCAGCACATCGTGCAGCGAGGTGGCCGCCGCTTCGTCGTCGTCCTCGAGGAGCAAGCGCTACGAACCTGGTTTGGCACCGCCGAGGTGCAGGCCGGGCAGCTCGGCCGCCTGCTGGAAGTGATGGCCCTGCCGAACATCTCGCTCGGAATCATCCCACTGATGATCGAACGCGGTGGCGTGGGCTCGGCCGGGTTCTGGATTTTCGACGACGACCTGGTCGCCCTCGAAACCCCCAGTGCGAGCATTCAGGTTGTGCAGCCCGCCGAAATCAACCTGTACGCACGGATGTTCGAGGAGCTGAAAAGCTCAGCCGTCTACGGTCGAGCTGCGCGGCAGCTGATCGTCACTGCCCTGGATGATCTGAGCGGCTAACTTTCGTGGACCCATCAGCGTAGAGGCACACAGTGTGGACGCGGTCCACAAATCGCCCTATTCTGGTCCCACCCAAACCCGGTGAATCCCGATCAATCCCGATGAATCCCGAGGTCACGCGGTGCGAGCTGGGGCGATACGGCGGTTCAAGTCCCCCTTCGCCGACAGTATCGACGCAGGTCAGTTCGTCGGCGTCCTAGGCTGCGAGCGCGCAGGCGGTCGCCGGGCGTCTACCTCGGCTGCGTAGCCGGTGCTCCGCCTCGAGCAGGCCCGGCGGCGGCGCCTCGTGCAGCTCGGCGAAATCGAGCGCGTCGCCGGTGGTTTCGAGGCGGTGTGGATGGATGCACGCGGGCTCGTGCAGTCGCAGGTGTTCGCCAAATACGACGCCGCGGTCCACCACAGAATGCGCCGATCCTCGATTTGGAGGCGGGCGCAGCCGGAGCCCGGACGCGGAGCGGCCCCAGCCGGAAGAGCGCACATGCGTCCGAGTAGTCGGGAACTGCTGGACAAGGCGCTCGCGGAGGCGTCGCCGGAGGTGGTTGCCCGGTTCGAGCGGGTCCTCGCGGAGATCGGATCGCAGCGAGACGAACCCGACGGCGCTCTCCCCGGCAACGGTTACGCTGGCGAATGACACCCCCGATCGGCTGGTGCCGATCGCGTCGGTGCTGGTGATGCTGATCAGGTCTGGGTGCGCGCCCGGACCGCCGCCGGAGAGGTCGTCCTCGTGTCACTCCCACGTCGCACCGTAGTCCAGGATTCGGGGCCGGAGCCCTAGCCGCCGCCGTGGGCGCCAAGCCCGCGGCGGCCCTGGCTCACAGTCACATCGACCATCCCGCCCACTTCCGCACGCTGCGTACGGCTTTGATCGAAAGCGACAACCTCTACGGCGGGCAATCGGTGATCCCGCTGGTCGAGCAGAACCTCGAGATCATGAACCAGTTGCGGCGCGCAGGCATCGGCGACGCCGCCGAAATGCAACGCAAGCGGATCTTCTACGCCGAGTTCGCCGCGTGGCTGTACGAGGACGCCGGTAACTGGCCGCGGGCGCAGCACTGGACCGACCGCGCGCTGACGTGGTCACACCAGCTCGGCGACGACTACTTCATTGCGGCCACCCTGATCCGGAAGGCGCAGATCGCCAACGACATGGAAGACGGCACCGAGGCGATGGAGTTGGCCGAGGCCGCCGAACGCGCCGCGGCACTCGGCGACTACCGCGCCGCGATCGACCAGTTCGGTCGCGCGATCAGCGGAATGCAATCCAGGTTCACCCGCGACCAGGCCGTCTACACCTCACGCCAAGCGCTCGCCTACGCCCGCGCGGCCGAGGCCGAGCCAGCCGCCACGCTCGGGCCGGCCGCGATGCAGGTCGGCGTCAGCACCGGATCCGAACGCGTGCTGCAAAACGTGCGCTTCGTCGACGAGCTGCTGTCTGCGCGGCACCTGCCCGAGGTCTCCGAGTTCCATGAGGCGGCCGAGCGTTGGGCGGTCGTCTCGTGACGCGGCCGTTCGTGCTGCTGTCGGTCGCGACCAGTATCGACGGCTACATCGACGACACCAGCCCGGAGCGGCTGTTGCTGTCCAACGCCGAGGACTTCGACCGCGTCGACCAGGTCCGCGCCGAGTGCGACGCCATCCTGATCGGGGCAGGCACGATCCGCGCCGACAATCCCCGGCTCATCGTGAAAAGCGAGGACCGCCGAACCGAGCGCGCCGCTGCAGGCCGGACCCGGCAGCCGTTGAAGGTGACCGTCACCGAGAGCGGCAACCTCGACCCGGACGCGAAGTTCTGGCACCACGGCACCGACGAGCACCGGCCCGTGGTCTACACAACCGATGCCGGCGCAGCGAAGGCGCGCGAACAGCTCGGCGAACTGGCGGACGTCGTCGCGCTCGGCGAGACCGTCGACTTCGGTGCGCTGCTCGACGACCTCGGCGCCCGTGGCGTCCACCGGCTGATGGTCGAGGGCGGCAGCCATATGCACACGGCGTTCCTGTCGGCCGGGCTCGCCGACGAGCTGCACCTCGCGATCGGCCCCACCCTGGTCGGCGACCCTGACGCGCCGCGGTTCGTGAATCCTGCACAGTTCCCGGGCGGGTCGACGCGGCGGATGCGACTGGTCGACGTCACCCAGCTCGGCGACGTCGCAGTGCTGCGTTACCACCCGAAGACGTAGGTCAGTACCGGTCGTCCACATTTGGCGGGGGCGGCCGATATTCTTCGCCCGCGGTGGCGGCCTGTGCGCCGCACGATGTTTCGGCTCGAGTGAGCGTGCTGGAGAAAGGCCCGCCCGGCCGGACGCCCGTCGGTCCTTTGTGGGCGCACGGCCGCCGAGGTGTATCAGGCGTTCTTTGCGGTCAGTCCGGCGGCGGTCAGGGTGAGGTGCCGGGTCAATATCTCGGCTGCGGTGTCGGCGTCGCGGGCCAGCGCCGCCTCCTCCAGTCGGCGGTGTTCGTCGGCGCCGTCCCGGTCCGGGTTGCGGTGTGTCGACCAGCGGCGAGCCAGCTCGCTTGCGGTCCACATCCGGTCGAAGGTCTCCAGCAGGACGGGGTTACCGCAACCAGCCAGCAGGGTGCGGTGGAACACCCGGTGGGCTTCGGACCATGCTTCGCTGTAGTACTCGCCTTCCTCCGGGGCGTATGGCGGGGTGCGAGCAAGTCGGTGGTGGGCGGCTCGGACGCGGGTCTCCCACTCGACGTCGCCACGCTCGATGGACATGCGCAGCAGGACCGGTTCGATGGTCCGGCGAGCCTCCGCGATCTGCTGCCAGCGGCGGTCGGAGAAGGCCGGGACGGCGAAGCCGCGGTTGGGCAGCCGGTCGGCGAGGCCATCGCCGACCAACCGCACGAGCGCCTCACGTACGACGGCCAGGCTAACGCCGTGCTCCTGTGCGAGATCCTGCGGTTTGAGGGCGTCGTTGGGGGCGTACTCCCCCCGCATGATCGCAAAGCGCAGGTGTGTGTGTACCTGCTCGGAGAGCATCTGCTTCCCCGACGAGGCCGAGGTGTGGGCCGTCCCGGTCATTCCAGCAGCATAGACGATCCGGTAGATAATCGATTATTTCTGTTATGGTCGATTCCGTCTCCGCAGTACGGCTTGAAAGGTACGACGCGATGAGCGCCAACGATCCCTTCGCCCGCCTCCCCGAGGCGACATCATTCATTGTCACCAGCACCACCGTGACCGACGGCGCCGCGTTGCCGCCGGAGCAGTTCTCCTCCGGTGTCCCCGGCGGGAAGGACGTTTCCCCTCAATTGGCCTGGAGCGGCGCCCCGGAAGGCACCAAGAGTTACGCCGTCAGCGTGTACGACCCGGACGCCCCCACCGGGTCCGGGTTCTGGCACTGGGCGGTTGCCGACATCCCGGCCACTGTCACCGAGCTACCCGAGGGCGCAGGCGACGATACCGGCTCGGGCTTGCCCGAGGGCGCCTTCCAGCTGCCCAACGACGCCCGCGCGGCGCGCTTCATCGGGGCAGCGCCGCCGGCCGGGCATGGCCCTCACCGCTACGTCATCGTGGTGCATGCCCTCGACGTCGAGTCCATCGGCGTCCCGGCCGACGCCACCCCGGCGTTCCTCGGCTTCACCATGGCCTCGCACATCCTCGGTCGCGCGGTCCTGACCGCCACGGCGGAAACGCCGCACGTGGACGAGCGTCCCGCGGGCGAGGATGTCGAACGGATCGAGGTCTCCCGGCTCATCCCCGCCTCCGCCGGCGCCATCTTCGCGGTCCTGACCGACCCGAAGGGCCACGTCGACATCGACGCGTCGGGAATGCTGCTCGACGCCGAAGGCGAACCGGTCGAACGGCCCGGTGACCGGTTCCTGGTCCATATGGACCGGGAAGCCCTCGGGGATCTTCCTCTGGGCAAGTACCACGTCGAGGTTGTCATCATCAAGCTCGCCCCGGACCAGGAGATCGCCTGGACCGTAGAAGGACGGACCCCGCCTCATGTCCGCCACATCTACGGCTACCGGTTGGAACCGGCCGCAGACGGCACCCTCGTCACCTCGTATTACGACTGGTCGGAGATCGGCGAGGAGTGGAAGAAGCGTCTCACCTTCCCGGTCGTCCCCGAGTTCGCCCTCAAGGCCACCCTCGGGATCCTCGAACGCACCGTCCGTCGGAGAACAACCGCCTGACGAGACGCCGCTCGGCCGCCCGAACGCCCTCCGGATCGGTTGGCCGACAGCGGATCCGGCGCGGTAGTCCCAACACGCAAATTGCCGATTCCGGGACAGCGAGGAACCGCGGGCCGAGTTTCAGCGCGGCCAAGTCATGCGAAGTGCGAGTTGTTGTGCGGGGCGGCCGTGCGGAGGCGGTGTAGTGGACGACGTCGGTGGGGGCCGGGAGCCGTTCGATTCCCGGCCCCTGTCGACCTCAGACCGCCGCGGGTTCTGTGGCAGACGCCGTGGACTCGGCATCCCCGCGTGCGTTGACCGTCCACAACCCGAGGAACGCGGCGACCACTCCGATGACGCCGCCGACGAACAGCGCCCGCCCGAATCCGGCGTTCATCGCCTCGATCGGCGTGTGTCCCGCCGCGAGCTGGGCATTGGTGTGCGAGGTCGCGACGGCGGTGAGCACCGCGAGACCCAGCGCACCGCCCAGTTGTTGCCCGGTATTGAGCAGCGCGGCGGCCAGGCCCGCTTGTTCGGGCGGCACTCCCGCGTTCGCCGCGGTGGTGTTCGCGACGAAGACACCACCGGCGCCCAGTGACATCACCAGCATTCCCGGCAGCAGATCGGTGACGTAGGACCCGTCGGTCGACATGCGCGACAGCAGCAGAACACCGATCCCGCACAGCAGCGACCCGACCACGGTGAAGACCCGCGTCCCGGTTCGGGTGAAGAACTTCGTCGCCAGACCCGCGGCCACACCGATGGTCAGACTCACCGGAAGGTAGGCGACGCCCGCCTCGAACTCGCCGTAGCCGAGCACCGTCTGCATGTACAGCGTGACGAAGAAGAACATCGACAACATGCCCGCGGCGATCACCAGGTGGGACAGGTTCGCCGCGGCAAGTCCGCGGATGCCGAAGATCGACAGCGGCACCAGCGGGTCGGCGGTGGCGCGCTCGTTGACGACGAACGCGACGAGCAGGACCGCGGCCACACCGAGCAGGCCGATCGTGCGCGCGTCGCCCCATCCGTATTCCGGGGCCTTCACCAAGCCGAACACCAGCGTCATCAGGCCCGCGGTCGCCAAGACCGTACCCAGCACGTCGAAGCCGCGCCGGATGTCATTGCGCTGATCGTTCGGAATCAGTAGCGGTATGGCCGCCAGCACCAGCACGGAGACCGGCGTGTTGACGTAGAAGACCCAACGCCAGCCCGGCCCCTCGGTGATCACCCCGCCGAGGAACACGCCGGCGGCCGATGCCAAACCCGCGGCGCCGCCCCAGATTCCGACCGCGGTGTGCCGGTCCGAGCCTTCCCGGAAACTGGTGGTGAGGATCGACAGGGCGGCGGGCAGCATCAGCGCGGCGCCGATACCTTGTGCGAAGCGAGCTCCGATCAGCAGCCCGCTGCTGTCGGCGAGCCCGCCGAGCGCGGAGGACACGCCGATGACGACGGTCCCGGCGATCAGGATCCTGCGGCGTCCGAGCAGATCGGCCAGCCTGCCGCCGAGCAGCAGCAACCCGCCGTAGGTGAGCAGATATCCGCTGGTGACCCACTGCAACGTCGGCACCGGCATGCCGAATTCGCGTTGGATGGTCGGTAGCGCGACGTTCACGATGGATGCGTCGACGAAGTCGAGGAAGGCGACCGTGCACAGCAGCGCCAGCGTGAGCTTGCCGCGGCGGGTCGCCAAGAACGATGGTGTTTCGGTGGGTGCGAGCACTCCGATGTCCTCTTTCTCGATGCGGACGTTGTCGCCCGTTGCGAACCGAGAGGCCCCGCGTCGGCTGGATGTGACATCGCGGCCCGGTGCCGAGAGACGGATCACAATTCGGAGCCGGACGTCACATATCGCGGCGCTGTCTCGCTCCTATGCGTGAGACCGGCGCGGGCGCGATCGTCCCGCACAGATAGGAGGTCTGATGACCGAGGCCGCCGGCGAGGCCGCTACGCGGGTGTTCGCCGACCACCGAGAACTGCTGTTCTCGGTGGTCTACGCCATGCTCGCCAGCGTCGCCGACACCGAGGACGTGCTGCAGGAGACGTGGCTTTCCTGGGCTGCCCGGGTGGGTGAGGGCAGTGACGAAATCCGGCATCCCCGGGCGTATCTGGTGCGCATCGCGGTGAACCAGGCGCTCGCGCGGCGCGCGGCGATCAATCGCAGGCGCGAGACCTATGTAGGCCCGTGGCTGCCCGAGCCGCTGGTCACCGACACGCCACAGCTCACCGAGGACGCGTCGGAGGGCGCGCTGCGTGCCGAATCGGTGTCCATGGCGGTGCTCGTGGTGCTGGAGACGCTCACCCCACTCGAGCGCGCGGTCTTCGTGCTGCATGAGGTATTCGGCTATCCGCACACCGACATCGCGGAGATCCTCGGCCGCACCCCCGCCTCCATCCGTCAACTCGCCCACCGGGCCAGGGAGCACGTCCACGCGCGGCGGCCACGCTACCGAGCCGACCCGCACACGCAGCGACGGGTGACCGAGAAGCTCGTCGCCGCCCAAGCGGACGGCGACCTGGCCGGTCTGCTGGAACTGCTCGCGCCGGACGTCGCCTTCTGGTCCGACGGCGGCGGCAAGCGGCGGGCCGCGCTGCGCCCGATCCACGGCCGGGAGAAGGTCGCTCGCCTGCTCACCGGCGAGAACCTACTGAACGATGTGCCCGATTTCGGTGTCGGATATCGGTTCGTGAACGGGGACCCGGCCGCGCTGATCTTCTCCGCGGGCGCACCGTTCGCGGTTCTCGTCCTCGACATCGATCCGGCCACCGACCGGATCCGTGGCATCTACGCCGTGTCCAATCCGGACAAACTCACCAGGATCGAAGCCGGTCAGCGGCCGACGCGCGGGTAGGGCAGATCGATACTGGTGTGCTCGGTGATCGCCAGCGGGCTGCCGATGTGCGGGAACGCGCGCTGCGGGCACGCGGGACGCTCGCAGACTTTGCAGCCCGCGCCGATCGGCACCGCGGTGGCCGGGTCGTCCAGCTGCAAGCCCGCCGAATACACCAGGCGCTCGGCGTATTCCATGTCGCAGCCGAGCCCGATGGAGAAGCTCTTCGCCGCCGTGCCGAATCCGTGTGGGGCGACCGCGGCCGTGCGGGCGATCCACAGATAGCGCCGTCCGTCGGGCATCTCGGCGACCTGGGTGAGAATGCGGCCGGGATAGGCGAACGCCTCGTGCACCACCCACAGCGGGCAGCTGCCGCCGACCCGGGAGAAGTGGAACGCGGTGGCGGACTGGCGCTTGGAGATATTGCCCGCACGGTCGGTGCGGACGAAGAAGAACGGTACGCCGCGCTGTCCCTGCCGCTGCAGGGTGCTGAGCCGATGACAGATGGTTTCGAAGCCGACCTCGAAACGCAAGCTGAGCAGGTCGATGTCGTAGTGCAGTTCCTCCGCCGACCGCAGGAATCGCCCATAGGGCAGCACCAGCGCGCCCGCGAAGTAATTGGCCAGCCCGACGCGGGCCAGGGTGCGGGATTCGCCGGTCAGCGACGGGGTTCCGGCCAGCACCGCGTCCAGTTCGGCGCCGTACAGTAGGAAGGCGAGGGTAGTGGCGATCTGGAAAGCGCGCTGGCCGGGACGCAATCGCCGGGCCAGGGTCAGCGTGCGGCTCTCCGAGTCGTACTGCCGCTTGGGGATGGCCGGGTCCGCGCCGTCGCCGCGCACCAGAACCGTCACCCCGGCCCGTTCTTCGGCGATCCGCGCGAGCTGGCGATCGAGCGAGCCGATGGACAGGCCTGAGTTCTCGAACAGCTGCTCGGCGGCGATGTCGAGCTGCGGGATGTGGTTGTGGTGGTCGTAGAAGAAGTCGCGCACGTCTTCGTAGGGCATCGGTACCCCGGGCGCGCCGGCGGGCGCGGACACCCGCGCCGAGAGCAGGTCGAGCTGATCGGTGGCCGCGCGTAGTCGGCGGTGCATCGCCACGACGATCCTGGCGATCTCCGGCTGGCGGGTCGCCAGCTCCTCCACCTCGGTGAGCGGGGCGGTGTGCCCGCCCGCGGCGTCCATCAGCACCTCGTGCAGGTCGGACACGAGGCGCGCGTCCGAATCGGCGGCGAAGAACTGGACGTCGAGGTCGAAGGTGGAATTGAGTTTCAGCAGTACGGGAATGGTGAGGGGCCGCTGGTCGCGCTCGAGCTGATTGAGGTAGCTGGGTGACAGGTCCAGCGATTTCGCCAGGGCTGCCTGGGTCATCCTCCGCTCTTCGCGCAGCCGCCGAAGCCGGGCGCCCGCATACATCTTGCGCACGTGCACGATAGTAACTGCGACTATTCGCAATCATCGCAAAATCGGGGATTGTTCCCGCAAAAATATGCTTTTGCGAGGTATTAAGCAATATGTCCGGCCTGCGTAGCATGCGAAGAATGGATTTGGCACGCTCGTGGAGGATGCATGAAGAGACACATCGTACGCGCACGCGCCGCCGCCGAGGAGTTCCCGCGCTCGGAGCATCTCGCCACCAAGATCGCCGAGGTCGCCGCGGATCCGGTCGAGGTGACCGCCGAGGTAGGCGCGATGATCGTGAACCGGATCATCGACAATGCCGCCGTGGCCGCCGCCGCGCTGACCCGCCGCCCGGTGACCGCCGCGCGTGCCCAGGCCACCGCACAGCCCTACCGGCCGCGCGCGGGCCGTTCAGGGGCAACGGTGCTCGGACTCCCCGCGCGGCAGCGCGTTTCGCCGGAGTGGGCCGCCTGGGCCAACGGTGTCGCGCTTTCCTGCAGGCCCCGCCTATTACTTGATGGGCTTCGACATCGCGATGTTCACGCCGATCTTCGTGATGAGCCGGATCGCCGGATGGACCGCCCACATTCGTCGAGCAAGCGGCATCGAACGCGTTGATCCGCCCGCTGTCGGAGTACATCGGCGTGCCGCAGCGTGAGCTGGCCACCGGACGTTGACCGGAGCGACTGCCCCGGCGGGTGGCGGACCCTCGATTTCCTTCCATACCGAGCAATTGCTTGGTTGAATCGAGGGGCGAACCCCGCCCACCGGCCAGCAGGAAAGTGAGCCACGCGAATGCCGACTCCTGACGAGCTCGTCCGTGCGATGTGCCGAAGCTGGTCCGACCCCGATCCCGACCGGATCAGCGCGTACTTCGCCGAAGACGCCGTCTACCACAACATTCCGATGGAACCCATCGTCGGCCGCGCCGCCATCCGCGATTTCATCGCGGGCTTCCTGACCACCTTCGACGCCATCGACTTCGACATCCACCACCAGATCGCGTCCGGCAACGTGGTCATGAACGAACGCACCGACACCCTGCTCTCCGCGGGGCGGGCGACCCCACTCCCGGTGATGGGCTTCTTCGAGGTCGCCGACGGCACCATCGCCACTTGGCGCGACTACTTCGACATGGCGGTCATCAACCGGGCTTTCGGACTGTAGGGCGGCCCGGGCGACCAGGTGGTCCTCGGATTCGGGAAATTCGTCGCGACTGCCCGGAACCGAATCGAGTGAACGCGCGTCGAAGTATGGCAAGAGGGGAAAAACCGAGTCGGAGATGACGTGCGAGGAGGGGTCTGCCGATGGAGCGTTGTTCCGGGTGTCACACGGCGTGGCGGAAGGGGATACGGACGCGGGTCCGCGTGCTGCCGGTGCTGCGGCAGGAGGAGCTGTGTGAGCGGTATCCGTCGCGGCGGCGGCCACGGCAGGAGCCGGAACGCGATTGAGCGCGTCGGTGATCGGTCGCGCTGACCGGAACTTCGATCCACGGGCGCGGGAAGCGATCTGTGGGATGGGGGAGAGGGTGACCAGGGGCGGCAGTCAATGCCGTCGGGCGGGCGTGACGTGAGTCGGCGCCCCCTTCGCCGGGGGAAGGGGGCGCCGATCATCGCTCAGGCGAACGCGTTCACCGCACCGCCGCCGCGGCGGCGACCATATTGCGCAGCGAGGCTTCCACCTCGGCCGGTCCCCTGGTCTTCAACCCGCAGTCCGGATTTACCCAGAGCCGTTCGGCCGGAACGGCTTTCAGCGCGGCACGCAGCGACGTGGTGATCTCCTCTACGCTGGGCACCCGCGGCGAGTGGATGTCGTACACACCGGGGCCGACGCCCAGATCGAAGCCCGCCGCGTTGAGGTCGTCGAGCACCTCCATATGCGAACGCGCGGCCTCGATCGACGTGACGTCGGCATCCAGCCCGGCGATCGCGTCGATCACCTCGCCGAACTCCGAATAGCACAGGTGGGTGTGGATCTGCGTCGCATCCGAGACACCGGAGGTGGCGAGCCGGAACGACCGCACAGACCACTCCAGGTACCCGGGCTGGTCGGCCACGCGCAGCGGAAGCAGTTCGCGCAGAGCCGGTTCGTCGACCTGGATGATCCGGATGCCCGCCGACTGCAGGTCCACGGTCTCGTCCCGGATCGCCAGCGCCACCTGACGGGCGGACTCCGCCAGCGGCTGATCGTCGCGGACGAACGACCACGCGAGAATGGTCACCGGGCCGGTCAGCATGCCTTTGACCGGCTTGTCGGTGAGCGACTGCGCGTAGCCGATCCACTCGACGGTCATCGGCTCCCGGCGCGCCACGTCACCGAACAGGATCGGCGGCCGCACGCAGCGGGTCCCGTACGACTGCACCCAGCCCTGCTCGGTGGCCGCGAAACCGTCGAGCTGCTCGGCGAAGTACTGCACCATGTCATTGCGCTCCGGCTCGCCGTGCACCAGCACGTCCAACCCGAGTTCCTCCTGGAGCGCGACGACGTCCGCGATCTCGGCGCGCATCCGGCGCACGTACTCCGCCTGATCGATCTCACCCTTGCGCAGCGCGGCCCGCGCCAGCCGGATCGCGGAAGTCTGCGGATAGGAACCGATCGTCGTGGTCGGCAGCGCGGGCAGCCGCAAGCGGTCCCGTTGCAGCTCGCGGCGCTGCTCGGCGGGAGCACGGCGCACGGCGTCCGGCCCGAGCGCGGCCAACCTCGCCCGCACCTGCGGATCGTTCAGCCGCGGATCCGACCGTCGCGACGCCAGTGCCGCCCGCACCGCGGCCAAGTCGGCGCCGATCGCCTCCGGTCCTTCGCGCAGGCCGGTGGCGAGCAGGCCTACCTCTGCCACCTTCTCCGCCCCGAAAGCCAGCCACGACCGCAGTCGCTCATCCAACCGCGTCTCCGTGGCCAGGGTGTACGGCACGTGCAGCAGCGAGCACGAGCTCGAAACCGCCAGGCGGCCAGCGGATCCCAGCAATGTGCCGAGGGTGGCCAGCGCGCGGTCCAGGTCGGTGCGCCACACGTTGCGTCCGTCCACCACTCCGGCGACGACCAGCTTGCCCGCGAGGGCGGGCACCGCCGCCACCGCGGAAACATCGGTTCCGGAGGTGAAGTCGACGGCGACGGCCTCGATCCCCGTGCCGGCCAGCGGCGCGAGCGCGGCACCCGGATGGCCGAAGTAGGTCGCGACGAGGATCGCGGGACGCTCGGTCGCCTCGGCCAGCTCGGCGTAGGTGACCTGCACCAGGTCGATTTCCTCCGCCGAGAGGTCGGTGACCAGCACCGGTTCGTCGATCTGCACCCACTCAGCCCCCGCGGCGGCCAGCCTGCGCAGCAGTTCCCTATAGAGCGGTAGCAGCTCGAGCAGCCGTGCCTGCGCCGAGCCGCCGGTCGCCTTCGCCAGCTTCAGGAAGGTGATCGGGCCGATCACCACCGGCCGCGCGGGCACGCCCAGCTCGAGCGCCTCCCGCAATTCTTCCAGCAGCTTCTCCGGATGCAGCGAGAACGCGGTGTCCGGGCCGATTTCCGGCACCAAGTAGTGGTAGTTGGTGTCGAACCATTTGGTCATCTCCAACGGCTCGACCGTGTCGGTGCCGCGTGCGGCGGCGAAGTACCGATCCAGCGGATCGGCGATCCCGGCGACCCGAGGCGGCAGCGCGCCGAGCAACACGGCGGTGTCGAGCATCTGGTCGTAATACGAAAAGGTCCCGACGGGGATCGAGTCCAGGCCCGCGGCGTGCAGTTCGGTGAGCTGAGCACGCCGTAGCTCACGTGCCACGGCGTGCAATTTCCCGGCATCTGTTCTGCCTGCCCAATAGGCCTCCGTTGCCCGTTTGAGCTCGCGCCGCGGCCCCACCCGCGGTAGCCCGAGAACCGTTGCGGTAAACGGCTTTTGCTGTGAAACAGTCACGATGTTTCTCCATTGCTGAGGACGAAAGCCATCGCCATACGGGCAGGCGGAGAACCTTATGACATGCCGGAGATATTCCCGGCCGAGGAGCCCGACACGTCAGCTGGTGATCCGCACGCCCAATCCACGAGGCGGTGGCCGCCGGATACGGTGTACCCGGCACGGCTGGCAGGTCTTCGGACTCGCGGGCACCGGCCGCGGGATGGCCCGGCTCGTGCCGGTGTTCCCGATGGCCGACCTACTGGCCGTCGCTTCCCGAGTCGCGGCACCTTCCGGCCCGGTGAACTCAGTGCCTGGTGACGGCGGTCGTTCCTGCATACCGCTGCGGGACAGTCCCGGATTCCCACCGGGTTCCCTCTCGCCCGCCGTGACGTCGCCGCACGGGCGGGCTCGACTCCGTCGCGCGACGTCGGGGCTCCATCTCGCCGCGCACCGGTGAACCAGCTGCCCCCTCAGCATAGGCTGTGCCGCCTCTCCGGGCCTTTAGGCCGTACTAGTCGGGTGACCTAGGATTTGCGTTCAGGTCCTGCGTTGGGTGCGGCCCGGGCTTTGGGCGTACCCGGTGAGTTACCCATGTGCTCACGAAATCACTCGCTGCGCTGGGAGTTGTGCGGTGGCCCGCCGTCGATCCCGCGGCAGCGACCGGCGCGTCGGCCAGCTGATCGAGTAATGGGCGCCCGGCGCGCGGTTGCTCCCGCGAAGCTCATGTATCGGTCTCGTGAACGCAACTTCGCAACGGTGCTAGGGCCCTTTGTGAAGAGCCTTGCGAAGGGGGATTCCATGTTCGTGCGGTTCACGAAGCCGGGTACCTTAGGTCAATGTTCTCGAAAGTCTTGGTTGCCAACCGTGGCGAGATCGCCATCCGCGCCTTCCGCGCGGCCTACGAACTCGGCATCGGGACGGTCGCCGTGTTCCCCTATGAGGACCGCAATTCGGTTCATCGGCTGAAGGCGGCGGAGTCGTATCAGATCGGGGAGCCGGGCCATCCGGTCCGGGCGTACCTGTCCATCGATGCGATCATCGAGGCGGCCAAGTCGGCGGGGGCGGACGCCATCTACCCTGGCTACGGCTTTCTCTCCGAGAACCCGGACCTGGCGGCGGCCTGTGCCAGGGAGGGCATTACTTTCATCGGGCCCTCGGCCGAGGTGCTCGAGCTGGCGGGGAACAAGGCGCGCGCCATCGAGGCGGCCAAGGCGGCCGGGCTTCCGGTGCTGCGCTCCAGCGCGCCGTCGGCGGACGTGGAAGAGCTGATCGCCGCGTCGCGGGAGCTGGAGTACCCGATCTTCGTCAAGGCGGTCGCCGGTGGTGGCGGACGCGGTATGCGGCGCGTCGCCGCCCCCGAACAGTTGCGTGAATCGATCGAGGCGGCCTCGCGGGAGGCGGAGTCGGCGTTCGGTGATCCGACCGTATTCCTCGAGCAGGCGGTGGTGAACCCACGGCACATCGAGGTGCAGATCCTGGCCGATCAGCACGGCAACGTGATGCACCTGTTCGAGCGGGACTGTTCGGTGCAGCGCCGCCACCAGAAGGTCATCGAGCTCGCGCCGGCGCCGAACCTGGATCCGGCGCTGCGGGAACGGATCTGCGCCGACGCGGTGGCCTTCGCACGCGAGATCGGCTACTCGTGCGCGGGCACCGTGGAGTTCCTGCTCGACGAGCGCGGCAACCATGTCTTCATCGAGATGAACCCGCGCATCCAGGTCGAGCACACGGTGACCGAGGAGATCACCGATGTGGACCTGGTGCAGTCGCAACTGCGTATCGCCGCGGGAGAGACCCTCGCCGACCTCGGGTTGAGCCAGGAAGCGGTGACGATCCGTGGTGCGGCACTGCAGTGCCGGATCACGACCGAGGACCCGGCCAACGGATTCCGTCCGGACACCGGCCGCATCACCGCCTATCGCACGCCGGGCGGCGCGGGCATCCGGCTGGACGGCGGTGCGAATCTGGGTGCGGAGATCGGCGCGTACTTCGACTCGATGCTGGTCAAGCTCACGTGCCGCGGTCGCGACTTTTCGACGGCGGTGGCGCGGGCGCGCCGGGCGCTGGCGGAGTTCCGTATCCGGGGTGTGGCCACCAATATCCCGTTCCTGCTCGCGGTGCTGGATGACGCCGACTTCAAGGCAGGCCGGGTCACCACCTCGTTCATCGATGAGCGCCCGCAGCTGCTGACCCTGCGCCGATCCGCCGACCGCGGCACCAAGATCCTCGAGTACCTGGCCGATGTCACCGTGAACAAGCCGCACGGTGAGCGGCCGACCACGGTGTACCCGCACGACAAGCTGCCCGCGATCGACCTGAGCGTGCCGCCGCCGGACGGCTCCCGGCAGCGGCTGCTGGCGTTGGGTCCGGACGGTTTCGCGCGGGCGCTGCGCGAGCAGAAGGCGGTCGGCGTCACCGACACCACCTTCCGCGACGCGCACCAGTCGCTGCTGGCCACTCGGGTGCGCACCAACGGCCTGCTCGGTGTGGCCGGGCACGTCGCGCGCCTGACGCCGCAGCTGCTGTCGATCGAGGCGTGGGGCGGCGCTACCTACGACGTCGCCTTGCGGTTCCTGTACGAGGACCCGTGGGAGCGGCTGGCCGCGTTGCGCGAGGCGGTACCGAACATCTGTTTGCAGATGCTGCTGCGCGGGCGCAACACCGTGGGTTACACGCCGTATCCGGAGCAGGTGACCCGCGCGTTCGTCTCCGAGGCGACCGCGACCGGTATCGATATCTTCCGTATCTTCGACGCGCTCAACAACGTCGACCAGATGCGTCCGGCCATCGACGCGGTGCGCGAAACCGGGACGGCGATAGCGGAAGTCGCGATGAGCTACACCGGTGACCTGGCGAATCCGGACGAATCGCTCTACACCCTCGACTATTACCTGAAACTGGCCGAGCAGATCGTCGACGCGGGCGCGCACGTGCTGGCCATCAAGGACATGGCCGGTCTGCTGCGGGCCCCGGCCGCTACCAAGCTGGTCACCGCGCTGCGCAGCAACTTCGATCTGCCGGTGCACGTGCACACCCACGACACGCCCGGCGGTCAGCTGGCCACCTACCTCGCCGCGTGGCAGGCCGGTGCCGACGCCATCGACGGTGCCAGCGCGGCGATGGCCGGAACCACCAGCCAGCCCGCGCTGTCGGCGATCGTCGCGGCCGCGGCGCACAGCGAGTACGACACCGGCCTCGATCTGCAGAACGTGTGTGATCTGGAGCCGTATTGGGAGGCGCTGCGGAAGGTGTACGCGCCGTTCGAGTCCGGGCTGCCCGCACCCACCGGCCGGGTCTACACCCACGAGATCCCCGGCGGTCAGCTGTCGAATCTGCGGCAGCAGGCCATCGCGCTCGGCCTCGGTGACCGGTTCGAGGAGGTCGAGGCCAAATACGCCGCGGCCGACCGGCTGCTGGGGCGCCTGGTGAAGGTGACGCCGTCGTCGAAGGTCGTCGGCGACCTGGCGCTCGCACTCGTCGGCACCGGCGTCGACATCGAGGATTTCGCCGCCGATCCGGGGCGCTACGACATCCCCGATTCCGTGATCGGGTTCCTGCGTGGCGAACTCGGCACCCCCGCGGGGGGATGGCCCGAGCCGTTCCGCAGCAAGGCACTGGCCGGTCGCGGCGCTGCCAAGCCGGAAACACCGCTGACCCCCGCTGACGAGAAAGGGCTGGCCGGTAGCTCCGAAGAGCGGCGCGCCACGCTCAACCGCCTGCTTTTCCCTGGCCCCACCGCGGAATTCCTCTCCCACCGGGAGAAGTACGGCGACACCTCCGGGCTCTCGGCCAACCAGTTCCTCTACGGCCTGCGCCGTGGTGAGGAACACCGGGTGCAGCTGGAGAAAGGCGTCACCCTGCTCATCGGCCTGGAGGCGATCTCGGAGCCGGACGAGCGCGGCATGCGCACCGTGATGTGCATCCTGAACGGGCAGCTGCGACCGATCTCCGTGCGCGATCGCTCGATCGCCAGCGACATCCCGGCCGCGGAGAAGGCCGACAAGGCCAACCCGGGACACGTCGCGGCTCCGTTCGCCGGCGTGGTGACGCTCGCTGTGTCCGAAGGCGATTCGGTCGCCGCGGGCGAAACCATCGGCACCATCGAAGCCATGAAGATGGAAGCCGCGATCACCGCGCCCCGGGCGGGCATCGTCGGCCGCGTCGCGATCGGCCCGGTGCAGCAGGTGGAAGGCGGCGATCTGCTCATCGAGCTGACCGTGCGGGAATCCTCCGCCCAATGACCCGGATCGTCGCGGGGACGGCGGGTGGGCGGCGCCTGCGGGTGCCGCCTTCGGGCACCCGCCCGACCTCCGATCGGGTGCGGGAGGCGCTGTTCAGCGCCTTGGACGCGCGGCTGGACTTCGCGGGCGCCCGCGTACTGGACCTGTACGCGGGTTCCGGCGCGCTCGGCTTGGAGGCGCTCTCGCGCGGCGCCGAGCACGCGCTGCTCGTGGAGTCCGACCGCAAGGCCGCCGCCGTGGTGCGCGGCAATATCGCCGAGCTCGGGCTGCCCGGTGCCGAACTCCGGGTCGCGACGGTGGCGAGCGTGCTGCGGCTGGGCGGTGCGGGCGGCTTCGACGTGGTGTTCTCCGATCCGCCCTACGCGGTCGACAACGCCGCCGTGCTGGACGACCTGCGCGCGCTGGCCGAGCACGGTTGGCTGCGTCCCGGCGCCGTGATGGTGCTGGAGCGTTCGGCGCGTTCGCCCGAAACAGCTTGGCCCGCAGGCTTCCTGCCCGCGAAGTCGCGCCGGTACGGTGAAACGCGCATCGATCTGGCGGAGTTCGAGCCGGACCAGTAGACGCGGGCGTGGCCACTCGTGCCGCAGGGCCGCGGTCCTGCTAGCGTCGGCTCATGGCAGGAGCACTGTGCCCCGGGTCGTTCGACCCCGTGACCTACGGACACCTCGATGTCTTCACCCGGGCGGCGGCCCAGTTCGACGAGGTGGTCATCACCGTCATGATCAACCCGAAGAAGCAGGGCATGTTCACCGTCGAGGAGCGCATCGAGATGCTGCGCGAGTCGACCGCGCACCTGAGCAACGTCCGGGCGGAGTCATGGCACGGCCTGCTCGTGGACTTCGCCCGCGAGCAGGGCATCACCGCCATCGTGAAGGGCCTGCGCGACGCGGGCGACTTCGGCTACGAGCTGCAAATGGCGCAGATGAACAAGAAGCTTTCCGGCGTGGACACCTTTTTCATCGCCACCAACCCGTCCTTCAGCTACTTGTCCAGTTCCCTGGTCAAGGAGGTCGCCGCATACGGCGGCGACGTCGCCGACATGCTTCCCCCGTCCGTCCACAAACGCCTCCTCGACCGCTTGGCGGAACGCAAAGCCTGAGCGAACCCGGGACTGAATTCCGCAGTCCCGGCTATCCACTCGATTACCGCCGCACGCAACTACTGATTTCGCGAGAACATGGGTAACTCGCCGGGTACGCCCAGAAACCGAGCGGGCACCCAACGCAGGACCTGAACGCGAATCCGGCGGTACCTGACTTGTACGGCCTAAAGACGCGGAGAGGCGGACTGGCTCAGAAGACCAGGCCGCGTAGCGCCAGGAAGCGCAGGCCGCCGACCGCGGCGGTGATGGCCAGGATGGCGGCCGCCTGTGCGGTGTCCCCGAGGCCGGGCGCCCACACGCCGAGTGCGGCCAGGGCCGCGGTCGTGATGCCGAGACCGACCAGCGCCAGTCCGCCGCCTTCCCACTGCGCGGTGAACCAGCCGACCCGGCCTGCGGCGTGGAAGGTCAGCTGGCGGTGCAGTTCGTTGGCGATCATGGTGCTGACGACCGAGCCGGCGACGTTCGCGATCAGCGGCCCGACACCGTGCATGGCGAAGAACAACAGCACGTAGGCGACGTTGCTGGACCCGCCGGCGAGCGCGAAGCGGATCAGCTGGGCGAAGGCGCGGTCACTGCGCAGGTACCGGATCGGCTGTTCGAACCTCGCCGCGGCCTCGGCATTCGGCAACGCCGGGTACGGGCTCACCCACGGCGTGAACAAGCTGGTGGCGCTCACTCCCGCCGGTCGCGGCAGTTCCAGAACAGTCATCGTCATTCCGATCGAACACGAGCCCTCGGCAGGAAGATCTGATTTCGATCTTCCAGACGAATGTAACACGAAGCGGAGGGTGGGGCTCCACTTGATTTTGTGGTGTGCAAGACACTGCCGCGACACACCGGAAAGTGATTCGGCACGAGCGGTGACGAGGGGCACACTGGGTTTCGCCGTGAGTCCGCAGGAGGGTAGTGAGCATGTATCGCGTATTCGAAGCGCTCGACGAGCTGGTCGCCATCGTCGAGGAGGCGCGCGGCATCCCGCCGACTCGCAGTTGCATCGTCCCGCGCGGCGACGTGCTCGAACTGCTCGACGACGTCCGTGACGCGCTGCCCGGCGAACTCGACGACGCCCAGGACGTGCTCGATCACCGGGACAAGATCGTTTCCGACGCCAGGTCCGCGGCCGAGACCACGGTGCAGGGCGCCGACGAACAGGCCGAGCGCACCATCGGCTCGGCCCGCGAGGAGGCCGACCGCATCCTCGCCGACGCCAAGGCGCACGCCGACCGCATGGTCGCCGAGGCGAGTTCGCACGCCGACCGGCTGGTCACCTCCGCACAGGAGGAGGCCGAGCGCGTGGTGGCCGACGGCAATGCCGAATACGAGGCGCTGACCGGCCGGGCGCGCACCGAGTCGGAGCGGATGATCGAGGCGGGGAAGGCCGCCTATGAGCGTTCTGTCGCGGAAGGTCTCGCCGAGCAGGAGCGCCTGGTCACGCAGACCGAGGTGGTGCGCGCCGCGCATGCCGAATCGGCCAGGGTGATCGACGCCGCGCACGCGGAAGCCGATCGGCTGCGCGAGGAGTGCGACCACTACGTCGACTCCCGGCTGGCCGAGTTCGAAGAGACGCTCACCAGCACGTTGCGCACCGTCGGCCGCGGGCGCCACCAGTTGCGCACCGGCGCGGGCGCGCCCGACTACGCCACCGAATTCCGCAGGTAGCGGCACCCGGGATGATCAGCTGCGTTTGGGCGAGAACCACGCGGTCGCGTATTGTTGAGTGGTTGCCCATATCCCCCGATCGTGAGTGAGTTCGTGATGTCCGCCGGTTCCGGTTCCGCGTCGCGTTCCCATTCGGCCAAGCGCCGGATGCCGGACGCCGCTTTCGTGCTGGACACCCGCAGTCTCGGCCGCAGGCCGGGGACGATGCGCGAGCTGCGTCGCACTGTGACCACCGAGGAGCGGATCGGCCTGGACCTGATCGCTGTCCCCGTTGGCGCGCAGGTGGAGCTCGACCTGCAGTTGCAGGCGGTGTCCGAGGGTGTGCTGGTCACCGGAACGGTGACCGCGCCGACCGAGGGGGAGTGCTCGCGCTGCCTGGAGCCGTTCACCGGCGAGGTCGGCCTGCGAGTCACCGAGTTGTTCGCCTATCCGGACAGCACGACCGAGCAGACCACCGAGGACGACGAGGTCTACCGCATGGTCGACGACACCATCGACCTGAAGCCCGTGGTGGTCGACGCGTTCGGCCTGGAGCTTCCGCTACAGCCGCTGTGCACACCGGATTGCGCCGGACTGTGCCCGGAATGCGGCGTACGGATGGCGATTGCGGGATCCGAGCACACGCATGAGATACTTGACCCCCGCTGGGCCGGACTGGCTAAATTCGCCTCCGGATCGCCCGGCACCGGCAGCCCCGGCGAGGGTGCGGCCGACCGAGACCACTGAGCAAGACCGATCAGCCGAACCGGCAGAGCAATCAAGACAGAGGAGAAGTAGTCGTGGCCGTTCCCAAGCGCCGGATGTCCCGTTCCAACACCAGGTCGCGGCGCAGCCAGTGGAAGGCCGCCGCGCCGACCCTGATCACCTGCCCGAACCGCGCCTGCGGTGAGAAGACCCTGCCGCACATCGCCTGCCCGTCCTGCGGCACCTACAAGGGCCGCCAGGTCACCGCCGCGGTCTGATCGTCCGACCTTCCGTAGCGACGTGACCGACGAACCCGACTCGTCCGGCGAACACGCGAGCCTGATCGCCGCGCTAGGCGTCGACCTGCAGCCGGATCTGCTGCGCCTCGCGCTGACCCACCGGTCGTACGCGTACGAGAACGGCGGCCTGCCGACGAACGAACGTCTCGAGTTCCTCGGCGACTCCGTGCTCGGACTGAGCATCACCGAGCGGCTGTATCACGAACATCCCTCGAAGACCGAGGGTGAGCTGGCCAAGCTGCGCGCGAGCGTGGTGAACATGCGCGCGCTCGCCGAGGTCGCCCGTGGCCTCGGCGAAGGCGGCCTCGGTGCGCACCTGCTGCTCGGAAAGGGCGAAGAACTCACCGGCGGCCGGGACAAGGAGAGCATCCTCGCCGACGGCATGGAGTCGCTGCTCGGCGCCGTGCATCTGCAGCACGGCATCGATGTGGCGCGCTCGGTGGTGCTGCGGCTGTTCGCCGAGTTGCTCGAGCGGGGCCCGCGCATGGGCGCCGGCTTGGACTGGAAGACCAGCCTGCAGGAACTCACCGCCGAGCGTGGTCTCGGCGTGCCCAGCTACGAGATCACCTCGACGGGGCCGGACCACGACAAGGAGTTCACCGCCACAACGGTGGTCGGCGGCCGGGCCTACGGGCAGGGCGTGGGGCGGTCCAAGAAGGAAGCCGAACAGAAGGCCGCGGGGGCCGCCTACGAGGCGCTGACCGCCGAAACCTGACGTGCCCGAGCTTCCCGAGGTCGAGGTGGTTCGACGTGGCCTCGCCGAGCATGTGGTCGGCCGGGTCGTCGAATCGGTGGCGATCACCCATCCCCGTTCGGTGCGCAGGCACCTCGAAGGCGCCGCCGATCTCGCCGCGCGGCTGACCGGCCTGAAGGTCGAGTCGGCCGAGCGGCGTGGCAAGTTCCTCTGGCTGACCTTCGACGACCCGGAAGCCGCCTTGGTGGTGCATCTGGGGATGAGCGGTCAGATGCTGATCCAGCCCGCCGACGCGCCGCTGGAGAAGCACGCGCACATCCGGGCCACCTTCAGCGACGGTACTCAGCTGCGTTTCGTCGACCAGCGCACGTTCGGCGGTTGGGCGCTCGCGCCGCTGGTCGAGGTGGACGGCACCCTGGTGCCGGAGCCGGTCGCGCACATCGCCCGCGACCCGTTGGACCCGCGTTTCGACGTCGAATCCGTGGTCGCCGTCATCCGGGGCAAGCGCAGCGAGATCAAACGCGTTCTGCTCGACCAGGGCGTGGTCTCCGGCATCGGCAACATCTACGCCGACGAGGCGCTGTGGCGTGCCCGGCTGCACGGCGGGCGGATCGCCGCGGGATTGTCCAGGCCCGCCGTGCGCGGCCTGCTCGCCGAGGTGCGTGCGGTGATGGGCGAAGCGCTCGTGGCGGGCGGCACGTCTTTCGACGCGCTATACGTAGACATCAACGGTCGGTCCGGTTATTTCGAGCGCTCCCTCGCCGTCTACGGCCGGGAGCACGAGCCGTGTCGCCGCTGTGGCGCGCCGATCATCCGGGAGCGGTTCATGAACCGCTCGTCCTACTCCTGCCCGCGCTGCCAGCCGAAGCCGCGCCACCGCTAGCGCGAGCGAGCTACCGTTTTCCTCAGGCGGTTCGGAATGTCACCCGCCGTGAGGAAGGGAAGCATGCGCAAGCTCACCTATTACGTCGCCTCGACCATCGATGGATTCATCGCCACCGAGGAGGGCTCGGTCGACTTCTTCCCGGTCGGCGGCGATCACGGCCCCGCGATCAACGCGCAGTACCCGGAGACGCTGCCGACCAAGGTGCGCGAAGCGATCGGCATCGAGCAACGCAATCGCTATTTCGACACCGTGCTGATGGGGCGCAAGACGCACGACTTCGGCGTGCGTACCGGCACCTCCAGCCCGTACGCGCATCTGCGGCAGTTCGTGGTGTCGACCACCCTGCCGGAGAGCCCTGATCCCGCCGTGGAACTGATCTCGGCGGACCCGATCGAGAAGGTCAGGGCGCTCAAGCGAGAAAGTGGGCTGGGCATCTGGCTGTGCGGCGGTGGTGAGCTGGCGCAGGTGCTGCTCCCGGAGATCGACCAGATATTCCTCAAGCTGTACCCGATCGTGCTCGGCAGCGGACGGCCGCTGTTCGGCGTGGGGTCACGGCTGCCGGAACCGGCCAAGTTCCGGGTGATCACCAGCACGGTGTTCGAGGACGGCGTGGCCTTCATCAAGTACAGCCGGATCGCATAAATGGCGGAGCCGGACGCGGTCCGTCATCAGCCCTCGCATGGCCGGAGCGAAGGCGAAGGTACGCCGGACGACGCGACCGTGTCGGGTCCGGTGGCGGCGTTGCGGGAGATCGGCTTCTGGCTGGAGCGCGCCCGAGCCGAAACCCACCGGGTCAAGGCCTACCGGCGCGCCGCCGACGCCGTCGCCGGGCTGAGCGCCGAGGAGCGGGAGGCGCATCGGGCGGCGGGCAGCTGGCAGGAGATCGCGGGCATCGGGCCCAAGACCGCGGCCGTCATCGAACAGGCGTACGCCGGTACGGTGCCGCGGTACCTGGTCGAGCTGCGTGCTGCCGCGCAGCCGATCGGGGCGCCGGGCAAGCCGTTGCGCGAGCGGCTGCGCGGCGATCTGCACACGCACTCGAACTGGTCGGACGGCGGCAGCCCGATCGAGGAGATGATGCGCGTCGCGGCGGCGCTCGGCCACGAATATTGCGCCCTGACCGACCATTCACCGCGATTGACCGTGGCCAACGGGCTGTCCGCCGACCGGCTGCGCAAGCAATTGGACGTGGTCGCCGCACTCAATGACCGGATGGCGCCGTTCCGGATTCTCACCGGTATCGAGGTGGACATCCTCGATGACGGCACCCTCGATCAGCGGGCGGACCTGCTCGCCCGGCTGGACATCGTCGTGGCCAGCGTACATTCGCATCTGCGCGATGACAGCGCGACGATGACCAAGCGCATGGCGTACGCGGTCGCCGATCCCAACGTCGACGTGCTCGGGCACTGCACCGGTCGCCTGGTCACGGGTGGCCGCGGCACGAGGCCGGAGTCGACCTTCGACGCCGAGGTGGTTTTCGAGGCATGCCGCACCTACGGCACCGCCGTCGAGATCAACAGCAGGCCCGAACGGCTCGATCCGCCATCGCGATTGCTCCGCCTGGCGGTGGAGATGGGCTGTCACTTCGCCATCGACACCGACGCGCACGCACCTGGACAGCTCGACTGGCAGGGGTACGGATGCGAGCGCGCGGTCGCGAACGGTGTTGCCGCGGAACGCGTGATCAACGCCTGGCCGCTGGCGGACCTGCTGGCCTGGACCCGCGCTGGAGCATGACGGTCGGGTTAACGGTTGCCGAACAGTTCGAATCACGATGTGCTGGAGGGTAATTGCGCCCGAGAATGAGTGCACACCGTCTTCTCGGGGAGTGGGATCAACTGGTGGGCGACTTGGAGCTCGACACCGTTCTGGAGCTCATCGGCACCGTTGTGGCGGTGATTGCGCTCGCCATAGCGGTCTTGGCCTTCCTGCGCGAATTCGTCTTCGCGGGCAGCAAGCGGCTCGGCTACCGGGTGCAGATGGATACGCCGGTCACCGGCGAGATCGAGTCGATCTTCCCCGGCGTGCTCACACAACTGCGTCCATCGGCCGACGGCGCGAGCCCGGACCTGAAGGACATCTCGGTCGTTCTGGTGCGCATCGAGAACGCGGGCATCATGCGGCTCGACATCGAGGACTACACGGCGCCGAGCCCGCAGATCGGTCTGCACTTGCACTTTCCGCGGCGCCGGGTGATCGGCATGGCGGTGAACGAGCTCAGCGATCCTTCGGCGCTCGCCGACCATCTCGGCCGCAACTCCGGCATCGGTGTGCGCGAGGACACCGACGGGCACATCGGCGTGATCGATCTGCCGAAAGTGCCGCTGCGCAAGATCGATCACTACAAGATCCTGGCCATCCTGCAGCGCTCCGACGGTGAGGGGCCGTATCCGGACCCGGTGCTGCGCGGTGGCATCAAGGGCGGCGGGATCATCGAAACCCGGAGCCGGACCAGCGTTTCCCGGATGGTGATCGCGCTCACGGTGTTTCTGGTCTCGGTGATCATCGTGCAACTCGTGATGACCGCGATGGAACCGGATCCGGCGCCGCTCGGCTGCGCGTCGGGCAAGCTGACCGTGATCGGGTCGTCGGCGTTCGGACCGGTGATCCAGGACGCCGCCGAGCAGTATCGGAAGCGCTGCACCGGAGCGGAATTCGCGTTCCGATTCGAGGGCACCGAACGCGGTCTCGACAAGCTCGCCGAGGAGGGCGCGGGCAACCCAGGCCTGCTCGCGATCAGCGACGGCGCGAAGGGCGGCGGGTATCCGGCGCTGGTGCACCGGCCGCTCGCGCTGTCGTTGTTCACCCTGATCGTGCATCCCGGCGTCGGCGTCCGTGATCTGACCGTCGCCCAGGTCCAGGATCTCTACCGGGGCACGGTCGGTAACTGGCGCGAGGTCGGCGGTCCGGATCTGCCGGTGGTGCTGGTCAACCGCATTCCCGGTTCGGGTTCGCGAACCACCTTCGAGCGCAGGTTGCTCGACGGCACGCAGCCGGATCGCCCGCACGTGAGCTGCATCGCGCTCAAAGGCACCGTGATCAGCGCGCCCGCGCACTGCGACGTGCAGGTGACCGCGGACATGCGCAAGGCGGTCGCCGACATCCCGGGCTCAGTAGGCTATGTGGAGTTCTCCGAAGCGATCGACGCGGGCTTGCCCACCGTCGCGATCGACGGCGTCGGCGCGGGCCGCGATGCCGCCGTGCGGCGCACGTACCCGTTCTGGGGTGTCGAGTACGCCTACAGCAATGGGGAACCGCCCGGCGACTCGCTCGCCGCGAGCTTCCTGCACTTCCTGACCGATCAGACCGGCAAAGAGGTGCTGCGAGCGCACGGCAACGCGCCGTGCGCCGACCTGCCCGACCCGGGTCGCTGCCTGCCCGACCGGTGAATCCCGCGCGCTGTCGTACGCGCCGCAGCACCGACCATCGCGCCGCCGCCGATCTGTCGGTGGTCTCCGCGACGATGGACGCATGACGGAACTCTCGCTGCGCGAACTGAATCGGACGCTGCTGGTCCGCCAGAAGCTGGTGGAGCGGGTGGCGCTGACCCCGTTCGAACTCGTCCGGCATCTGGTCGCCGTGCAGGGCCAGGAGCCGAACTGGCCCTACGTGGGACTGTGGTCGCGGCTGGCGGCGTTCCGGCGCGACGACCTGGCCGCGCTGCTGCGTGAGCGTCAGCTGGTGCGCTCCACCATGATCCGCCGGACCGTGCATCTGGCCGACGCCGCGGACTTCCGCTGGTTGCGGCCCACGGTGCAGCCGGTGGTCGACGCCGCGCTGAAAGCACCGTATTTCCGCGATGAGATCGACGGTGTCGACTTGGAGGAACTCGCGGCGGCCGGACGCGAAATGCTGGCCGGCCGGCTGTTGCGCCGCGGCGAGCTGGGCAAGCTGCTCGCGGAGCGCTTCCCGGACCGGCACACCCGCCGGTTGGCCGAGACGGTGGAGTTACTGGTCCCGCTGGCGCACGGTCCGGAGACCGGTGTGTGGGGACGGTGGCGCAACCGGTACGTCACAGTGGGGCTGGCCGAGGAATGGATCGGCGCACCCATGGCCGCTGCGCCGCGGCCCGAGACGCTGGTGCTGCGCTATCTGGCCGCGTTCGGCCCCGCCACGGTGGCCGATATGCAAGCGTGGGCGGGCATCACGCGGTTGGCCGAGGTCGTCGACGAGATGCGCACGCGCCTGCGGGTGTTCACCGACGACCAGCACCGCGTGCTGTTCGATCTTCCGGACGCGCCTTTGGCCGAGCCGGATGTGCCCGTGCCCGTGCGTTTTCTGCCCGCCTTCGACAACGCGCTGCTCGGCCACAAGGACCGCCGCAGGATCATCAGCGAGGAAGACCGCAAGCGCACCGCCAAGGAGGCATCCGCGGGCGTGCCCATGTATCTGGTCGACGGCTTCGTGCACGGCCGCTGGTGGCTCGACGGTGGCACGCTCCGCGTCATGCCGTGGCATCCGCTCTCGGCGTCGGACGAGGCGGCGGTACGCGCCGAAGCCGAGGATCTGCTGGCGTTCATCGCGGCGGGCGGGGCCGCGGCGGCCGACGGAGACCCGAAGGTTGTCATTGCGGGTTGACGAACCGGGGCCACCGGACTACCCATTGATAGCTGATTAATCGCTATTGCGTTGACTTTAGTCACATCGATTGGTTTGAAACGGCTCGTCTGAGGTACCTCCCAGACGGCCCCCCTGATCATGCCGACCGCGTGACCAGGCCAACCAAGCCCCATGGACGGCGGTGCAGCAAGGTCTTCACCCCCGCCGCGGCGGCCACTTAGTTCAGTTCGGCGCCCGGTACTCCGAGTGCTGGGTGAATGCGAGTGCTACTTGGTTGTCCCTGGAAGGAGGGTCATGAGCGCGATTTCCGTGCCGTTTTCGGGGCAGAGGGCGTTGTCCGATCTGCCGATGGCGTCGTCCGACTACTTGTCGACAGACCATTCCAGCGGTCCGTTCCGCATCGCGATGGTCGTACCACCGTATTTCGACGTGCCGCCCAAGGCATACGGCGGTGTCGAGGCCGTGGTCGCCGATCTGGTCGACGCATTGGTGGCCCGCGGGCACGATGTGACCCTGTTCGGGGCGGGGGAGCCGGGCACCAAGGCCAAGTTCGTGCCGGTGTGGGATCGCGCCGTTCCCGAGCGCCTCGGAGAGCCGTTTCCCGAGGTCGTGCACGCGATCCGGGTGCGACGCGCGATCGAGAAGGTCGCGGCCACATCGGGTGTGGACCTGGTGCACGACCACACCTTCGCCGGCCCGCTCAACGCGTCGGTCTTCCAGCGCATCGGCCTGCCTACGGTGCTGACCGTGCACGGACCGGTCGAGGACGACATCTACCGGTACTACCAGGATTTGGGCGACGAGGTGGCGCTGGTCGCGATCAGCGACCGGCAGCGCGAACTCGCCGCGGGCCTGAACTGGTCTGGGCGCGTGCACAATGCGCTGAACGTCGACGACTGGCCGTTCCGCGTCGAGAAGGACGACTACGCGCTGTTCCTCGGCCGGTTCAGCGAGTGCAAGGCCCCCCACTTGGCGGTGGAAGCCGCGCACGCCGCCGGCATCCCGCTGGTGCTCGCGGGCAAATGCAGCGAACGACCCGAGCAGATCTACTTCGAGGAGAAGGTACGGCCGCTGCTGACCGACAACGACCACGTATTCGGCCTCGCCGACGCCACGGCCAAGCGTAAGCTACTTGCCAATGCGCGTTGCCTGTTGTTCCCGATTCGCTGGGAGGAACCGTTCGGCATGGTGATGATCGAATCCATGGTCTGTGGCACGCCGGTGGTCGCGCTGCGCGGCGGGGCGGTGTCCGAGGTGATCGTCGACGGCGTGACCGGCCGCATCTGTGCCGACCCCGCCGAGTTGCCCGCGGCCATCGAGGAGGTCCGGACGATGGACCCGTTCGCCTGCCGGGCCCACGTGAAGGCGAAATTCGGCTCCGACACCCTCGGCTTCGGCTACGAGCAGGTGTATCGCCGGGTGCTGCGGTCCAAGAATCGATTCGGCGCGGTGCCGATCGACGCGGGCGTGCCCGCTTCCGCGCCGGCCAGAATCGCCGCGAGCGGATTGGCGTGACAGGTACCCCACCATTGACTCCCGCCCCCCTGAACTCCGGTGAACCGGCCGGATTCGGGGGGTGCGGTTCGGTGACCCTGGTGGAGGGCGGCACGTTCTGCCTGTCGAACCGGCTCGGTGATGTGGAGCCGGGTAAGCCGCACGGGTTGTTCTTCCGTGACGCGCGCGTGCTGTCCCGCTGGGAGTTGCTGGTGAACGGCAAACCCGCCGAGTCGCTTTCGGTGCTGAGTCCGGAGGCGTTCGCCGCCAGGTTCGTGTTGCGCAGGCCGCCGCAGGCTGGCCTGGCCGACAGCACGCTGCTGGTGGTGCGCGAACGGATCGTCGCCGACGGCATGCACGAATTGCTCACCCTGGAGAACATGGGGCGCGAGCCAACGGCGGTACTGCTGGAGTTGCACGTGGACGCCGATTTCGTCGACCTGTTCGCGGTGAAGGAGGGCCGCGCGGGACACGCCAGGGCCGACGTGACGGTCGCCGACGGCGAACTGGTGCTGCACGACCATGCCGACCGCACCCGCGGGATCTCGATCTCGGCGACGGTGGAGCCCCAGGTGATGCCGGGCACGCTGCTGTGGCGGGTGATCGTGCCGGTCGGTGAGCTCTGGCAGACCGAGATCATCGCTCAGCCCACGGTGGGCAATCAGCGCTTCCAAGCGGTCGCTCCCGGCGAGCACTATGGAATCAGCGCGCCGGGCCGCAAGATCGAGGCGTGGCGGGATACCGCCACCGATATCAGCGCGTCCGATCCGGTGCTCACCCGGGTGCTGCGCCGCACCGAAAGCGACTTGGGCGCGTTGCAGATTCACGACGAATCCGGCGACGCCCGCCCGTTCGTCGCCGCGGGCGCGCCCTGGTTCATGACCCTGTTCGGCCGCGACAGCCTGCTCACCGCGTGGATGGCGCTGCCCTTGGAAGTCGACCTCGCGCTGGGCACGCTGCAGCAGCTGGCGGAACTGCAAGGGCAGGAGGTGAACCCGCTCACCGAGGAGGAGCCCGGACGCATCATGCACGAGATGCGCCGCGGCCCGGCGGGTGGTCAGGTGCTCGGCGGCAACATTTACTACGGAAGCGCCGACGCCACACCGCTGTTCGTGATGCTGCTCGCCGAATGCTATCGCTGGGGCGCCGATCCCGAGGCGATCCGGCAACTGCTGCCCGCCGCCGACGCCGCGCTGCGCTGGATCACCGACTACGGCGACCGCGACGGTGACGGTTTCGTCGAGTACCGCCGTGCGACCGACCGTGGCCTGATCAATCAGGGGTGGAAGGACAGCTTCGACGGAATCAACGACGCCACCGGCCATATCGCCGAGGCGCCCATCGCGCTGTGCGAGGTGCAGGGATATGTGCACGCGGCGCTGCTGGCCCGGGCCGATTTGGCCGACGCATTCGACGACCGGCGGCTGGCCGCCCAACTGCGGGAGCGCGCCGAGGAGTTGCGCGGCAAGTTCGCCGAGCAGTTCTGGCTGCCCGACCGCGGCTGGTACGCCGTGGCGCTGGACGGCGGCAAGCGGCAGGTCGACGCGTTGACCAGCAATGCGGCGCACTGCCTCTGGTCGGGTATCGCGAGTGACGAGCACGCGGCCGAACTGGTGCGACATATAGGTGGTCCGGAGATGGACTCCGGGTTCGGATTGCGCACCTTGGCGTCGAACATGGGCGCTTACAACCCGATGAGTTACCACTGCGGTTCGGTCTGGCCGCACGACACGGCGATCGCGGTGGCGGGCCTGCTGCGCTATCAGCACGTGCCCGGCGCGGTCGAACTCGCGACGCAGCTGGCCATCGGATTGCTGGACGCGGCAGCGGTGTTCGACGGGCGGCTGCCGGAGTTGTTCTGTGGTTTTCCCCGGTCGCGGTTCGCCAACCCGGTGCCGTATCCGACGTCCTGTTCGCCGCAGGCGTGGGCGAGCGCCGCGCCGCTGCTGCTGGTGCGCGCGTTTCTCGGACTCGACCCGGACGTTCCGACCCGGACGCTCACCGTGCGCCCGCACCTTCCGGCGAGGTGGGGCAGGATTTCGCTGCGCGCGTTGCGCCTCGGCGCGATCACCGTCGACCTGGAGGTGGAGGGTACCCAGATCGCTGCGGCCCGCCTACCCGACGACTGGCAATTGGTGATCAGATGACCAGGCCGGGTTGCCGAGAGGCGCCAAGGGGTATGCCTCCGGCGTAAGGATGTTGGCAAGCCTCTTCGTACTGACACGCAGGCATGGGAGGTGCACGATGCAGACATCGCTGGATATGCAGGATCTGTGGCGCACGCAGTACCGGGACTGCACGGCGGAGCCCACGACCGATCTGGACCTCGACCGCGCGCTGTTCATTCGCGGCGTGCACGCCGGACACGGCCCGGAGTGCCGCCAGTACCTCGCGGCGGCGGCGTATTGCCTCGATCACTTCGACGACAACTGAACCACCGATTTTTCACCCGCGCAGCGGCTGGGCGAGCGCGCCCGCGATGACCTCCGCGTACGGCGACCCGTTACAGAATCGCGAAGGCGACGACCAGCCCGAGCGCGAAATGCGCGGCCGCCACGACGAGGACCTCGGAGGTGTAGGTCTCGGCGTGCAAAGCGGCGCCGATGTCGATCCCGAGCGCCCGCTCGATGACCCGCACCGAGATGACCTGCGCGACAATGCCCACCAGGCCGAACACCAGCGCCGCGATCAGGCCCTCGGAGAGTTTGCCGCCGCCGCCCACCGCGAAGATGGCGAGCACGACGATGAACGCCATGCTGATCATGCCCGCGGCGGTCACGATGATGGCGTTCGGCTTGCCCGCCACGACCAGCTTACGCAGCTTGCCCGGCGTGGTCAGGTCGACGGCGTAGAAGCCGACGAGCATGAGCAGCAATCCGACCAGGGCGTAGAGGATGATCGCTCCCACACCCTCGCCCAGCGAGTTCCAGTACCCCGATTCCAGGGCGACTGCGGTCATCTTGATCCTTCCGAAATGGGTTGGCCTGCGGTGGAGACGGATTGGTGTTCGTCGGTGATGATGCTCAGTCGGTGATGCGGTGCGGGACGAAGGCGGAGCCGTCGTCGGTGATCAGTCCCGCGGTCTCGCGGATGCCGAGACCGGCCGCGGTATCGCCGACGATCCATGCGCCGAGCACCGGGCGCATGTCGTCGAACTCCGGTAGCGGGTCGAGCAATTGGTACACGTAGCCTTCTTCGCCGTAGACGCCACCGGTGGCAGTCTCCAAGCCTGCGCCGACGATGGTCATGTTCGCGCCCTCGCGTCCGAGCTTCGGCTTGCGGATGTACTCGGTGAGCTCATGGGGCTGGTCGAGATAGGCGGGCAACAGATTCGGGTGGCCCGGGTACATTTCCCACAGCACCGCGAGGATCGCCTTGTTGCTCAGCAGCGTCTTCCACAGCGGTTCGATCCACATGGTCTGCGGCAGGCTGTCCACGACGCGCTTGCCGAACTCGTCGTCGAGCACCCATTCCCAGGGGTAGAGCTTGAACATCGCCTCGATCGGCGCCTCGGCCAGATCGACGAAACGCTCCAGCTCCGAATCGAACCCGACCTCCTCGATCGGCAGCGCGATGGTGTCGAACCCGGCCTCGGCCGCGGTCTCCTGCATGTACGCCGTCGTGACGTTGTCCTCACCCGTGGCGTCCGCGCCGGACCAGGTGAAATGCAGCTGCGGGGTGGGCACCACGTCACGCAGCGCGCTCCACCGCTCGACCAGCTTCTCGTGCAGCGAATTCCACTGGTCGCCGCCGGGGTGTCGGTCGGTGAGCCAGTGCCACTGCACGATCGCCGCCTCCAGCAGCGAGGTCGGGGTATCGGCGTTGTACTCCAGCAGTTTCGCCGGGCGGCGCGCGTCGTAGCGCAGGTCGAAGCGCCCGTAGACGTGCGGGTCGGAGCGTTTCCAGGATTCGGCGATCGGACCCCAGCTCCACTCGGGCAGGCCGAAATCGGCGAACCGCTCGGTGAGCACGATGTGTTCCACCGCGTTCAGGCACATCGAGTGCAGCAGTTCGACATCGGCCTCCAAGGCGAGGATCTCCGGCATCTCGAACTCGTAATGGACCGATTCGTCCCAGTACGGCCGCGGTTGCCCGCTCGCATCCCGTCCAGGGGAACCGTAGACCAATCCTTGGCTTTCGATAATCCCCTGCCAGCCCGGCCGGGGCTTGTCCCGCACGCGGCGCATCTACGATCCCCCGCCGGTGCTCTTGCTGCCCAGTCCGCCGCGCTGGATCGTGGTGCCGCTCTTGGTCTTGATCTCGGCGCCCTTCGGCTTGATCGTGGTGCCGCCGGTGGGTGGTTTGCCGACCGTGCCGGTGCCGCCGTAGTAGTAGCGATACTGCGGTCCGCCGCCGAGGATGATCACGCCCGGCCCGCTGCTGGTGAAGCCGGGACGGCCTTCGCCGCAGTAGGAGTCGTCGACCACGACCTCTTGGCCGTTCTCGGTCTTCACGCAGTGCGCCGTGACCCGGTCCGGCGCGGCCAGGGCGCGATAGGTGAGGTATCCGCCGCCGACCAGACCGGCGACGCCGACTATGGCGATACCCCCGATCATGACCCGCTTGCGCTTGCGCTTCTTGGCCGCCTCGGCCGCCGCGGCCGCGCGCTGCGCTTCTTCGGCGCGCTTACGCGCTTTGTCTCTGGCCCGTGCCTCGGCAACCGTGGGCGGCCGCGGCTGCGTGACGCCTGGTTCCTGACGCTGCACAGTGCCTCGGCGTTGTTGGGGTTCGGCTGGCTGCTGATCGGAACCGGTGCCTTCTGCGGGCTCCTGGCCGGTCCCCGTGCCGGGGGGCACCGAACTCGGCGTCGACCAGTCGATCTCCGGCGGTTCGGCGGGCCCGCTCGGTGCGGACACAGGCGTCGACCAGTCCGTGCCGCCGGACGTGGGTGCCGGCCACTCTTGCTGGTCGGCCGATTCGGGCGTGGTCGCGGGCGTCGGCCGGCCCTCGGCCGGGCGCTCGGGTTCGGCGTCGTCTCGACGTTTGCCGTCACCCGGATTCCGCGTATTCACCGCTGCGCCCCCCTCGTTGCCCGAATCACCACTACCGCTCCTCGAAACCCGTCAAATCACCCCGCGCGGGCTCCCAGCTTTCCACAACCAACCGCACCCGACCAGGTGTATCCCCCGAACGCAAGAGGTCGAGCAACCGCTCGCAGGCGGTGCGCGGGCCCTCCGCGACCACGTGCACCCGGCCGTCGCGGGCGTTGGTCGCGTGCCCGACCAGCCCGAGCTCCAGCGCGCGCGACCGGGTCCACCAGCGGAAACCCACGCCTTGGACCAGGCCGTGCACCCACGCGCTCAACCGGACGGCGCCGTCCATCAGGCCTCGATGTCGAACGACAGCGTCACCTTCGATCCCACCTTCAGCGTCCGGCCCACCGTGCACACCTTGTCGATAGCGCGCTGCACGGTGACCAGCAACCGTTCGCGCGCCTCGTCGTCGAGTTCGCTCAGGTCGAGCTCGAACACCTCGTCCAGTTGCGGGTAGACCTCGTTGTCCCGGTCGGCGTCGCCGGAGACCCGAATGGTCGCGTCGAAGCTGTCGCCGAGTTTGCGCGACAGCGCGAAGTCCGCGCTCAGTCCCGAGCAGGCAGCCAGGGCGATCTTCAGCAGCTCACCGGGGGTGAACACACCGGGAACACCCTGCGATCCGATCAGGACCTCGGCGCCGCGGGAGCTGCGGCCGGTGTAGGCCCTGGTTCCGGTGCGCTCGACCCACAGCGTGGTCGATCCGGGTACGGTCGGCGCCGCGGCGGCGGTGGTAGCGGTCTGTTCAGCCATGGGTTCGATCCTGCCATTCTCGTCGTGATCGGCTCGCGCCTGGCAACGCCGCGTCAGGCCCGACGATTCCGGAGGCAGCCGAGCGGTGGCCGGGATTACTACTCCTGGAAGCGGTAGCCCATACCCGCCTCGGTGAGCAAGTGCTTCGGGTGGGACGGATCGTCCTCCAGCTTGCGCCGCAATTGGGCCAGGTACACCCGCAGATAGTGCGTTTCGGTGGCATAGGAGGGGCCCCACACCTCCCGCAGCAGTTCGCGCCGCCCGACCAGCTTGCCGCGGTTGCGCACCAGCATCTCCAGCATGCCCCACTCGGTCGGGGTCAGATGCACGGTCTCGCCGCGCTTGGTTACCTTCTTGGCGGCCAGGTCGACGGTGAACGACGCGGTGGTCACGACCGGTGCCGAGGAGTCGCCGTCGGCGGCGCCGCGGCGGACCGCGGCGCGCAGCCGTGCCAGCAGCTCGTCCATGCCGAACGGCTTGGTGACGTAGTCGTCGGCGCCCGCGTCCAGCGCCTCGACCTTGTCGGCGGAGTCGGTGCGCGCGGACAGCACGATCACCGGCGCCGACGTCCAGCCGCGCAGCCCGGCGAGCACCTCGATGCCGTCCATGTCGGGTAGGCCCAGGTCGAGGACCACCACGTCCGGATGCCGGTCGGCGGCCGCGCGCAGGCCCGCGGCGCCGGTGGCCGCGGTGATCACCTCGTAGCCGCGGACCGACAGATTGATCCGCAACGCGCGCACGATCTGCGGTTCGTCGTCGACCACGAGCACCTTCGTCGCCACCGCCTCGGGCGTTTTCGTCACGACCGCCGCCTCCTGTGTCGTCACACCTCACCTCCTGCGCTCATCGTCTCTTGCGCGACCTCGCCGCCCGCACCGGTGGAGTCCGGCGTTTCGTCGGCGGGCAGCTCGACCAGCATGGTCAATCCTCCGCCCGGTGTCGGCTCGGCGTGCACCGTGCCGCCCATCGCCTCCACGAACCCGCGCACCACCGAGAGACCGAGCCCGACGCCGGTGGTGTTGTCCCGGTCCCCGAGGCGCTGGAACGGTTCGAACAGTTGCTCCTCTACGCCGGGAGGCACGCCGGGGCCGGAGTCGACGACGGCGATCGAGACGCGGTCGCCGGTGCGTTCGGCGGTGACCTGGACCGAGCTGCCCCGCGGCGCGTGCCGCAGCGCGTTGTCGATCAGGTTGGCCAGCACCCGTTCCAGCAGGCCGCTGTCGGCGCGCACCGAGACGTCGCCGACCTCGACCTCGACCCGGTCCATCGCCGCGCGCCGCAGCCCGCGGGCGCCCATCCCGACGCTCACCAGCGCCCGATGCACCGCCTCGTCCAGGTACACCCGCCGCAGCTGGGGCGTGACAACGCCGACGGCAAGCCGCGACGAGTCGAGCAGATTGCCCACGAGCGCGGTGAGCTGGTCCACCGATTCCTCGATCGTCTCCAGCAGTTCCGCGGTGTCCTCCGGGGAGAATTCGATGTCGTCGCTGCGCAGGCTGGACACTGCCGCTTTGGCTCCGGCCAGCGGGGTGCGCAGATCATGGCTGACCGCCGAGAGCAGTGCCCGCCGCAAACGGTCGGCCTCCAGCAGCGCCGCGGCGGCTCCGGCCTCTTCGGCGAGGCGCGCCTGCCGCACCAGCCCGACGGCCTGGTTGGCCACCGCGTTGAGCACCGGGCGGTCGGCCGCGGCCAGTGGTCGGCCCGCGAGCAGCAGTAGATGATGGGCATCGCCAGCCTCCACCACGGTGTCCGCGGCGGAGGGCAGCCGCGGGGGATCGGCGCCGACCTCGGCCAGTACCTGGTCGCCCGATACGAGACCGACCGCGCGCTGGGCGAAGGTCTCCCTGATCTGCTCGAGCAGCTTGGGCAGGTCCGCGCCGTGCAGGATCGCGCCGGAGAACATGGTCAGCAGCTCGGCCTGCCGAGATGCCTTGCGTGCCTGTCTGGTTCGCTTCGTGGCCAGGTCGACCAGGGCCGCCACCGCGACGGCGACGATGAGCAGCACGACGACGGTGATGAAGCTGTTCGGCTCGGCGATGGTCAGGCTGTAGCGCGGCGGTGCGAAGAACCAGTTCAACAGCAGGCCGGACAGCAGCGCCGACAACGACGCGGGCACGACGCCGCCCAGCAACGCCACCGCGACGACGCCGACCACGAACACCGCGCTGAGCCCGCCGAGATCCAGCACGTCGTCCAGGTACGCGGCGCTGAGCGCGCACACCAGGACGGGTACGAGCACCGCGGCCAGCCACGCGGAGACCGGGCGGCGCAGGTGCGGCACCGGACGCCGGAAGCCGCGGTGGGCCGCCTCGTGCGTCACCATGTGGACGTCGATCTTGCCGGACAGCTGCACCACCGTGGAGCCGATGCCCTCGTCGAACATCCGCGCCCAGCGCGAGCGCCGCGACGTGCCGAGCACCAGCTGAGTGGCATTCACTTCGCGGGCGAATTCCAGCAGGGCGGTGGGCACATCGTCGCCCGTGACGGTGTGCAGCGAGGCGTCCAGGCTGGCCGCGAGTTCACGCAGCCGGGCCAGACGCTCGGTGGAGACCCCGGCCAAGCCGTCGCCGCGCACCACGTGCACGACCACCAGGTCGGCGCTGGATTTGGTGGCGATGCGGCTCGCCCTGCGCACGATCGTCTCCGACTCGGGCCCGCCGGTCACCGCGACCACGACGCGCTCGCGCGCTTCCCACAGCTCGGTGATCTTGTGGTCGGCCCGGTACTTGGCCAGCGCGGCGTCGACCTGGTCGGCCAGCCACAGCAGCGCCAGTTCGCGCAGCGCGGTGAGGTTGCCCGCCCGGAAGTAATTGCGCAGCGCAGCGTCGATCTTCTCGGCGGCGTACACGTTGCCGTGGGAAAGCCTGCGCCGCAGCGCTTCCGGTGTGATGTCGACCAGCTCCACCTGGTCCGCGCCGCGCACCACCGCGTCCGGCAGGGTCTCGCGCTGCTGGATGCCGGTGATCTGTTCCACGACGTCGTTGAGGCTCTCCAGGTGCTGCACGTTGACCGTGGAGATCACGTCGATACCCGCGTCGAGCAGGTCGGCCACGTCCTGCCAGCGCTTCTCGTGCTTGCTGCCGGGCGCGTTGGTGTGTGCCAGCTCATCGACCAGCACCACCGCGGGGGCCCGCCGCAGCACCGCATCGACATCGAGCTCGGGGAAGATGGCGCCGCGATACTCGATCATCTTCGGCGGAACGCGCTCGATGCCCTCCAGAAGCCGCGCGGTCTTCTCCCTGCCGTGCGTTTCGACCACCGCGGCCACCACGTCGCGGCCGCGCTCCAGCCGTCGGTGCGCCTCGCCCAGCATGGCGTAGGTCTTGCCGACTCCCGGCGCGGCGCCGAGGTAGATCCGCAACTGACCGCGCTTCACGCGTTCATCATCGCGCGCCGCGCCGCTCCGGCCCAGCAGCCCCCGGCCGATCCGGTGTGCTGTGCCTGGTATCCCGGCGTCCTGCGCGGGTCTGCGCGCGTCACCGCCGCGCACCCTCCCTCTCGACTACGACGGACTGTCGGCACGGCGCCTGCTTGCGTACCCCGAGCGCGCGGATGACCAGCGCGCAGCAGACGAATCCGACGACAACCGCGACTGCCGACACGACGATCCTCGCTTTCCTCCCGGCGGGTGACACCGGTCGTGCGGGTGTCCTCCGCCTGGCCGGTTCTCCACTTCTACCTTCGTCTTCTACCTTCGTCGCAGGCCGACCTCGATCTTTACGGTGTGTTGACAATTCGGCCGCGTACTTTGACGCGATACTTGCGGCCCTGTCCGGCGTGTCAATGAACCGCAAATGCCGGGCGCAGGGGCGTCAAGAAGTCGTCAGGAAGCGGTCGGGACAGCGGTCCGGGCGCTTCACTCGCTCTGATGCGCCGAAGCATCGGCGCGCGGATGGAGGTTGACGAGTCATGTCGGTCGTCGTGTTCACGGCGCTCACCCTCGTGGTGTTCGCGCTGTTGGGGCTGGTCCAGCGCGGGATGGAGAAGCTGTGACCGCGAACCTGATCGGTCTGGTACTCGCTGTCGGCGTCGCGGTCTACCTGGTCGCGGCGTTGCTGTTCCCCGAGAGGTTCTGAGTGAGCCCGACAACCGCGGGGATCGCCTTCGTGGCCGTCCTGATCCTGGCGCTCGCGCTGGTGCACGTGCCGCTGGGCGACTATATGTATCGCGTATACAACGGCCGCAAGCATTCTCGCGTCGAGCGCCTGGTGTATCGCGCGATCGGCGCACAACCCGAGGTCGAGCAGACCTGGCCGGTGTACGCCCGCAGCGTGCTGGCCTTCTCGGCGATCGGCATCCTGTTCCTGTTCTTCTTCCAGCTGGTACAGGACGAACTGCCACTGCACCTGAACGATCCGGCCACCGAGATGACGCCCGCGCTGGCCTGGAACACGGCGGTCAGCTTCGTGACGAACACGAACTGGCAGAACTACTCCGGTGAATCGACCCAGGGACACCTGGTGCAGATGGCCGGGCTCGCGGTGCAGAACTTCGTCTCCGCGGCGGTCGGCATGGCGGTGGCGGTGGCGCTGGTGCGCGGATTCGCCCGCAGGCACACCGGCGACCTCGGCAACTTCTGGGTCGACCTGGTGCGCGGCACGCTACGCATCCTGCTGCCGATCGCGTTCGGGTTCGCGATCGTGCTGGTCGCGGGCGGCGTGATCCAGAACTTCCACCTGCACGATCAGGTGGCGCAGACCCTGAATGGTGCTCCGCAGACCATCACCGGCGGACCGGTCGCCAGCCAAGAAGTGATCAAGGAACTGGGCACCAACGGCGGCGGCTTCTACAACGCCAACTCCGCGCACCCGTTCGAGAATCCGACCAGCTGGACCAACTGGCTGGAGATCTTCCTGCTGCTGGTGATCAGTTTTTCGCTGCCGCGCACCTTCGGCCGGATGGTGGGCAGTCGCGAGCAGGGCTACGCGATCGTCGCGGTGATGGGGACGATCGCACTGATCAGCGTGACACTGACCAACCTGTTCCAGCTCCAGCACCACGGGACCGTGCCGACCGCGATCGGCGCCTCGATGGAGGGCGTGGAACAGCGTTTCGGCGTGCCGAATTCGGCTACCTTCGCCGCCTCGACCACACTGACCTCGACCGGCGCCGTCGACTCGTTCCACGACTCCTACACCAGCCTCGGCGGCTCGATGCTGTTGTTCAACATGCAGCTCGGCGAGGTCGCGCCGGGCGGTGTGGGGTCGGGTCTGTACGGCATGCTGATCTTGGCCGTCATCACGGTGTTCGTGGCGGGCCTGATGGTCGGGCGCACACCCGAGTACCTCGGCAAGAAGATCACGCCGCGCGAAATCAAGCTGGCCGCCTCGTATTTCCTCATCAGCCCGCTGATCGTCCTGGTGGGCACGGCCGCGGCGATGGCGCTGCCCGGGCAACGGGCGAGCATGCTGAACTCCGGGCCGCACGGCCTGTCGGAGGTCCTGTACGCGTTCACCTCGGCGGCCAACAACAACGGCTCGGCATTCGCGGGCCTGACCGGCAACACCGAGTGGTACAACACCGCGCTCGGCCTCGCCATGGTCTTCGGCCGCTTCCTGCCGATCATCGTCGTGCTCGCGCTGGCCGGTTCGCTGGCGCGGCAGGGCACCACTCCCGAGTCGATCGGCACCTTGCCGACGCACCGGCCGCAGTTCGCCGGCATGGTCGTCGGTGTGACGGTGATCCTGGTCGCGCTCACCTTCCTGCCCGCGCTCGCGCTCGGGCCGCTCGCCGAAGGAATCCACTGACATGTCCGGTTCCGTCATCGAGAAGAGCGTCTCCGCGGAGGCCGAATCCCAGCGGCCGCGGCGGGGCAAGGGCGTACAAGGCGGGGTGCTCGACCCCAAGATGCTGCTGACCTCGTTGCCGGACGCGGTGCGCAAGCTCGATCCGCGCACCCTGTGGCGCAACCCCGTGATGCTGATCGTCGAGCTCGGCGCGGTGTGGTCGACCATCCTGGCGCTGGCGGATCCGAGCTTCTTCGCCTGGGCCATCGTCGTATGGCTGTGGCTCACGGTGATCTTCGCGAACCTGGCCGAGGCCGTCGCCGAGGGCCGGGGCAAGGCGCAGGCCGACACGCTGCGCAAGGCCAAGACCGATACGGTCGCGCGGCGGCTGGCCGACTGGTCGCCGGGCGCGCGGGTTGTCGAAGAACGGGTCGCCGCACCGGAACTGCGGCCCGGTGATCACGTGGTGGTCGAAGCGGGGGAGGTCATCCCCGGTGACGGCGACGTGGTGGATGGCATCGCCTCGGTGGACGAGTCGGCCATCACCGGCGAGTCCGCGCCGGTGATCCGGGAATCCGGCGGCGACCGTTCGGCGGTGACCGGCGGGACCACCGTGCTGTCGGACCGGATCGTCGTGCGGATCACCCAGGAGCCGGGCCGCAGCTTCATCGACAAGATGATCGCCCTGGTCGAGGGCGCGAGCAGGCAGAAGACGCCGAACGAGATCGCGCTGAACATCCTGCTCGCGGCGCTGACCATCATCTTCGTCTTCGCCGTCGTCACGGTGCAGCCGCTGGCGATCTTCAGCAAGGCGAACAACCCCGGGGTGCAGGACAGTTCGGCGCTGGACGTGCACGGCGTCACCGGCATCGTGCTGGTCTCGCTGCTGGTGTGCCTGATCCCGACGACCATCGGCGCGCTGCTGTCGGCCATCGGCATCGCGGGCATGGACCGCCTCGTGCAACGCAACGTGCTCGCCATGTCCGGCCGTGCCGTCGAGGCCGCTGGCGATGTGAACACGCTGCTGCTGGACAAGACCGGCACCATCACCCTCGGCAACCGCCAGGCCACGGATTTCGTCCCCGTGCCCGGCGTGAGCGAGGACGAATTGGCCGATGCCGCACAGCTTTCCAGCCTGGCCGACGAGACGCCGGAGGGCCGCTCCATCGTCGTCTACGCCAAGCAGGCCCACGGGCTGCGAGAGCGCACGCGAGGCGAGCTGACTCACGCGCATTGGGTCGAGTTCACCGCCCAGACCCGCATGTCGGGCGTCGACCTCGACGGCCGCCAGCTGCGCAAGGGCGCGGCGAGCGCGGTCACCGAATGGGTGCGCGCCGAGGGCGGTGCGGTGCCGGACGAACTCGGCGCGACCGTCGACGGCATCTCCGCCGCGGGCGGCACGCCGCTGGTCGTGGGCCGAGTGGCCGACGGTGCAGCGCGGGTGCTCGGCGTGATCCACCTCGAGGACGTGGTGAAGCACGGCATGCGGGAGCGGTTCGACGAAATGCGCCGCATGGGCATCCGCACGGTGATGATCACCGGGGACAATCCGTTGACCGCCAAGGCGATCGCCGACGAAGCAGGAGTCGATGACTTCCTGGCCGAGGCCACGCCGGAGGACAAGCTGGCGCTGATCAAGAAAGAGCAGGACGGTGGACGCCTCGTCGCGATGACCGGCGACGGCACCAACGACGCGCCCGCCCTGGCCCAGGCCGACGTGGGCGTGGCGATGAACACCGGCACCTCGGCGGCCAAAGAAGCGGGCAACATGGTCGATCTGGACTCCGATCCGACCAAGTTGATCGAGATCGTGGAGATCGGCAAGCAGTTGCTCATCACCCGCGGCGCGCTCACCACGTTCTCCATCGCCAACGACATCGCCAAGTACTTCGCGATCATTCCCGCGCTGTTCGTGACGCTGTTTCCCGGCCTCGACCTGCTCAACGTCATGCGGCTGGCCAGCCCGCAGTCGGCCATCCTGTCCGCGGTGATCTTCAACGCCGTCGTCATCGTCGCGCTGATCCCGCTGGCCCTGCGCGGCGTGCGCTACCGGCCGTCGAACGCCTCGAAGCTGTTGACCCGCAACCTGACTCTGTACGGGCTCGGCGGCATCATCGCGCCGTTCCTCGGCATCAAACTCATCGACCTCGCGGTCCAATTCCTCCCTGGGATGTCCTGACATGCGCTTCTCGACCTTGCTCCGGCAACATGTCGCCGCACTGCGCGCGCTGCTCGTGCTCACGGCGATCACCGGAATCGTCTATCCACTGGCGGTCTTCGCGGTCGCGCAGCTGCCCGGTCTGCGTGAAAAGGCGGACGGCTCGCTCCTGGACGTGAACGCGGCGAGCGTGGGTTCCAGCCTGATCGGGCAGTCGTTCACCGACGCCGATGGCGCCGCCCTGGTGCAGTACTTCCAGAGCCGTCCGTCCGCCGCCGGCGCCGGGTACGACCCGCTGTCCACCTCGGCGAGCAACCTCGGCCCGGAGGACATCGTCGACACCGCCTCGCGCAAGAGTCTGCTGACTCAGGTGTGCACCCGCAGCAAGCAGGCCGGCGACCGTGAGCGCGTCGACGGCAGCCGTCCGTTCTGCACGAAAAATGGTGTGGGGGCGGTGCTTTCGGTGATCGGCCCACGTGACGCCGACGGAGACGTGTCGCGTCCGGTGCAGGTGGTCAGCGTGAACGAGGTGTGCCCGGCGCAGCCGTTCCTGCACACCTATCGCGGCGTGCGGGTCGAATGCGCCGAGCCCGGCCGGGACTATTCGGTCGGCCGCATCGTGCCGATCCACGGTGATGCCCCCGCCGACCCGGCGGTGCCCGCCGACGCCGTCACCGCGAGCGGCAGCGGGCTGGATCCGCACATCTCCCCGGAGTACGCGGCCATCCAGGTGGCTCGTGTCGCGAAGGCGCGCGGCGTCTCCGCGGAGCAGGTGCGCGCTCTGGTGGACGAGCACACCAGCGGGCGGACGCTGCGGTTCCTCGGCGAGCCGCGCGTGCATGTTCTTCAGCTGAACGTGGAGTTGGACCACCGCTATCCGTACGGAGGGTGATCGTCTGCCTGCCGCCGGGCGTGCCGACGCGTCCGGCCCAGGGCGGCTTCATCCCTGATGTGGGCGGGTCACCAGAGCACCACCGAGCGCAGCACGTCGCCGGTGTGCATTTTGCCGAATGCCCGCTCCACCTCGTCGAGTCCGATCCGTTCGGTGACGAAGCGGTCCAGCGGCAGGCGGCCCTGACGGTACAGGTCGATCAGGGCCGGGAAGTCGCGTTCCGGCAAACAGTCGCCGTACCAAGAGGATTTCAGCGCGCCGCCGCGGGAGAACAGGTCGAGCAGCGGCATCTCGATGACCATGTCCGGGGTCGGCACGCCGACGAGGACGACCGTGCCCGCCAGGTCGCGGCCGTAGAACGCCTGCTTCCAGGTCTCCGGCCGGCCGACCGCGTCGATGACGACGTCGGCGCCCCATCCGCCGGTGTACTCCTGGATCTTCCCGACCACGTCCTCGGTGGTCGCGTCGACCGCGTGGGTGGCGCCGAATTCGCCGGCCCAGGACAGCTTCCGGGCGTCCCGGTCGATCGCGATGACGGTCTTCGCTCCGGCCAGGCGCGCACCGGTGATCGCCGCGTCCCCGACGCCGCCGCAGCCGATCACCGCGACGGTGTCGCCGGGTGAGACGTTGCCGGTGTGCATCGCCGCACCCAGTCCCGCCATCACGCCGCAGCCCAGCAGCCCCGCCACCGCCGGGTCGGCTTCCGGGTCGATCTCGGTGCACTGGCCTTCGTGGACCAGGGTCTTGTCCACGAACGCGCCGATACCGAGGGCGGGGGTCAGTTCGGTGCCGTCGGTGAGCGTCATCTTCTTGCTGGCGTTATGGCTGGCGAAGCAGTACCAGGGACGGCCGCGCTTGCATGCCCGGCACTCGCCGCAGACGGCGCGCCAATTGAGGATCACATAGTCGTCCTTCGCCACGTGGGTGACCGCGGCGCCAACGGTTTCCACCACGCCTGCCGCCTCATGGCCGAGCAGGAAGGGGAAGTCGTCGGTGATCCCGCCTTCGCGGTAGTGCAGGTCGGTGTGGCACACCCCGCAGGCCTGGACCCGCACCACCACATCGTGCGGTCCCGGATCGGGAATCACCACGTCGACGAGCTCGACCTGCGCGCCTTTGCTCCGGGCCACGACCCCACGCACGGTTTCCGACATCTGTGCCTCCTGAGGGAATTCACCGATGACGCGGTCCGGCCGCTCGGCGGGCCCGCGAGCTGAACACCTGTCCATGCTCCTGTACCCGAGGCCTCGAACGCTACCGCCGGGCCGTGCGAAGTCCCGCTTTTCCGAGCGGAAGTAGAAGAGTTGACATTCCACTTTGGAGGGTTATGCTGGAAACCAACATTCCACTATGGACCGTGGAACCGTCGATAGGACCAGGTATGGACATCTCCACCGCTACCCGCGCCTCTGATGCCGAACGCGACACCGTGGTGCGCCTGCTCGGCAGGCATATGGCGGACGGGCGGATCGACGCGGCCGAGTACGACCAGCGCGTCGCCCAGGTGTACGCGACCACCACCCGCGACGACCTACGACTGGTGCTGTCCGATCTGCCCGAACTCGCCAAGGGCGCCGCCGAACCGGCCACCCCGCGGCCGCGCATCCCGATCTGGCAGCGCATCGAGGGCGGCACGTGGCTCGGCGTCAGCGTGCTCGTGCTGGCGATCTGGGCCGCGATCTCGCTCGGCGTCGGTGCCGTCACGTACTTCTGGCCGATCTGGGTGATCGGCCCGTGGGGTGCCGTACTCGCGTTCCGCGTGCTGACCGGCTTCGAGAGCGGTCGCTGCGGGCGCCGCGCGCGCTGAGCCGGATCGGCGCCGTCCATCGGAACATCCGGTGAAGGTGCCGATTTCGTGAGCTACCACCGCGCCGTGCGGTCGACTGGGCTGATCCCGCTGCGAGCATTGTTCGACGCCGCGAGGTGCCCGGGGCAGAGGTTCGTCGTGGTCGTTCGGCGGCTTGGTCAGGCTGGCGAGCCGGCTGTGACGTGGCACCGGGCTGAGCGTGTCGGCGCCGCCATCGGATCACCTGGTGGCGGTATCGATGTCGGGTGCTACCACCTGCGCCGCGAGGTCGACTCGTGCGACGGGGAGGGGCGATCGCGCCGTGACCGCTGTTCGCCGTTGCGGCGGCGCGGCGGAGGTTGGTCGTGGTGTGGGTCGGCGGCCTGGTCGCGACGCGGGCGCTCGGGCTGGGCGCGTCGCCCCGGCCGCGACTCGAAGTCCGTAGCCGCGTACGGGTTGCGCTGGCGCCCGGATTCTGGAGGCGATGGGTGCGCGTCGGCCTCGTAACCGGATCGTGGATCCGGACTCGGCCGCGGGGTGTGGCGCCCGGCGTACCGCTGGTCGGCGGGCGGTTCGTCGGCGGGTTCCTGACGTCGTCGTCGTGGCAGCTCGGGACGCCCGGGGGTGGGACGCAAGGGTAGGTGGGGGTCTTCCGCGGCGGTTCGCGGAAACGGGCCACTGTGCCGGTCCGGATCGGGGTTGTCGCGGTGGCGGCGCGCCGAGCGGGACGGTCCGTCGTTGCCGGACCGCGGCTTCCGTTGCTCCGTGGGGCGGGAGGCGGATGGCCGATCGACGTCGGCGCGGCGGGACGAGGCCCGCGGATCGGCGGCGCTCTCGCGTGGCGAGCGGCTTTCTCGGCGGGACGGTAGAGGCTCGGCGGCTCGGGCAGGGGCCGAAGATCTTTCCCGGCGGGCGGGGAAATGGGCATCGCGGACGTCTGCCATCTCTGCGGCCGTCGTGCGTGGGTGTCTGGTGCGGGGTGTGTCTTCCGGCGATTGCCGAGGCGGCTTGCCCGGCCACGGCGCAGGCCCGGGCCGCAGTACGGGAAGTTCCCGGGTGACATGGGAGGCGCTGACGCCCTTCTCGCGATAGGTCGCGGGAAGGTCGTGGGCTCGCAGCCACGCGCCCGGGTCGTCGCGGGCACCGGCGTCCAGCCACGGAATGGTTTCCTCGAGCAGGTCCAGCAGATCACCGGGCCGGTCACCGAGCGCGGCGCGGATGCCGGGGAACGTGTCGGGTTGGAATGTCCACCTCCATTCCGACCGCGGATGCGGACCGACGATCGCGCGGCCGTGCACCACGAGGTCACCCGAACGACCGATCTTGACGCGGATCGTCCGCCTGCTCGACTCGACGACGAGTTCACCCGTTTCGGTGCGCGTGATCTGCTCGATCTCGTCGTGGTCGTCGACATCGTCGACATCGTCGAGGTCGGCGTCCTCGCCGGGATCGCCGCGCCGCGCCCACTTCGTCACGGCGTTCCAGGTGGACAGCAGTGGCCGCTCGTCCTCAGCGCCAGGGCGGCCGATCCGCAATGTCCGCGCTATCCCGGCGACGAGGTCGGAACGCGCGGAGTATTCGGCGGGTTCGGACAGGTCGTCCGCTCCCGGCGGCGCCATGGGCACCGGACGCGCCGCGCGACCGGTGCGCTCACCCGGCTCGTCTTCCGGGTACTCCTCGTCTCCGGATCGGCGGCCTCGCCGGGGAAAATTCCCACGAATGGGAGCCGCGGCCTGCTCCGCGTCGTCATCCCACCCGCTTTCGGCGCCGGGACGCGCGTCGTCGCCCTCCCGCTCCTGCGCACTCAGCTCGATTTCGAACCACGCCGCCACCAGTGCCGCCGCGACGAACACGGCCGCGACGACGACTTCCCCCCACACGTCGCTGAGCACCATGCTCTTGCTGCGCTCGCAGGCATGGAGAAACACCAGGCTGCCCAGCACCAGCGCCGCGATGCGGGCAAGGCGGAACGCCGTGGGAGACCCTGCTGAGGGGGCAGACATGGTGGTGCGCTCCAGAACGTGCCGCTGGCGAATCAGAGGGATCGTATGTGGCGGGACCGCGCGGCGTCAGTGCCAGTTCGAGACTGCTCGGTGCGGTGCGGTGCGGCCGGTTCGGATATGCGGCCGGTGGGCCCACCGCGCCGGGTCCTTTCCGCGCCGCGGCGCGGAAAGGACCCGGTGATGTGTCATGCTCGCGTTGCGCGGGACGATCGAGCGCGGTAGACAGCGATACAGGAAGTCCCGGCAACCCTGGGGCATATCGCATGCGCGGAATCCCCGGGCGAGTCGATAACCTACTGGGAGTGCCGAACCGCTACTCGGCCGCACGCTGTCGGGCCCAGGGAAGCTCCGGCACGCGACGGAATACGATGACTGGTCGCCGATGCGCTGCCGAGCACAGGCAGGCCGCGGGCCGGGTGGAAAACGGAAAGGTCGTCGAATTTGCACTTGAAGAGCCTGACGTTGAAGGGCTTCAAGTCCTTCGCGTCCGCGACGACGCTGCGGTTGGAGCCGGGCATCACGTGTGTGGTCGGTCCGAACGGATCGGGCAAATCGAACGTCGTCGACGCGCTCACCTGGGTCATGGGCGAGCAGGGCGCGAAGGCGCTGCGGGGCGGCAAGATGCAGGACGTGATCTTCGCGGGCACCGCGGGACGCGCCCCGCTCGGCCGTGCCGAGGTCACATTGACGATCGACAACTCCGACGGCGCGCTGCCGATCGACTACGCCGAGGTGTCCATCACCCGGCGGATGTTCCGCGACGGCGCGGGCGAATACGAGATCAACGGCAACTCCTGCCGCCTGATGGACGTGCAGGAACTGCTCAGCGACTCCGGCATCGGCCGCGAGATGCACGTCATCGTCGGCCAGGGCCAGCTGTCGGCGATCCTGGAATCGCGCCCGGAGGACCGCCGCGCGTTCATCGAAGAGGCCGCCGGTGTGCTCAAGCACCGCAAGCGCAAGGAAAAGGCGGTCCGCAAGCTCGAGGCCATGCAGGCCAACCTGGCGCGCCTGACCGACCTCACCACCGAGCTGCGCCGCCAGCTCAAACCGCTGGGCAGACAGGCGGAGGTGGCCCGCAGGGCGCAGACCGTCCAAGCCGATCTGCGCGACGCCCGGCTTCGCCTGGCCGCGGACGACCTGGTCACCCGCCGCCGGGAACTGGAAAGCCAGCAGAGCAAAGAGGCATACGCCCGCGAGCAGCAGATCACCGTGCAATCCGAGCTGGACGCCGCCAACGCGGCACTGGCGGAGCAGGAATTCCAGCTGTCCCGGCTGACCCCGAGTGCCGAGGCGGCCGCACAGATCTGGTTCCAGCTCTCCGCGCTGGCCGAGCGGGTCAACGCGACCATCCGGATCGCGGGCGACCGCGCGCGTCACCTGGACACGGCGGTCCCGGTCGGCACCGGTCGCGACCCCGAGCAGCTGGAAGCCGAGGCCGAGCGGGTGGAGGCCGAAGAGGCCGAGCTGCGCGAGGCGGTCGAGATCGCCGCCGAGACGCTGGAGGCGGCCAGGGACCAGCTGGCCGAACGCGAACACGCGGCCAAGGCCGCCGAGCAGGCACATCTGGCCGCCGTGCGGGCGATCGCCGACCGGCGTGAAGGACTGGCCAGGCTGTCGGGCAAGGTCGACACCCTGCGCGCAAGGGCCCAGTCGGTGGACGCGGAGATCGCCAGGCTCTCCGCCGCCATCGCCGAGGCCCGGCATCGCGGTGAGACCGCGCAGGCCGAATTCGACACGGTGCAGGCCGAGCTCGCCGAACTGGACGCGGGCGAGGTGGGCTTGGACGCTCAGCACGAGCATGCGGTGCAGGCGCTGGAACTGGCCGATCAGCGCGTCACCGAACTGCGCGAACAGGACCGTGACGCGAGCAAGCGGGTGGCGTCGCTGAGCGCGCGGATCGAAGCGCTCGGCATGAACCTGGCCCGGCGTGACGGTGGGGCGTGGCTGGTGGAGCACCGGGAACAAGGATTGCTCGGCCCGCTCTCGGCGCTGTTGCGCGTGCACGGTGGCTACGAGGCGGCGGTCGCGGCCGCGCTGGGTCCGCTCGCCGACGCCATCGCCGCCGACACCGACGAGTCCGCGCACGCCGCGATCAGCGCGCTCAAGGACGCCGACGCCGGACGCGCCGCCGTCGTATTCGGCGCTGCGCAGGCCGATCGTCCGTCCCTCGGCGCACTGCCCGGCAACGCCCGATGGCTGATCGATGTGGTGGATTGCCCCGACAGCGTGCGCGCCGCGATGGCCGCGTTGACCGCTGACATCGCCGTGGTCGACGATCTGCCCACCGCCAGGGCGGTGGTCGCGGCCCGGCCCGAGGTGCGCGTGGTCACCCGGGACGGCGATCTCGCCGGAAACGGCTGGCTGCTGGGTGGTTCCGATCGCGCGCCGAGCCAGCTGGAGATCCAAGCCGACATCGACGCGGCCACCGCCGACTTGGCCGCGGCGCAGCGGCGCGCCGAGGAACTCGAGGCCGCGCTGTCCGGCGCACTGGACGAGCAGGCCGACCGCAAGGACGCCGTCGATCAGGCGCTGCTCGCCCTGCACGAATCCGACCAGGCGCTGGTGGCGATCTACGAGCGGCTCGGCAGGCTCGGCCAGACCGCCCGCACCGCACATGCCGACAGCGAGCGCCTGCTGGCCCAGCGCACCGATGCGGAGACGAGCCGGGAGGAGGCGCTCGCCGCGCTCGCCGAACTGGAAGATCGCCTGCGGCACGCGGAACTCGAACAGTCCGGGGCCGACTCCGACGGCGCGGGCGCCGCGGGCACCGAATCCGCGGGTCGCGCGCGGGAGGAGGCGGCGGCCGCGCTGGCGGAGGTGCGGGCCATGGAAGTCGAAGCCAGGCTCGCCGTGCGCACCGCCGAAGAACGCGCGGAATCCGTCCGCGGTAAAGCGGATTCACTGCGCCGGGCAGCACGCGCGGAACGGGAGACCCGCGCCCGCGCCGAACGTGCCCAGGCCGCGCGCAAGAAGGCCGCCGAGGTGGCCGCGGCGGTCGCCGGGTCCGGTGCGAAGATCGCCGCAGAACTGGAAAAGGTGGTCGCCGCTCTCGATGTCGATTCCATCCCGCTCGGCTCAGCCGCGCTCGCCACCCCTGGGATCAACTCGGCCGGGTT